>JANYCI010000036.1 GCA_025360325.1 Limisphaerales bacterium | reverse complement strand
GGCGCCAGTTGATAGACCCATTGCGCCGAGTTCAACACCGCCTGATAAGTCCCCAAATCCGCCAGCGACAATTGCGACCATTGCAGGGAATTTTGCGCGGCACCGGTCATCAGTTGTCCGTTGTGATACCACTGCACGGTGGTCGGCACGGTGGCGGTGTATTGAACGGACAATCCCGCCGCTGAACCTAATAACGTAGTGATGTTCGTCGGACTCGCCGTGATCACCGGCAATGCCACCACCAGCGGCGATTGATTCCAATTGAAGAGAATCGGAGCCGTGCCGTAATTGCGGGCCGCGATCATGATCTGATATGCCTTTCCGATTTGCGCGTTGAACTCCACGGAGCTGGTGCCGTAGTCGCCACTATCATCGTCAGTCACGATGGCGACCAGGTTTGAATTGCCGCCGCCCTGGTAAATACCGAGCCAAGTATCGGTCGCACTGCCAACCGTATTCATCTCCACCGGCCCGTTGGTCGGAGCGATCCATGTCAGCCAAAGCCGGTGATAATACAACCCTGACGCCGTATTGGTGGTTGGGGTGGTGGCCTGTATGGTTCCGCTGCCGAAGCCAGTGAGTCCGGTGACACTCACGCGGTTGGAAAAAGTGTTGGCAAACGGCAGGACGGGCGCCGGCACCTGCACATACGCCAAGGTGCTCCAATCCGCATCAATATCATTATACACCGTGGCGCAATACGCACCGCAAATGTCCGGCGTCAAATTGGCCAGCAATAACGTGGCGTTCGTTGCGCCGGGAACCGGATAGCCGTTGAGCGTCCAGACATATTGCAAATTGGGGCCGGTGGCGATCACCGACAGCGCCGTCGCACTGCCCAGCAGATTGGTCACGTCCAGCGGCTCCGTGGTGATGGAAACGCCGTTGATGGCATTGGTGCCCAGCCTGGCGCTGTCGAGCGCGTCTTGGATTTGCTGAAACAGCATCGCGCCGCGTGACGGCAACAGACTGCCAACAAATAGAACGCCGATGAGAAAAGTGATTTTGGCTTTCATAAATTTCTTTTAGAGGCTCGCTGTGAGCCGCCGGTTTTCCGCAGGCGTTGACGGCGGTTGGTCATGGCCGATGATTTGTTTTGTGATGCTCATGTGAACCACTATTTGTTCCGGTTCATCTTTAGCAGCCGGGATGCCAATGAAAATTTTCTGGGCACACTTGTCTTGGTTTTTACGGAATCTCAATGAAACCTAGTTTTTGCGGTGATTTTATTTTCAACTCGTGTCTCATTTTTCCAAGGCGTGTCCTGATCGTGGAAAACGGCGAAAAAATGTGGACACTTTTTCGAGACTCCGCCCTGCTGGCAAAATCTCACCGCCCGTCCCGCGCCCAAAACCATAAAGTTTTCACACCTTTTGCCGATACAACTCTGGTGATGCTGTAGCCAAACGTGTGACGGCATTGAGTTTGCTGGCTAATCCAACGATGTCTGAATTATTCGCTCAACCGAAATCTGGAAACATGAAATTAAAAAATACTGCCTCGCTCGCGCGGCTCGTCGTTGGCTTGGGCCTGCCTTTGATTTTGATTTTTTCCGCACGCGCGGCTGCCGAGGAGAGCCAGATCCTCACCACCGAAAATAAAGTGTGGATCATTCCCGCCGGGGCGAGCGAACGGCAGCCGGCCAAAGTGGATCAGGTGATTCATCTGCACGACAAAATTTCCACCGAGAAAAACAGCCGTGCCACCATCCGCCTCGCGGACCGCAGCGTATTTCGCATCAACGAACTGACTTCCTTCGAGCTGCTGCCGCCGCACAATGCGGATCGCAAACCGCTGCTCGATCTCAAGACCGGCTCACTCTATTTCTTCAGCCGCGAGAAACCGACGGACGTGGAATTCCGCACGCCCACGGCCGTCGGCGCGATTCGCGGCACGGAATTTTTGCTGAACGTCGCCGAAGACGGCGGCACCAAACTTGCGTTGCTCGATGGCGCGGTGGATTTGAGCAACGACGCCGGGAAAATTGAAATGCACGGCGGCGAACAGGCCAGCGTCACCAAAGGTCGCGCGCCAGAAAAATCGCCGTTGCTCGATGCGGCCAATGTCATTCAATGGTGCCTCTATTATCCCGCCGTGGTGGACACGGATGAAATCAATTTCTCGGCGGAAGAAAAAAATGTTTTGCGTGAATCACTCGCCGCCTATCGCGCCGGTGATTTGCGCGCGGCGCTCGCGTCGTTCCCGGCCAATCAGACCGGCGAATCCGCCAAGGTTTTTCACGCCGCGTTGCTGTTGAGCGTCGGCCGCGTGGACGAGGCAAAACAACTGCTCGCCACCTTGCCCGCCACGCTCGCACCCGCGCAGGCGTTGCGCGAATTGATCGCTGCGGTGCTGGACAAGGCGTGGCAACGCACCGCGCCCATCACGACGGCGTGCGATGGCTCGCGGAATCTTACTATCAACAAGCGCACGGCCAATTGGACGACGCGCTGAAATCCGCGCGCGGCGCGTTCGCGAAATCGCCGGCATTTGGTTTCGCCGCCGTGCGCGTGGCGGAATTGGAATTTAGTTTCGCCCACGTTCCCGCCGCCGAGGACGCGCTGAAAGTGGGCTTGAAAAATTCCCCGCGTCATGCGGAAGGCTTGGCATTGCAGGGTTTTCTCGCTGCCGCACAAAATCAATCTCCGTTGGCGTTGAAATATTTTGACGAGGCCATCGCGCTGGACGGCGCACTCGGCAACGCGTGGCTCGGACGCGGCCTCGTAAAAATCCGCCTCGGCCAGTCCGCCACTGGACGCCAAGATTTGCAGACCGCCGCCGCGCTGGAACCGAACCGCGCGATGCTCCGAAATTATTTGAGCAAGGCCTGGAGCGAGGAAGGCCGCGACGCGCTCGCGGAAAAAGAATTGCGAATCGCGCGGCAACTCGACCCGAACAATCCGACCGCGTGGTTTTATTCCGCGCTGCTGAACCAGCAGCGCAACCAGATCAATCAGGCGATTCGCGAGCTGGAAAAATCACAGGACTTGAACGACAACCAAGCTGTGTTCCGCTCGAAATTTTTGCTCGACCAGGATCGGGCGGTGCGGAGCGCGAACCTCGCCAACATTTATCGCGATGCCGGCCTGGAAGACGTGAGCGTGCGCGAAGCGGGCAAGGCCGTGAACACCGATTACGCCAACTCCTCCGCGCATCTGTTTCTTGCGAACAGCTACGAACTCACGCGCGATCCGCATTATTTCAATCTGCGTTACGAAGCGCCCGCGCGCAGCGAATGGCTCATCGGCACGCTGCTCTCGCCCGTCGGCGCGAGCACGTTGTCGCGCAACATGAGCTATCAGGATTATTACCGGCTGTTCGAGCACGACGGTTTTGGTGCGAGCGGCGCGTTTGAATATCGCGGCAACGGCGCGTTTTCCCAAAGCGCCTCGCAATACGGACGCGAAGGCCGTTTCTCCTACGCGCTCGACGAGGCGCGGCTCGACGATCCCGGCCAGCGCGCGAATAACGACCAGAAACAATTTCAGATTTCCGGCACGTTCAAGTATCAGCTCACGCCGCAGGACGAACTGCTTTTGTTTCTGGAATATTTTGAGCAGCAGAGCGGCGACGTGGCGCAACATTACAGTCCGTCCGCCGCGAACACCGGCCTGCGCTTGAGCGAGTCGCAGACGCCGAATGTTTATCTCGGCTATCATCGCACTTGGTCGCCCAGTTCCCACACGTTGATTTTGGCGGGACGGATTCAGGACGAACTCGATTTGAACAATCCCGACGCGCAGCCGCTCTACTTGCAATACGGTGGCGGCACCATCCAGCGCGCGATTGTGGAACCGTTCTTCGATTTGCACTACCACCACGACTACGAATTTTATACGGCGGAGTTGCAGCATATTTTCCAGTTCAATCCGCACACGTTTATTTTCGGCGGCAATTATCAAGATGGCCGCGTCAACACGGACGCCGAGCTGGACCAGTCGGGCAACCCGATGAGCGTGCAAAAAATCGGCTCGGACGCGGAACGTTTTTCGACTTATGGCTACTGGCAATGGCGCATCGCCGAGCCGCTCGCGTTCACGGCGGGCGTGACGTATGACCAGCTTCGTTTTCCCGACAACGCGCTCAACGCACCGCTCAACAACCGGGAAGACACCAAGGAGCAAGTATCTCCCAAGCTCGGCTTGATTTACACGCCCGCCGCGCGAACCACGGTGCGCGCGATGTATTCGCAGTCGCTCGGCGGAATTTTCAACGAAAATAGTTTTCGCCTGGAACCCACGGAGCTGGCCGGACTCAATCAATCTTTTCGCAGCGTGATGCCGGAATCTGTCGTCGGCCTGATTCCTGGCGCACACATCGAAACGTATTCCGCGAGCGTCGAGCAATCCTTCACCAACGGCACCTTCCTCGCCCTCGCGGCGGAGTGGTTGAACTCGGACAGCACCCGCAGCGACGGTGTGTTCACAAATACTTTTCTCATCCCGTCGGTTTTGCCAAATAAATTTTCCACGACGCCGCACACGTTTGATTTCACGGAAAAAAGCCTGGCGTTCACGGTGAACCAACTGCTCGGCAACGAGTGGTCGGCGGGTGCGCGCTATCGCATCAGCGAGGCTGATCTCGGAAGTGATTATCCGGCGATCCCGGCCACCGCGCTCTGGCAAGCGAGCGACCCGAAGCACGCGGATGTCTCCGCGTTGTTGCAGCAGCTCACGCTGTCGCTCAATTACAATCATCGCTGCGGATTTTTCGGGCAGTTCCGTTCGCAATGGATTCATCAGGACAACGACGGCTACACCGGCGGGCTGGCGGGCGATGATTTCTGGCAGTCGGACGTGATGCTCGGCTATCGCTTTGCGAAACGGCGGATAGAAGTTCACGTCGGCGTGCTGAATCTCGCGGATCAAAATTACCAGCTGAACCCGCTGAATCTCACGGCGGAATTGCCGCGCAACCGCACGTTTGTGGCGGGCGCAAAATTCAGCTTTTGAATCGTCAGCTTTTGAAAATTAAATGTCCCTCCGGGAAACATTTCTCAAGCCGAAAATCGCCGCGAGCTTGGGCGCGGTGCTGGTGTTGTTCGTCGGGTTCGGGTTGCTGAATCTGAATTCCCGGTTGAGTTCGGCCTTGCAGTTTGCGAGCTACGACTGGGCGTATGATCTCTCGCCCGTGAAGCAGCATCCGCCTTCGCAAAGCCAGATCGCGATGATCTATCTCGATGAGGCTTCCTACGTTGATTTTCATCAGCCCTTCAACGCGCCGTGGGATCGGACGATTCATGCGCGCTTGCTGGACCGGCTCGCGGCGGACGGAGCCAAGGCGGTGATCTTCGATGTGGTCTTCAGCGATCCGGGACCGAATCCCGAAGCGGATAAAATTTTTGCGGACGCGATTCGTCACAATGGCCACGTCATCCTCGCGGCGGACTACAGCGAAAACCGTTCGACTTCCGACACGCACGGGCGTTCCGAAGAAATGACCTTGGTGCTGCCTTACGCGCCGTTCCTTGAAGCCGCCGCCGGCTGGGGCCTCGCGCAATTGCAACCGGACCTGGATTATCTGGTGCGCGAACACAACCACGGGCCGCGTGGTGAAACGTTCACCAGCATGACGTGGGCGGCGGCGAAGATGCTGCACCTGCCGGTCGCTGCGAATGACAAAGCGCGTTTTCAAGAACGCTGGATCAATTACTACAACGGCCCGGATAATTTTCAGGGCTTGAGCTACAAACTGGCCTTCGACAAACCGCCGGGATTTTATCACGACAAAATTATTTTCATCGGCGGCAGCCCGCAGACCGGCTTGCTGCGGGACCGCAAAGATCAATTCCGCAGTCCTTACACGACATGGTATTCCAATCCGGTGTTCACTCCCGCCGTGGATGTTCACGCCACGATTCTGCTGAATCTCATCGGCGAAGATTGGTTGCAAAAACTGCCGCCCGCCGGCGAATGGATCGCGCTACTGTTCGGAACGTTGTTCTTTGGCGCAGGCTTGATGCGCTTTCGTCCGCTGACTGCCGTGGGCGTCGCGGCCCTCGGCGTAATGGGCTTTACATTGGTCATGTTGCTGCTTTTTGGTGTGGGAAAAATCTGGTTTCCCTGGCTGGTGGTGGTGGCCGTGCAAGCGCCGCTCGGTTTGCTCTTCACGATCAGCTACAAATCAGTCGAGTGGTATGTGCTTAAAAAAAATCTGGAGCGGCAGCGCGAATTGGCACAGGCGCAAATTTTTGAGCAGGCCGCACTGCTCGACAAGGCGCAGGACGCGATCATGGTTCACGACTTGAACTGGCGCAGCACCTACTGGAATCCGAGCGCCGAGCGGTTGCTGGGCTGGACGGCGGCGGAGGCGCGCGAACGTAACGTGCAGGAACTGCTTTACAAAAAACACGCGGAGAAATTTGCCGAGGCGCGCGCCGCCGTGATGAACACTGGCGAATGGCTCGGCCAGTTGCAACAGACCACCAAGGCGGGCAAAGAAATTTTAGTCGAGAGCCGCTGGACGCGCGTGGGCAATGCCGACGGCAAAATAAATTCCGTGCTCGTGATCAACACCGACATCACCGAACGCAACAAACTGGAATCGCAACTGCTCCGCACGCAGCGGCTCGAGAGTATCGGCACGCTGGCGGGCGGCATCGCGCATGATTTGAACAACGTGCTCACGCCGATTTTGCTCGGCGTGGAAATCCTGGAGTTCGGGGAAAAAAATGATGCGCGCAAAAAAACCCTCAACACCATCGGCCTCAGTGCGCGGCGCGGGGCGGACATGGTGAAGCAAGTGTTGTCATTCACGCGCGGACGCGAAGGCGAAAAATCACCGCTGCAACTCCAGCACGTCATCCGCGACCTGGAAAAAATTCTGCGTGAAACCTTTCCGAAAAATCTGGAAATCAAAATTAATTTGGCCGCGAATCTCCCGGCCATCGTCGGCGACGTGACGCAGTTGCATCAGGTGCTGCTCAACTTGTGCGTGAACGCGCGCGACGCGATGCCGGACGGCGGCAGCATTTTTATCCGCGCCGAAAAAATAATTCTCGCCGCTGCGGACGCCAAACAAATCCTCGGCGCGGTGCCGGGAAATTACGTCCGCCTGCAAGTGCAGGACACCGGCAGCGGCATCCCGCAGGCGATCATCGACCGGATTTTTGAGCCGTTTTTCACGACGAAAGAAGTGGGCAAAGGCACGGGCCTCGGCCTCTCGACCGTGTTGAGCATCGTCAAGCAGCACGCGGCTTTTCTCGATGTCGGCAGCGTGGTCGGGCAGGGCACGACATTCACGATTTTGTTTCCGCTGCCCGAGTCTGCCGTGACCGTGAGTGCGGCGGAAGTGGCCGCGCCGATTGCCGCCGGCACGGGACGTTTGGTGTTGGTGATAGACGACGAGCCGCTCATTCGCGACCTGCTGCAAGGGATGCTCACCGGCAACGGTTATCGCGTGCTTACCGCCGCCGACGGCGCGAGCGGCGTGGCGCTGTTCCAAAAACACGCCGCCGAAATCAGCCTCGTGATGATTGACCTGATGATGCCGGTGCTGGACGGTTACAAAGCGATTCCGGCGATGCACAAAATCCGGCCCGAAACAAAATTTGTCGCGATGAGCGGGATGATCGTGGCGGAAAAATTCGAGCCGCTGACCGCGCTCACAAAAATAGAAATTATGAACAAGCCGTTCACGGGGCAAAGAGTGCTGGAAACGTTGACGCGGATTTTGTGAGTTGAAAGGCGGTTAAACTTTTTTGTTCAAGCAGGCGTCTTTGTCCGCAAGGAATGAAACAGCAGCAGCGCTTGGATGAAAAGGATGGAGCCAATCATCTGCATGAATTCTGAAAAATTGGTCATCAACAGATAAGGAATATTGTGGTCGCCAAAATGGTTCGCATATTTGTGCGCGATTTCTTCGACGACCGCCGCGCCGCCGACGTAGATGATCCCCGCGCCGGCAAACCGCAATCGCACGCGTAGTGGCAGCTTCCACCAAAATCCGAGATAGGCCACGCAGAAGCCGGCGGTGAAAATCAAATAAGGCAGAATCCAGAATATTTTTGCGTCCGGCGCATGATCCACGTCCGCGCCTAGAATGCGAGCCACCAGCAGCGAGACCGTCTTCTGGTGGATTTGCACTTCCTCGTCCACCGCGAGCGCCAGAAAAATCCAGCCCAGCACCCGCCAGCGTTTCAAAAATGCGCCGCCCGATTCGGCCACCGCGCGCGCGTTCAAAAAAATGGCCGCGCCGCAACCGGCCAGCAGCAATGACTTGAACGCGTGCGGCAGGTTGTTTTTTTCGTCGAAATCAAAATTGTGCGTGAGGAACCACCAATCATCGCCCGCGCCGTAAAAACTCCACACGCTCACCGCGAGGCTCGCCGCCAGAAAAAACAGCGACACATAAAATAGGCGGCGGATGATTTTCTCCGGGTTCAACTCCAAGCCAATTTTCATGCGGCGAAACTAAACCTGTGACCGTCCGCACGCAATCAAATGCTGACAATCCGCGCCGCCGGCTCTAGCCTGCCACGAGTGTCCGCGCCTGAAAACAATCGGAAAACCCTTTGGCTGCTTGCGCCCGCGGCGTTCGCGCTTTACGCGCTGTTGCCGTTCGCTGTCGCCGGGTTGTCGGCGGCGGAACCCAGTTTCGCGGGCGAGATTTTTGGTTGGGTGAAACTTTTTTCACCCGCCTCCCTTGCCGCGCTGCACGATTCCGGCTCGCAT
>JANYCI010000046.1 GCA_025360325.1 Limisphaerales bacterium | reverse complement strand
CACCGGGTCCCACTCCGCACTCCGCACTCCCCCTTCCGCATTTACTTGAGTGCGGGCATCCACGGCGACGAACCCGCCGCGCCGCGCGCCGCGTTGAAATTGTTGCAGCAAAACCGCTGGCCGCACGACGCGGAAATTTTTCTGCTGCCTTGCTTGAATCCCGTTAGCTTCACGAAAAATCAGCGCGAAAACCCGGACGGCCTTGACCTGAATCGCGATTACCGAAATCCCCGCGCCGCCGAGACTCGCGCCCACATCGGCTGGCTGGATCGGCAGCCAAAATTTGATCTGTATCTTTGCCTCCACGAAGATTGGGAAGCGAACGGCTTTTATCTCTACGAACAAAATTCCGATGGGAAACTTTCGCCCGCGCCAAAAATGATTTCCGCCGTGGAAAAAATTTGCCCGATTGACCGCGCCGAAGTCATCGAAGGCCGCGTCGTGCAGAATGGCATTATCCATCCCAATCTTTCCCCCGCTGAACGACCTGACTGGCCGGAGGCGTTGTATCTCATCGCCAACAAAGCGCGCCAAGGCTACACGCTCGAAGCCCCGTCGGATTTTCCGCTGCCCGTCCGCGTGGCTGCTCTCGTCGCCGCCGTGAACATAGCGGTAAATTTTTCAACCACGGATAATCATGAATGATTGGTAGGGCGCGTCGCCCCGCGCGCGCCGCTGGCTGGAACGGAAGCGTTCTGATTTCCGGCGGCGCGCGCGGAGCGACGCGCCCTACCTTCACCAGCAAATATCGGGATGTTGGTTCCGGCGATAATCTTTGACAGCCATCTACCCGTCCGCTTTGATAGCATCGTGCTTGAAATTTTCGCCCAAATGACTCCTATTGAAATTGGCCACATTGGGGCGGGTCAATACAATGTTAGGCGGCACTACGCGCTCGACAAGCACACACCAAAACCAAATGAAGAAACTACTCACACTTGCACTCACAACAATCCTTCTCGCTGGTTGCGCCACCGTCGGACGCAAGCTCGACCAAGCGAGCGTGGACAAGATTAAGAAGGGAGAGACGACGCGAGATGAGGTTCTCAAGCTCATCGGCTCACCCGACCAGATGACACGCAACGGTAGCGGCGAGGTTACTTTCAGCTACATGTATGTCCGCGCCACCGCCAAGGGCGCGTCGTTCATCCCCATCGTTGGCGCGTTCGCTGGCGGAGCGAACGTCCAGAACCAGATGGTGATGGTTACGTTCGGACCAGACAGCATCGTCAAGGATGTCATCAGCACTTACGGCGCTACCGAGTCAGGCATGGGCGCGAGCGCAGGCAGCAAGCCCGAACTGAAAGGCGTCGAGGAAAACAAGAGGCCCAAGTGAGAGCCGTGCCGCCTAACCATGCGCTGCAGCGAACCCGGCCATCGCGCTCCGGTTGCAATCCACGCCTCCCGTGGGCCGGGTCGCTGAGCTTGGGTCGTTAGGCGGCATTCACACGTTTATGATTATAGCAACGTTTACTCCTCAACAGATTGGTGGGATGGTTTGGAATATATTGATGGCTATTGCTGGCATCACGCTGGCGATAACCGGCCCGAAGTATCTACATCTGATTGACAAAGGATTCCCCCAAAAGAGTCGGACGAACCCAGAGGCAGCCGCCAAGCAGGTCAAGATTTTCCGAGTGCTTGGAGTCGGTTTTGCATTTTGTGGCATTGGCCTTTTTCTTTTGGCTTTATTTGGAGGACAGAAGTAACCATGCCGCCTAACACATCACTGGAGCCAACGGCTTATACGCCTTCGGGTTCACGCTGCGGTCGTTGGTTCACGGACGGTTTCCGTGGCCGTGGCTCAGTTCTTGGTCGTTAGGCATCTGCACACGGTATGAAAAAGATTATCATAGGAATTGTCCTTGTCTTGATTGCTGTTGTCTGCGTGTTTGTTTGGTATCACTTCGGACTGCCAAGCGACGCAAAGATTCGCGATTTGATTGTAGGGACATGGATAAACCCGGACACAGCTAATCGCGATACATTTCGTTCTGATCGGAGCATGAGAGCTGAAACCGGTCAAGGCGACGCTGATGGATTGTGGCGGGTTGATCATGGATTCGTGACTGTGACGTGGACCAACCATGTGGACTTAACGACTCACAAATATCGCACTGTGAGTTACAAAGTGATCGGCATAACTGAAATGAACATGAATTTCCAACTTAGAGACGTGACAGGTATGCCTATTGAATTCAGACGCTGGATGCCTAAAGATGGAGAAAAGCACCACGATCCCATAAAGCTGCTTCTATTTTCCCATTGCCCCGCGCGTGGGGCGGTTTAATCTGTGCGGCATTAAATGAAAACTTTTCTCATCCTCGCGCTGGTGGCGTTCACTTGCTTCCGCGCTGCCGCGCAGGTCACGGTGGAATTAGAGTTGGAGCAAGATCAGTTTCTTCCGTGCGAAGCCATGCCGCTCGCAGTGAAGATCACCAACCTTTCCGGCCAGCCTATTCACCTCGGCGCGGACGCGACTTGGCTTACCTTCACCATCGAGTCGGTGGATAGCTTTGTGGTCTTGAAAAAATCCGAGGTGCCGGTGCTGGGCGAGTTTGATCTCGAATCCTCGCAGATGGGTATCAAGCGCGTGGACCTCGCGCCTTATTTCACGGTGAACAAAACGGGTCGCTACAAAATCATCGCCACGATACACATTCCCGATTGGACGGCGACGGTGACGAGTGCGCCGAAAAGTTTCGACATCATCCACGGCGCAAAAATTTGGTCGCAGGATTTCGGCGTGCGGACGGGCACGAACGCCGCGCCGGATGTCCGCAAATACACGCTGGAACAAGCGAACTATCTTCGCTCGCAACTGCGGCTTTACGTCCAGTTGAGCGACGGCGAGGAGCAACGCATTTTCCACACGGAATCCCTTGGCGCGATGGTGTCGTTCAGCGCGCCGGAAGCGCAGATTGACCGCACGAGTCAGTTGCACGTCTTGTGGCAGGCGGGCGCGCAGGCGTTCACTTATTGCCTCGTTGGGCCGGACGGGAAAATGATTCGCAAGGAGACTTACGATAATTTCAATGGTCGCCCGCGCATGAGCGTGAACCAGAATGGCGAAGTCATCATCATCGGCGGCACGCGGCGCACGGCGGCGACGGAAACTCCATCCGTGATCGCGCCGAGCGAACTGCGCGCGGCCCCGGCGACAAAATAAATTCTCTCCGTTCGTGGCCACATGAAATGCGTCGCCCACAACCACGAGGCCAATGCCGTCTGCACCCACTGTGGGCGCGCGCTCTGCGCCGATTGCGCGAAACTTTCCGCGTCGCAACGGATGATTTGTTCTGAAACTTGCGCTATCGCGCTGACTCGCAACGAACAGGCGTTGGCGATGATTTTGCAAAAAAGTTTTCAGAGCGCGCGGGCGAGTGCATTTTATTCCTATCTCTGCGGCGGGCTTTCGGCGGCGGGCGCAGTCGGGGCTTATTATTATTTACCCGTGCCGTTTCTCGTGTGGTTCACCTCGGGTTGCAGCGTGGTCTTTCTGGCGTCGGGCATCTGGTATGGGCGGATCGCGAAAAAGCAAACCGGCGAGTGAATCGCTTTTTAATCCGTGACCATCCGTAGTTGAAATTTTTAAGTTCCAAACAACCGATCTCCCGCATCACCTAATCCCGGCAGAATGTAGCCGCGTCCGTCTAGTTTTTTATCCACCGCCGCCGTGAAGAGCGGGAGCGTCTTGTAACTTTCCCGCACGCGCGCGATGCCTTCCGGCGCGGCGACGAGGTTCACTACGCGAATATGTTTCGCGCCTTGTTCAACGAGCAGATCCACCGCCGCCACCGTGCTGCCGCCGGTCGCGAGCATCGGGTCAATGAGGATGACTTCAAACTTGCCGAGATTTTTCGGAAGGCTCTTATGATAAAACATCGCGCGCAACGTCGTCTCTTCGCGCTTCAAACCGATGAAGCCGACGCGGGCGTGCGGGATCAATTCGAGAATCGCATCCAACATTCCCAAGCCAGCACGCAGCACGGGCACAAGCACGACTTCGCGTTCGAGCTGCCAGCCGGTCGCGGGCGCGAGCGGCGTGCGGACGGAAATTTTTTTCACGCCGAGCGAACGCGTCGCCTCGTAAATCATCAGCGAGGCGATTTCGCCGAGCAGTCGGCGAAATTCCTGCGGCGTGGTGCGCCGGTCGCGCAACCGCGCGAGGTTGTGTTGCACGAGTGGATGCGTGACGACGGTGACGTTTTTCATTTTTAGAAGCGAGTTACGCCCGATGGATTTCGTCCGCAGATTTCACAGATTCACGCAGATTATTTTCTATATCTGCGAAAATCTGCGTTCTTTGCGGATAAATATATTGAAAACACAATCCGGTTTCAAAACGCAAAATTTGGTGCGATATAATACAAACAGCCTGGGCGGAGCTTGGGAATTTCTACGCCAAGATCTAGCTTGATGTCTTTGGCCTGTCCGCTCTGGCCGAACATCGAGAGGAAATTGGCGATGTCGTAACGCGCTTGATACTCCACGAGATTCGCGTCTTTGACGTGGGCAATTTCCATCGCGCGATCTACGGCATCGTCGAAATCGCCGAGCTGATCTACCAGTCCAATATTGAACGCTTGCGTGCCGGAAACCACGCGGCCATCCGCGTAGTCGGCCCAGTTGTCGGCGAGCGGACGTCCGCGATTTTCTTCCTTGGTTTCTGATTTGTTCAAGGCATACGCATTGGTGCGGCCATTTCCAACTATGCCCTTGAATTTCTGATAGGTCTCGTCAATCAGCGCCTGCATCATCTCGCGTTCCTCGGGGGGAATTTCCTCCAGCGCGCGGTCGGGGCTTAACATATCCTTGAACTTGCCGCTCTTAAACGTCATCGGCAGCACGCCGATTTTATCCATCAGTCCACGATAATTGATGCCGTGCATGATCACGCCGATGCTGGCGGTGAGCGTGAGTTCGTCCGCCACGATCCAGCGACACGGCGCGGAAATATAATAGCCGCCGCTCGCCGCGAGGTTGCCCATCGAGCAAATCACCGGCTTGCCTTTGCGTCCGGGCTTGCCGTGCTCGTCTTTTTCATCGCGCTGAAATTTTTCAATCGCCTTGTAAATTTGGTCGGACGCCAGCACTTCGCCGCCGGGCGAATCAATTTTCAAAACGACCGCCTTCACCCGATCATCGTCGTCGGCCCGGGCGAGCTGCGCCTTGACCACATCCACCAGATTATAGCCCTGACCGTTGCCTTGGCTGCTGATGATGCCGTCCACCGTGATGACCGCGATTTTGTTGCGCGAATCATTATCCTCGATAAGCCACTCGTCGAGTTTAGGCCCAACCATGCGCGCGGTCGTGGTTTTGAAATTGTGATTAAAATTGATCGAGTGGAACGTCAGTTCCGCGAAAATAACGAACACGCAAACCACGAGCAACAGCGCGAGCACGATGGAGGTGATGATCCAGCCCCAGCTTCGGCGCGGCTTGGGTGCGGGCGGCGGCGCGATGATCGGCGGCGGCGGCAACAGTGGCGGCGGGATAAATCCAAATGGTGTTTCCATAGTGCCCGAAAATTAAACGAAACCGGGCAGGGCGGCAACTAGCAACGCAGCTTCATTCCCAAAAAAATCTTCACCTGCGAACCATCGGCAAAAAATGCGGAAGCCGGAGCGCAATCCAGATGAGTAACAAAATTTTGGCCATATAAACCGGCCACATCGCATTTCAGTTCCGCCGACTGCGCTTCCCAGACTTGCCAGCGCGGATGTTCGACGCGGTATTCCATCGTCGAGCCGTTGCGTTGTTTTGCGTAACCCCAGTAATGTTCGGTGATAAATTCTGCTTCCGAACCGGCGGCCAGCGGTTGCGCTTCGCCGCGCTTGATCAGATGCAAATGATTTTCCGCGTTTCTGAATCGCCACGAATACTCGACGGACTTGATGGCTGCCCCGGATTTTTCAAGGCGATGCGCCATCGGCAACGCAAGATAATTTTCGTTGTAAAATGTCCGCGCCACAAACGCAATGGCCGCCCGCGGCACAAGCTCCTTGACGAACACTACGCCGCGCCGCCAACCGTCGCCGGCCTGACGACGGACGTAAAAGCGCAAATTTAATTCTTCAAAATTTCGGTGAAACGGAATCGAAATGCCCCGCACTTTCGTATTCAAAAAAAGAAAACCCACGATGCTGACATAGTTTTTTTCGTTCCAAGTATCCAATTCCGTGCCCGCGGGAACGAACGGCGCAAGAATTACCGGCGCGGCTTCGTGATTCAGCATCGCTAGATAACGCCGCTCGGCGGTCAGGAAAATGGTCGGCGAATCACTTTTCATTTTCGCCGCAGCGTGGTCATGCGCCGATGCCATTTCCTCAAATGCGGCTGTGACTTTGGCAATTCGTAATGGCCGGAATACAAAAAATTTTCCAGCAGCCCCATTAAATTAAAATCTACAAACAACGGTTGGTCGCCGAGCAGGTAATCCGAGTGCGCGAGCATCTGTTCGCACGGCGACAATTTTTGTTCAAGCTGGTGGAGCAACTCTTGCTGCTGCGCCCGCCACTGGTCAAGGCAGCCGCGCCCAAACTTGCGTTCCTTGTGCCGGATGAAGGCAACTTGGTCATCCTGGGCGACAAATTTTTTGTAATGAACATCGTTTAATTTGAAACCAATGGCCTCAACTTCGTGTTCAAAATAGCGCGTCAAAATAGTTTGCACGCCCTCGTTTTTTTTCGGGAAGAGTCCGAGTTGGTATTTTTTGTCAACGTGACGCGCGATGTCCTGCGTGTCCTCGCCAGATTCAAAAATGGTTTTGGCCCCGTCGCGGATGATCGGCACGGCGTAATAATTTTCCTTGGTCAACTTCCAGATGAGCGAGCGGTCGCCGGTGCGCGGGAGGTTGGTGAGCTTGAATTTTTCACCGGAAAATTCAAGGATACGCTGCTGGATGAGGCAGAACGGACTCCACGGAAACTGAATGAGTTCAATCATGCGATTATTTCTGCGGCATCCCAAACACGATGGCAAGCGCAATGTCGCTTTACAGTTTCACGGCGCGGGTCTAAAGTCGCTTCATGGCCGCCGAATACGACGCAACTGAATTTATTGACACCGATTTCACCACCCAAAAATCTACCGCGCCCTCGCGCGACGACGTGGATCGCAAGGTGGTGGAAGCCCAGCAAAAACTGGTGGAACTCAAGCGCGCGCAAGAGGAGCTCGAACGCGAGCGAGCCGGCCTCGAAGAATTGCGTCGCCGCCAGAATGAATTTCAAGCCGGTCGTCAGGAAATGACCCAGCAGCTCACGCGCGGTCTTGGTTTGCTCGAAGAAGCCGAGTTCACCGCGCGCCGTGACGCCGAGCAGATGTCCAAAACGCTGGATGATTTCCGCGACGCGCTGCTCAAAGTGCAGGCCATCCACGAAGACGCTTGGACCAAAGAAAATTATCAGATCGAACTCACGCGCGCGCTGACGACGATTGAAAACGCGCGGATGGAATGGAATTCTGCGCGGCTCAAATTGCCCGTCCTTGCTGGTGAAAGTCGGACGACGGCGGCGTCGGAAAAAACTGCCGCTGCCAAAGTCGCGCCCTCACTCGCGGAATTAAATTTCAGCCAGCTTTGCAAAATTGGCCTCGCGCTGACGTGGCCATTGCTCGTGGCCGCGCTGGGAATTTTCTTCGCGCTCATGTTGCGTAAGTGAGGCCGCATGGCGTTCTCAAAAAAAAAGCCCGACCCGATTTCGGAAAAGGAACGCGTCCTGAACGCGCAGATTGCTGCGCTCGAAGCCGAGATTAAAAAGCTTGGTTCCGAAACGGCGAAACCATCCGCGCCGAAATTTCGTTCCACCACCTCGCCGCGCGGCGAAACCGTGACGCGGACGGCGGAAAAAATTCTGCCCCTCGCGCCCGCTGGCCCGGTGTTCGAGGAGGTCAGCAGCACAAAAATCAACGGCGGCCACGAACCCGGCTCGCCAGAAATTTACAACGAACTCGGCGTCCGCAAATACGATCTGCCCGCGCTGTGGAACCGCATCCGCAATCATTTTCGCGGACCGTCCACAAGCAATCCGCGCCTCGTAAATTATCTCGCGGCGGGTGGCGTCCACGGTTTGCGCCCGCTGCGCTACGAGAAGCGCATCGCGCGCAACCGCTTCATTTGGCTCGTCGCCATCGTGGTGGTCGTGCTGTTCGGGCTGTTCTACGTCTTGCTGCCGAAGCATTAAAATCTCCATCCCAATTTTTTATGTTCACCGCAAAAAAACTGAAGGCAAAACCTCTGCTCGTGGAAATTTCCATCCCGACCGCCGACGGAAATTTCACCGCGCACTATTCTGAAAAAGGTCTGGCCGGATTGGATTTTCCCGCAAAGAAATCTAGCCGCGTGCTGTCCACGAATCCCAAGGCATCGGTGCAAATTCTCCGCTGGCACCGCGCCACGGCGGATGCGCTGAAGCAAATGCTCGCCGGACGCGCTGTGAAAAATCTGCCCCCGCTCGACTGGTCCGGGACGACTGATTTTCAACAATCCGTCTGGTGCGAGATGTTGCAAATTCCCGCCGGCAAAACGCGCAGTTACGGAGAAATCGCGGAGCGGATTGGCAAACCCAAAGCGGTGCGCGCCGTGGGCGGCGCGTGTGGTGCGAACCCGATTCCCATTTTGGTTCCGTGTCACCGCATCCTTGCGGCGAATAAAAAGCTGGGCGGGTTTTCGGGCGGCATCGCGTGGAAAAAAGATTTGTTAGGGCGGGAAGGTGTCATTCTTTGAGGCCAAAGATCGAGTATGAAGTTTGCCAACTCCAAGATGTTTTTTTTATTAGCACTAACCAGTCTCGTTCTGGTCTTCGTAGTTTTCATATCTGTTCAGGGGAAACAATTACCAGAAAAAGAGGTGGTCCGCATTGCTCACACATATGTAAAGCAACGCTATAATTGGGCAGAATCTGCTCAATTTGAAATCAAACAAGCTGATGGATTTTGGGAAGTTGCGGTGACTTCGCCTGATCTTGTTCCAACTAGCAAAATCATTCTTTATGTCGAAATTGATGACGGCGGACAAATAACGGGGTTCATGTAAATTTTAATTCTGATGGTTTCAAACAGCGGCTAGGCAGTTTGAATTTCATGAAGCGTTCCAATTTTCCCACGAGCGGCTCACACTTTCTGGCGGCTATAAATGCGTGTGTCAGTCACGAGCCAGACCGTGTTGGTTAAAGTTCGTTCACCGAGTGCGGCCAGTGCATCAGCCAAGCGGCGCAATAATTCATCCCGGTTCGGTCGGCGCAAGGTGATGACGATAGCCCCGTGATGCTGCGCGAACGCGAGCGGAACTGTGTGAAAAAAATCTTTGTCCGTGGTGACAAAAACGGCGCGTGTTGCTGGGCGTAAGTAAATAATTTCTCATCGGCGGTGCCGGGCGAAAAAATTTCTAGCGAGTGAACGGCGGTGTGTCCGGCGGATTGTAGTTGGGCGAGGGCAGGGCGCGGGAAATTTTCGTCGAGAAAAAATTTCATTCGCTGAACGGGTCAGACTTCGACGCTTTCCATTGCGGTCAGGCTGCCAGCAAATTCCAGACACGCCCGAACGTCAGAATCTTTTAGCGAAGGATAATCCTGCAAGATGTCCGGCACGGACTGCCCGCTGGCCACCGCGCCAACGATGTTGGCCACGAGCACACGCGTGCCGCGCACCACTGGTTTGCCGTGGCAAATGGCGGAATCAAAACTAATTCGGTCTGACAACCAACTTTGCATGGGCAAACTTTAGTCCGCATCGCGCGCCTTGGCAAAAGATTTTAGCGAAAGGTGTCACTGCAAAAAATCTCGTTGCAGTCGGTTCATCAGGTCGTTGACGGCGAGCATCAATTCACCGTGGGCGTCGGCGTTGACTTCGTCGGACAAATCCATCGGCGCGCTCATGGCCTCGGCGTAACGATGCGTCAACGGCATTTGCTCATCGCGTTGGCCGAGCGAACGCAGCAGACCACGAACTTTTTCCGCGCGGTGCTTGGTGTCAGAAATTTTTTTCAACGCAGCGGCGGCGGTCATTCTTCCGTCGTTCACGCGTTTCAATAAACCGCAGTCAAACGCGCGGCATCGCTGCGGACGGTCGTGGTAAATCTGGCAAATTTTCCCATCAAAACACGCGCACGGCTGGGCGAAGGCGAGTTTGCTTCGGCCTTTCTTTTCAAGCGTCAGGCCAAGTTTGGCGAGGCGTTTGGCGTCGTCGCGTTTCTGCAATTCCACATCGGCGAACAGCGTGCTGTCGCAGCACAAGCCGCAGTTGGGGCAGAGTTGTTCGATGCCGGTCATAATAATTTTCTGGCTAACTTCCGCGCTGGTGCCACCGTTCGTTTGGCACCGGGTTAGTTTGCTAAACGGTTTGCTTCGCTTCAACGTTCAAAAACGCCAGCGCACTGTTGAAATTTATTAACCGCGCTGGCTAATTCGCCACAGCGGTATTTGCCGGGCAGTTGGTTTAATGCCTAAAAACAAAGGGATTTTACATTTTGGACACTTGGCACGCGCGTTGCTAATTGGATGTCGGTTGCGTTTAGTTGTGGTTCGGGAGGTGGGGAGTCGCGGGTGCCTGATGTATGTGGGGACTTGCATCATTGGTATCTGCGGGTCGTTAAGGTGGAGAGTAAAGGAGAGAGACACAACGCACGCGCCCCGTTAAATTTGCCTGTGGAAACTGTCTGTGCATGAGTTGGAGGTGGCAGACAATCGCAGTCGAGAAAGCGTGGCGCGTGCGCGTCAGTAGCGGAGCGCACCCAATCACACATTCTTTTAGCTTCTCGTCGTGACAGCCATCGCCGTCTCGTTTAATTTTCGCCGATGCAAAAAACGAATTTGACGCTGGGCCATTCGCCCGATCCCGATGATGCCTTCATGTTTTACGCACTGGCGAAGGATTTGATCCCGACGCACGGCTTTCAGTTTCAACACATCTTGCAGGACATCCAGACGCTCAACGAGCGCGCCACGCGCGGCGAACTGGACATCTCCGCCGTGAGCATTCACGCCTACGCCTTCGTGTCTGACAAATACGCGCTGCTGCCCAGCGGTGCGAGCATGGGCGATGGCTACGGCCCGATGCTCGTGGCGAAACAGAAATTTTCCCGCGAGGAAATTGCGAAGAAAAAAATCGCCGTGCCGGGAACGATGACCAGCGCGTTTCTCGCCCTGCAACTCTGGCTGGGCAAACCGGCGAAGGAATTCAATTACGTCGTGGTGCCGTTCGATCAGATTTTTCAAGCGGTAAAAAGTGGCGTGGCGGATGTGGGTTTGATTATTCACGAAGGGCAACTGACGTTTCAGAATGAGAAATTAGTTTTGTGCGAAGACCTCGGCGTTTGGTGGGGCGGGGAACAGGATGGTCTGCCTCTGCCGCTCGGCGGCAATGTGATTCACAAACGGTTTGCGCCGGAAGTCCGCAAAAACATTTCGGACACGCTCACCGCAAGTATTCAATACAGCCTCGATCATCGGCCCGAAGCCGTGCAGCACGCGCTGCAATATGCCCGTGACATGGGGCGCGACCTCGCGGACAAATTCGTCGGGATGTATGTCAATCACTGGACGCTCGACTATGGCGAGAAGGGGCGGGAATCCATCCGCCGTTTTCTGGGGCAAGCGTATGAGCGCGGGATTATTCCGCACCGGCAGGAACTGGAGTTTGTCGTATGAAATTTTTCATCGTGCTCGCGCTGGCGTCCGTGGTTTCGTTGGCGTCGGCCAAAGAATTTCTCGTCTATTTCGGCACTTACACGAACGCGTTGAGTCAGGGCATTTACGTTTCGCGGCTCGATGCGGACACGGGAAAACTGTCCGCGCCGCAGCTTGCGGCGGCGGTGGCCAATCCGTGTTTCGTGAATGTGTCGCCGGATGAAAAATTTCTTTATTCCGCGAACAGCACTAGGTTCAACGGCCAAAACTTCGGCTCCATTTCGGCGTTCGCGCTGGATAAAAAATCCGGCCAGCTAAAATTTCTCAATGAGAAATCTTCCGGTGGCAACGGCCCGTGTCATGTGAGCGTGGATGCCTCCGGCCAAGTTTTGCTCGCCGCGAATTACAATGATGGCAGCGTGAAAACTTTTGCACTGAACGCCGACGGGAGCATTGGTGCCGATGGTTCGCGAATTCAATTTCACGGTCGTAGCGCGAACACGAACCGTCAAGCCGCGCCGCACGCGCATTTTATTTCTGCCGATCCCTCGGGGCGTTTCGCGCTCGTGTGCGATCTCGGCACGGACAAAATTTCCGTGTATCCGTTGCAATCGAAAACCGCCGCGCTTGATACGGAAAAAGTTTTTGAAATTTCCGTCCCGTCCGGCTCTGGTGCGCGGCATCTCGCGTTCAGCCGCGATGGGAAATTTATTTTTGTGGTCAACGAAATGGGTTGCAGCGTCACGACATTTTCGTGGAACGCGGGACGCATGAAGGAGATTGAAACGGCGTCGCTGCTGCCGACGAACGTGCTGTTGCGGAAGGAATTCACGGCGGCGGAAATCCGCGTGCATCCGTCGGGTAAATTTATTTATGCCACGTTGCGCGGCCACGACAGCGTGAGCGTGCTGGTGGCGGATGAAAAAACCGGGCGGCTAAATCTCATCCAAAACATTTCCGCCGGTGGCAAAGTTCCGCGCGGACTGGGCATAGACCCGACGGGACGCTGGCTCCTCACCGGCAATCAAAAGTCAGACAACGCCGTGGAATTTGCGATTGATGCGCTGACGGGAAAAATTTTACCGACCGGCGTGGAACTGAAAATCGGCTCGCCGGTGGATGTGAGTTTTGTCGTGGCAGAATGAAACGGTTGTCGCCCACCACCACTGAAATCAGCAACTTGCCTAAACCAAAAAAACTTGTAAGATTCCGCCCATGAATTTTTTGCTCGCGATTTTTGTTTTCCTCTTGTTCGCCTTTTTCATCAGTTGGGGCATCGTCCTATTGCTTGCGGGCAAACCAATTTTGTTCATCGTGGCGGTGGCGGTTTTCCTTGGGACGTTCATCAAATACGGCTGTCTTTCGCACTGATAAATGGGGTTAAGAAACCAAGTGCGCGGGTTCAAAAATCTTTCCTAGAACCTAGACTCCACCCCCAATTTTTAATTTTGCGGCACGGGAAATTTCTGCTGCATCGCGGCTTGAATCTGTGACCACGGCGGACAATTTATTCCCTTCGTTCCCGCTGCGATGCCGCTCGCATAAGCCGTCGCTGGCGAAGTTCCTTGCACAACAAAACTCTGGTTGCCCAGAAACACGATGCTCTGACCGGGCAAGGCGAGGGTGGAAAAATTCCCCGTGTTCGCATACGGTGCCAGCTTGCCCGGCGTGCTGAATGCCGTCACGGAAATCACGCCGGGAATCGCCGCTGGATATGTCGGCGTGCTCACGGGTTCGTTGCCTGCCGCCGCAAAAATCACCACTCCTTGCGCCTGCGCTTGGCGAATGATGTCGTCTAAAATTGCGCTGTCGCTCGTGCCGCCGAGGCTCATGTTCAGCACCGTCGCGCCGCCGTCCACCGCCGCTTTCACGCCTTGCGCCACGTTCCACGTTGTCGCCAGTTCGTTCCCACCATAAACATCCACCGGCAAAATCGTCACCGCGCTGCTGCCGCCGGAGGCACCGGAGATAGCGCGCAAAATAGTTTCCGCCATGGACGTGGCGTGCGTCGGCGTGTTTGGGTTGGGTGTCACGTTGCCCGCGATGGAAATTGTTTTCAGCACGAACGCATCCAAGCCATTGCCGAGCGATTGGATGCGCGTGTCAATCAAACCGATGACGGGATTGCACGGGTCGCCCGCTTTGGAACGGTCGAGCGTGAGCGGAATCGGTGAGAGGTTCGAGTTGGAAACGAGGCGCGGTGCGGCTGGCGGGTTGTAAAAATAATTGTAATCTACCGACGCCACTTCACTGTTGTTTTTCAAGCTGGCGAGCGCCGCCTCGGTCGCGGCGGCGTCAGGAAATTCCAAAAGATAAATTCCGTTTTTGTCATCGCGGCCAACCACTTTTGCGCCCAGCGATTTGGCGAGCGCATCAATGTTCGCCCCCGGCTTGAGTTTCACCATCAGTTGATTCGCGACGTGATTGGGTTTGGCCTTGGCCACGGAGTTGGTGGCGTTCACCGGCTTCGTGGCGTTTTCCATCCGCGAAGTGAAGACGTAAAGTTGCGATGGCTCGTTGGTCTTCGGCACAAAGGCAAAGCTCAAATCGCCGAGCAGTTTTTTCAACGCCTCCTGCCTCGGCTCGTTTTGAAATTTCACGTCAATCACCCGCGCCGAGTCCGGCTCCACAAAAATATGCCAGCCCGTCTGGTGCGCGACATCTTCCAGCACCGGCCAAAGTTGCTGCCGATGCACATCCATGCTCACGGCATCGGTCGCGGCGTTCCAAGACACAAAACTATTCGTGTCCGCCGTGCGCCCGGAAAAAGGCGTCGCCAACAGGAGGCCGGCTAGGAGAGAATTGATTTTACAGCGCATGGTGGTTGGATGGCTTTGGCGGCGTAACCGTTCAGTTATTTTTTCAAGACGGATTTCACCCAACTCTGGTTTTCCAAATACCAGGCAATCGTCTCCCGGATGCCGTCCTCAAATTTGTGCGCGGGCACCCAGCCCAATTCGCGCTGGATTTTCGTCGCATCAATCGCGTAACGACGGTCGTGGCCGGGGCGATCCTTCACGAAAGTGATGAGCGCGCGCGAATGGCCGCCCAGCTCCGGCGCGAATTCATCAATCGTATCGCAGATCAATTCCACGATGCGTAGGTTGGCCCATTCATTATGCCCGCCGACGTTGTAAGTCTCGCCGAATTTTCCGCGTTGCAGCACCGTCCACAATGCCGTCGCGTGGTCGCGGACATAAAGCCAGTCGCGCACATTCAAGCCGTCGCCATAAACCGGCACCGGTTTGCGCGCGAGAATACTTTGGATGACGACGGGAATCAATTTCTCTGGAAACTGAAACGGCCCGTAGTTATTGGAGCAATTCGTGATCACCGTCGGCAAACCGTAAGTGTGATGATACGCCCGCACCAAAAAATCGCTCGCGGCTTTGCTTGATGAATACGGCGAGTTCGGCGCGTAAGGCGTCGTCTCGGTGAACAAGCCGGTTGCGCCGAGCGAACCGTAAACTTCATCCGTCGAGACGTGGTGAAATTTTTTGCCGGTGAAATTTCCGTTCCAAACCACGCGGCAGGCTTCCAGCAAATGAAAGGTGCCGTTGATATTCGTCGTGATGAAATCGCCCGGTCCGGTGATGGAACGATCCACGTGCGATTCCGCCGCCAAGTGCATGACGTGGGTGATCTGGTGCTGCTCGACGACGCGCAACGTTTCCGCCTTGTCGCGCAAATCCACTTTTTCCAAAAAGTATTTTGGGTGCTTGGAAACTTTTTCTAAATTTTCCAAACGCCCCGCGTAAGTCAGGCAGTCGAGATTGATGAGCTTCGCGATCTGCGCGTCATCAATGATTTGGCGGATCAAGTTAGAGCCGATGAAACCCGCGCCGCCGGTGATCAACAGATTCATAATTTTTTAGCCACAGATTTTCACAGATGAAACACAGATAGACAAAGTAGCCGCTGATATTCGCTGATGAAATCCTGTAAATGAAATCGGCGTTAATCCGCGAAATCTGCGGACAAACTCTTTTCCCATCTGTGTTTCATCTGTGTGCATCTGTGGCTCAATTTTCCGGTTTCCAGTTTTTGAGGGAATCTTCTAGTGCCTCCTCCACGCCGCGAATTTTCACGCCCGCCGCCAAGATTTTTGAAACATCCATCACACAGTTCGAGCGCGGCGTCTTGGCGGCAGTTCGGTAAAACTCCGCGTCGCTTTTCCAGTATTCAAATTTCTGTTTCGGCTTCAGGATTTTTTCAATCTGTTCCACGACGTGCCGCGTGGTGACGTAGCCGGGATTCGTCACGTTGTAAGTGCCGAACGGCGCGCGGAGTTCCCAAGTGTCGAGACACGCCTTCACAAAATCGGCGCGGTGCGAAATGGAGTTCACGTTGTCATAAACTTTTGCGTAACGCTGAACCTTGCTTAAATAATTCCGCGCGTTATCAAATTCATCAAACGGAATTCGCAGCCGCCAAACGTAACTTTCGCCAAGGCTGGCAATGGCTTCCTCGCCCAGCGCCTTGGTGCCGCTGTAAAAACTGCACGGCAGGTCGCGGAAAGAAAAATTCGGCGCATCCGTCTCCGTGAAGCCGCGCACGGCGGGCGATTTTTTCTCGACTAACGCGTGCAGCTTCGGCTGGTTCATGTCTTTCTCTACGCGGATTTTTCCACGCTCGGAAATTTTTGCGCCCGCGTAAATGCAGCCGGACGAGACGTGGCCCCACGGAATTTTGGCCGCCGCGCACGCGTGTGCCACCGTCTGCGGGAAGAGCGCGTTGCCCAGCAAGGTGCCCGCCTTGTCCAGTTCACACGCGTCCACGTTCGGCTTGCCTGTGTAGCCGGCGGCGTTGACGACGAAGGAGATTTTTTTCGCGCGCAGAAATTTCACGAGCAGATCAAAGCGCGTGTAGTCAACCTGCTGGCGCGTGAGCGGAACAAACTTTTTACCACGCCGCCGCAATTCGTCTGCGAACGTGTTGCCGATGTAACCGGTGCTGCCGAGTAACAAGATCATAAAATAATGACGAATGACGAATGGCGAATGACGAAACAATGACGAAGCCCAAAGGACGAATGGCTGTATGGCGCGCGGTAGCACCATTCGTCCTTCGTCATTTGGAATTCTTTCGTCATTCGGATTCCGTCCTTCGTCATTTCTTCAACCGCTTCGCTTCCGCCACGACTTCCTTCGCGAGATACTCGCGGTATTCGCAGTTGGGCATTTCGCCGACGATTTTTTCCAGCGCGGTGAGTGCGACG
This sequence comes from Limisphaerales bacterium, assembly GCA_025360325.1. Lineage (GTDB taxonomy): Bacteria > Verrucomicrobiota > Verrucomicrobiia > Limisphaerales > UBA11358 > UBA11358. The sequence continues at coordinate 2,975 of JANYCI010000046.1, read as the reverse complement.
AAACCGGACTGGAACGCCGCTTCCTCTGGGCAGCCGATCTTGATGCCCGCGCGTTTTTCAATGGTCTGCACATACGCGCTCGCCTCGTGCAAGCTGCTGCTCGTGCCCGCGTCCAGCCACGCGAACCCGCGCGCCAGCCGTTGCACGCGCAACGTGCCGCGCCGCAGATACTCCACGTTCACCGCCGTGATCTCTAATTCACCGCGCGCGGACGGTTTCAAATTTTTTACGATGGAAATAATTTCGTTGTCGTAAATGTAAAGCCCCGGCACGGCGTAATTGCTCTTGGGCAAGAGCGGTTTTTCCTCAATGGAAACAGCCTTCCCGTTCGCATCAAACTCCACGACGCCGTAGCGTTCGGGATCTTGGACGTGATAACCGAACACCGTCGCGCCGGATTTGAATTCCGCGAACGCGCGCTGAAATGTGTCGCCGCCGTAAAAAATGTTATCGCCGAGGATCAGCGTTACGTTGTCGTGGCCGATAAAATTTTCCGCGATGAGAAAGGCCTGCGCGATGCCTTCCGGTTTGGCTTGTTCGCGGTAATCAAATTTCAGTCCGAAGCGTGAGCCATCGCCGAGGAGTTGGCGGAAGCGTGGCAGATCGTGCGGCGTGGAGATAATGCAGATGTCGCGGATGCCGCCCTCGATGAGCGTTGTCAGCGGGTAATAAATCATCGGCTTGTCATAGACCGGCTGGAGCTGCTTGCTCGCGACCAGCGTGAGCGGATACAACCGCGAGCCAGCGCCGCCAGCGAGGATGATGCCTTTCATTTCGTCGAAATCGTAATGAAACCTCGCGCCGATGGAAATGCGAAACTCAACTGGCAACGGGTGTTGCTGGGTTCCCCAGTTAATTCCAGACTTGACCCCGCCCGCGCCTTGAATAAAATCATTTTCGTAATGTTGAAAAACAATTCACAAGTAGTCACACTGGTCGTCGTTGTAGTTAGCGACGCCGTTGGTGCTTGTTGAACGAAGCTTTAACAAAAACCCACGGCTGGAAACGGCTGTGGGTTTTTTGTTACCCTTGGCCGCACCGCCACAACCAAAGTAAATACCATGAGCAAAGTAACTGTATCCGTGAAAGCGAAATCTAAATCCGCCACCGCCAAGCCGCGCGCCGAAGTCGGTAAGGCCATGTTCGGGCGCGACATCTTCGTGGAAGCCCTCGAACGTGAAGGCGTCGAAGTCATCTTCGCGTATCCCGGCGGCGCGAGCATGGAAATCCACCAGTCGCTCACGCATTCCAAGATTCGCACCATTCTCCCGCGCCACGAGCAGGGCGGCTCGTTTGCGGCGGAAGGTTATGCGCGCGTCACCGGCAAAGCCGGCGTGTGCATGGGCACCAGCGGCCCCGGCGCGACGAATCTCGTCACCGCCATCGCGGATGCCTTCATGGATTCCACCCCGCTCATCGCCATCACCGGTCAGGTGTCGCAGGCGATGATTGGTCGCGGCGCGTTTCAGGAGACTGACATGATCGGCGTGACGCTGCCCATCGTGAAGCACAGCTATCTCATCACGAACATCAACGACATTCCGCGCATTGTGAAAGAAGCGTTTTACATCGCGCAATCCGGTCGCCCCGGTCCGGTGGTGATTGATTTTCCGAAAGACGTTCAGCAAGCCAAGGCGCAACCCGTCTGGCCGACGCTCGAAGAAATCAAGAAGGGTTTGCCCGGTTACACGCAACCCGACTTGAAGGCGGACGATCTCGCGTTGAATGAAATCATCGGTCTCATCGAGAAGGCCGAACGTCCGGTGCTTTATTGCGGCGGCGGCATCATCACGAGCGGCGCGGCGGCGGAACTCAAAAAGTTTGCTGAAGCCTGCAACATTCCCGTGACCACCACGCTCATGGGCCTCGGCGGTTTCCCGGAAGAAAATCCGCTCTCGTTGCGCTGGCTCGGTATGCACGGTTCCGCCGTGGCGAACTGGGCGGTCAATGGCGAATACGAACTTCGCAAATCCTTCACTGACCCGCAGGTGAAGTTGAAGGATGGCGCGGATTTGTTGCTCGCGTTCGGCGTGCGCTTTGACGACCGCGTGACGGGCAAGTTCGAGGAATTTTGCAAGAGCGGCACGATTGTCCATGTGGACATTGACGCAGCGGAGTTGAACAAGAACCGCAAGGCGCATTTGCCCATCGTTGGCGACATCAAGGATGCGCTCACGCGCTTGAATAAGTTAATCGCCAAGCGCCCCATCGCCAAGAAGCACACCGCGTGGCTCACGCAGATCGGCGAATGGAAAAAGAAGGCGCCGTTCAACTACCGCATCACGCCGGAGATCGCGAACAGCGACCACATGATTGACCACATGAAGGGCAAGGAAAGCGACGTCATCTTGCAACAGATGGTGATCGAAGAACTTTACGATCTCACGAAAGGTGATGCGTATATCACCACGGGCGTCGGCCAGCACCAGATGTGGGCTGCGCAATGGTATAAATATAAATTCCCGCGCCAATTCGTCAGCAGTCTCGGCCTCGGCTCAATGGGGTATGGCTTCCCCGCTGCGCTCGGCGTGAAGGTCGCGTTTCCCGACAAGCAGGTTATTGACATTGATGGCGACGGTTCATTCTTGATGAACATCCAGGAACTCGCCACCGCGCACGTCGAGAAGATCAATGCGAAGGCCATCATCCTGAATAACCAGCATCTCGGCATGGTCGTGCAATGGGAGGATAATTTCTACGCCGGCAATCGTGGCCACACCTATCTCGGTGATCCGTCGGACCGCGCGGACATCTATCCTAATTACGTTGCCGTTTGCAATTCCTTCGGCGTGAAATGCGAACGCGTGATGTTCAAGAAAGATTTGCGCGCCGCCATGCAACGGATGCTCGACGCCGACGAACCCTACGTCCTCGACGTGGTGGTTCCGTATAGCACGCACGTCATCCCGTTCATTCCCGCCGGCAAAACCGTGGCGGACATGATTTGGAAAGCGTAATTCCAATCCGCAAAAATT
>JANYCI010000340.1 GCA_025360325.1 Limisphaerales bacterium | reverse complement strand
GTAGCGATTTTCATCGCCTGAATGGCGCTGCCGCGAAGGTAAGTCCCGAAAATAGCCAGTCAAATCAAGTGTTTTATGCGTTTTTTTGCAGAAATATTTTCCCGCAAATCGCTAATTCGCTTTTTCAGACAGGCACTAAGGTGCGGATGATAAAATTATTTTAATGAAAACCGGCCTTTCGCGGGCGGGCGGTTGTGTTAAATTCGGGTTACATTTTTGAGCGGTGCGGCGGACAAGGCCATGAAAAAAATCAGAGCATTCACCCTGCTGGAATTACTGGTGGTCATCGCGATCATCGCCATTCTTGCGGCGTTGCTGCTGCCCGCGCTCACCAAGGCCAAGCAGCGCGCCTATGCCGTGCAATGCACCGGCCATCTCCGGCAAGTTTTTCTGGGCGCGACGCTTTACACCGAAGAGAACGATCACCGGCTGCCGTTCGCGTGGGTGGATGATCCCGATCCAACGGAAAATAATTTCTACGCGTTGCTCGCCCCGGAGATTCTCGGCCAGCAGTGGGATTTCAATGGCGATGATGATTTTGAAACCGGCGTTTATTCCTGCCCCGGACGCAAGCTGGAACCCGACGCGGTCAACAACACCTTCCAGATCAGCTTCGGCATGAACGCCTACACCGCCGTGAATTTTCCGCTGCCCACGACCCGTAAGGAATCCGAGGTCAAGTCGCCCGCGCAGACGTTTTACCTCGGCGATGTCATCTCCAGCTACAATCATCCGCCGGTGGAGATGCTGTCCGGCGACCAGATCAGCTACCGGCACAGCGCGCGGGCTAATTTTTTATTTTTCGACGGTCATGTTGCCGCCACGACGCAGTCGCAGACGAATGACGTGGTTCTAAAATTCTGACCCATGTCATCCCGCCACGCCTCCAACCCCGACTCAAAAATTGAAACTGTCTCCCCCCGCCCGGTGGTTCGTGGAAAATTTATCTGGCTCGGTGAGGAAAAACTTTTTTTGCGCGGCGTCACCTACGGCCCATTCCGTCCCGAAAGCAACGGCTGCGAATACCACGACCCGGAAATCGCTGCGCGTGATTTTGAAACCATGGCCGCGACCGGCATCAACGCCGTCCGCCTCTACACCGTTCCGCCGCGCTGGCTGCTGGACCTCGCGCACGAAAAACAAATCTGGGTGCTCGTCGGTTTGCCGTGGGAGCAGCACGTCGCGTTTTTGGCCGACGAGGAAATTACCCGGCGCGTCGAGGAAAAAATTTCCGAGGGTGTGCGGGCATGCGCCGGCCATCCCGCGCTGCTGGGCTTCGCCATCGGCAACGAGATTCCTGCGCCGGTCGTCCGCTGGCACGGGCCGCGCGTGATTGAAAAATTCATCCGCCGCCTGTATCTGCTCGCCAAGGCGGATGCGCCCGATGCGCTGATCGCCTATGTCAACTATCCTTCGACTGAATATCTCGAACTGCCGTTCGTGGATTTATTTTGTTTCAACGTCTATCTCGAAACGCCGGAAAAATTTTCTGCCTATCTTGCGCGCTTGCAAAATCTCGCGGCGGACAAGCCGCTGCTGTTCACGGAAGTGGGTCTCGACAGCCGCCGCAACGGTGAGTCCGGTCAGGCCGCATCGCTGGATTGGCAGTTGCGGCTTGCGTTCGAGGGCGGCGTGGCCGGTGTTTTTATTTTTTCGTGGACGGACGAATGGCATCGCGGCGGCAACGACATTCTCGACTGGGACTTTGGCCTCACGCGCCGCGACCGCACGGAAAAACTTTCGCTCGCCGCCGTTCGGGAGGCGTTCGCGCAACTGCCGTTCGCAGGAAAAAATTCCTGGCCGCGCATCTCCGTTGTGATTTGCACTTATCGCGGCGCGGCCACGCTGAACGAATCGCTCGCCGGTTTGCAGCGCGTGGAGTATCCCGACTACGAAGTCATCGTGGTCAACGACGGCGCGGATGAACGCGTCGCCGCCATCGCCAAACAATTTCCCGTGCGGCTCGTCAACCAGACCCACTCCGGTTTGAGCGCGGCGCGCAACGCCGGTTGCGAAGCTGCGACAGGTGAAATTGTCGCCTATCTCGACGACGATGCGTGGCCTGATCCGCACTGGCTGAAATTTCTCGCGCACACGTTCGCCACGACGGACTGCGCCGCCGCCGGCGGGCCGAACATTCCGCCCGCCACGGAAAATTTCACCGCTCGCTGCGTCGCCCACGCGCCCGGCGGCCCGATCCACGTTTTGCTCACCGACCGCGAGGCCGAGCACATTCCCGGCTGCAACATGGCGTTCCGCAAATCCGCGCTGCTCGCACTCGGCGGATTTGATCCGCGCTTCTTGGTCGCGGGTGATGACGTGGATATCTGCTGGCGTTTTCACTATGCCGGTTGGAAAATCGGTTTCCATCCCGGCGCGATGGTCTGGCACCACCGGCGGCAAACTATCGGCACCTATTGGAAACAACAATCCGGCTACGGCAAGGCCGAGGCCGCGCTCGAACGCAAGTGGCCCGCGAAATACAACGCCGCCGGGCAGCCCGCGTGGCATGGTCGCATCTATGGACTCGGCCGGCTCGCGGCGCTCACGGTGGGACGTTCGCGGATTTATCACGGCACCTGGGGCAGCGCGCTGTTTCAATCGCTCTACGAGCCGGCGCCCAGCACGTTCTGGTCGGTCGTGCGGATGCCGGAATGGTATGTGATTATTTTCGCGCTGATTATTTTGCTGGCGCTGGCACCATTCTGGAAACCGCTCCTGTGGTTCGCTCCGATTTTGGTGATCGCGGTTGGCATCACCGTTGCGCGGGCCGTGTTGCAGGCGCGGCGGCTGCCGCTGAACGGTTTTTCCCAGTTCGCGCTGGTGTCGTTGCTGAATTTGCTGCAGCCCATTGCGCGGTTACGCGGACGCGTTGGCGCGGGGCTAACACCGTGGGGCCGACGCCGGCTGACTGGTTTCGCCCTGCCGCTGCCGGGAGAGAAAGTCGTGTGGAGCGAACGCTGGCGGTCGCCGACCGACTGGCTGCTGGCCGTGGAAATTCCGTTGCAGGAAGCGGGCGCGGGCGTTTTTCGCGGCGGCGATTATGACCGCTGGGATTTGGAAATTCGCGGTGGCGTGCTGGGCGCGGTGCGACTGCGGTTGCTGGCCGAGGAACACGGCGGTGAAAAACAAAATATCCGTTTCAAACTGTGGCCGCACTGGCCGGACGCGTCGCTCATCACGTTGAGTTACGCGGCGGTGCTGACGCTCGGTGCCGCGCTTGATGCCGCGTGGGTGGCCGTGGGCGTGTTCGGCGCGGTGACTTTGATTTGTCTGGTGGCGATGATCGTTGAAAGCGCGGCAGCGATGGCGCTGGTTCGCCGGACGATTCGCGAAATGAAATTAAAATCTGTGAGCGGAAAATGAAAAGCACTATTCCGATGCGCTATGTCAAGCGCACCCTGCGCTACCTGCGTCCGCACCGGACGCTCGCCGCGCTCTCGGTGGCACTGACCGTGCTCACGGCCATCGTCACGCTCGCGACGCCGTGGCCGCTGCTCATCGTGATTGACAACGCTCTCGGCGACAAGCAGCTCGCCTCTTGGTTGCAATGGATTCCCACCTCCATCGCGTCGAATCCCACTGCGCTCATCCTCTTCGCTGCGCTCGCGGGTCTCGGGCTGCTGCTCATCCTCGATGCGCTCCACGTCGCCGCCAATTTCGTGAACACGAAAATTGATCAAAACATCACGCTCGATTTCCGCAGCGAGATGTTTCTGCACGCGCAGAAAATGTCGCTCGCCTACCACGACCAGCGGCGCAGCGGCGGTTTGATCTACATGATCAACAGCCAGGGCGACGCGCCCGCCGGACTCGTGATGACCATCCCCATGCTCGTCGAAGCCGCGCTGACATTGGTCGGAATGTTTTGGGTGACGTATCACCTCAATCCCAAGCTCGCGCTCGCCGCGATTACCGTCGTGCCATTTTTGTATTACTCCGTCGGCTACTACGCCACGCATATCCAGGACAAAATCCAGCGCGTCCGCACGCTCGAATCCGAATCGCTCTCCATCATCCACGAGGCGTTCGCCATGATGCGCGTCATCGTCGCGTTCGGGCGTGAAGACCGGGAGCACAAGCGTTTCCGCGACCAGACCACGCTCGCCGTGAAGGAGCGCGTGAAAGTCACCGTGCGCCAGACGATTTTTTCGCTTGTCGTGAATTTCATCACCGCCATCGGTGCCGCGCTCGTGCTGGGCCTCGGCGCGGTGGACGTGTTGCACGCGAAGCAAGCCGGTTGGCCGGCGGGCGCATTCACTGTGGGCGAACTCACCGTCATCATTGCTTACATTGCCGCCATCTACAAACCGCTCGAACAAATCAGCTTCACCATCGGCTCGTTGCAGGATCGCTTCATCTCGCTGAAAAACACGTTTGAATTTCTCGACACCGTGCCGGACATCAAAGATTCGCCAACGGCAAAAAACATCGAACGCGTGCGCGGCGGCGTCCGTTTTGAAAACGTGGATTTCAGCTACACCGGCCGCGTGGACACGTTGAAAAAAATTTCGTTTGAGGCCAAACCCGGACAAGTCATCGGCATCGTCGGCCAGACCGGCGCGGGCAAATCCACGCTTGTGAGTTTGATTCCGCGCTTCTACGACGCGAAGGCTGGCGGCATTTTTCTCGACGGCGTGAACCTCCGCGACCTCACGCTCAAATCGCTCCGGGCGCAGATCAGCATCGTGTTGCAAGAGCCGTTGTTGTTTTCCGGCACGATTGCCGAGAACATCCGCTACGGTCGCCTCGAAGCGACCACAGAAGAAATCATAGCCGCCGCGAAAGCCGCGAACGCGCATGACTTCATCGAACGTCTGCCGCAAAAATATGAAACGATTCTCGGCGAACGCGGCGCGCAAATTTCCGGCGGCGAACGCCAGCGCGTCGCCGTCGCGCGGGCGTTTTTGAAGGACGCGCCGATTCTGATTCTCGACGAACCCACTTCCTCCGTGGATTCCAAGACCGAAGCCGTGATTCTCGAAGCGCTCGAACGCCTCATGGTTGGCCGCACCACGTTCATGATCGCGCATCGCCTCTCCACGTTAAAACACGCCGATCAAGTCCTCGTCATCAACCACGGCGAACTCGTCGAGCGCGGCACGCAGGATGAACTCATCGCGAAAAACGGACTCTACAAACAACTCTACGACGCGCAAATCGCCGCCGTCCGCCAAAGCAAACTCGCCACCGCCACGGCGCAATCAGTATGAAAAAAGTTCACGCAAAGCCGCAAAGTCGCAAAGAATTCCCCGCAAAAAGGACTTCCTCTGCGCCTTTGCGCCTTTGCGTGAGAATTAAATTTGCATGAACGTCACGCGCAAACCAAAAATTGTCCTGCTCGGCTTCTTGAGCCACTTCCCCGTCGCGGGCGTCGCGTGGCAGACGATTCATTATCTCATCGGCCTGCAAAAACTTGGCTGCGAAGTTTTCTACGTCGAAGCGCACGGCTGCACGCCGAGCAAGCTGATGCGCGATGACAAGGACGATGGCCCGGCGCGTGCCGCCGAATACATCGCCGGTGTGATGACCCGTTTCGGCCTGCAAAACAACTGGGCCTATCACGCGATCTACGATTCGCGCTGGTTCGGCATGACCCAGTCGCAGCTCAAAAATCTCTACCGTGACGCCGCGCTTATCATCAATCTTCACGGCAGCCATCTGCCCACCGAAGAACTCACCGCCACGAACCGGCTGGTTTTTCTGGAGACCGATCCGGTGGATTTGCAGATTGAAATTTTTAACGGCAAAAAAGAAGCGCTCGATTATCTCCAACCCCACTGCGCGTTTTTTACCTTCGGCGAAAATCTCGGCGCGCCCGACTGCCGTGTGCCGAAACCATCGCAGTTCAATTTTCTTCCGACGCGCCAGCCCGTCGTGATGGAATTTTGGGAACAGCACGGACTCGGCCACGGCGAGGCCTTCACCACCATCGGCAACTGGCGGCAGCCGTGGCGCGAAGTGCAGTTCAACGGCGAGATCTTGCGCTGGAGCAAACATTTCGAGTTCGAGAAATTCATTTCGCTCCCGCAGAAATTTTCGGCGCAGCCGTTTGAACTCGCACTCTCCAGCTACAACGCCGACGACCAAAAAACGTTGGAGCAAAACGGCTGGCGCGTGCGCCCCGGCCTCGAAGTCTCGCAAGACCTCGACCGTTACCGCGACTACATTGGCGGTTCACGCGGTGAGTTCACGGTGGCAAAAGAGCAGAACATCAAGCTCCGCAGCGGCTGGTTCAGTGACCGCGCCGTGACCTATCTCGCGGCTGGCCGTCCCGTCATCACGCAAGACACAGCTTTTGGAAACATTTTTCCCACCGGTAACGGATTGTTTTCGTTTTCGACGATGGATGACTTGTGCGCTGCCGTGGAGGCCATCAACGGCGATTACGAAAAGCACCGCCGTGCCGCGCGCGATCTCGCGCGCGAATTTTTTTCGCACGAGGTTGTCCTCGGAAAAATTTTGGGCGAGCTTGGCCTGCGTAGGACAGGCGTCGCGCCTGTCTCTAATTTTAATAATGTGAGTTCTGAAAAAATGGAGACAGGCGCGACGCCTGTCCTACCCGCGTCACTCCTTCTCACGCCCATTTCCCGCTGGCCCACGCGTCTGCCGGAGCAGACCATCCAGACCGCGCTCGCGCTGCTGACGCCGGTTTTTAATTCAAAATTAAAAAATAAAAATTCAAAACTCGTTTCAGTCATCCTCGTCACGCACCACGGCCTTGCCTACACGAAACTCTGCCTCACCACGCTGCTCGCCGACTGGCATGATGGAGATGAACTTCTGGTCGTGGACAACGCTTCGACCGACGGCACGCCGGAATTTCTCCGTGAACTCGCGCAGAAAAATTCGTTCGTGAAACTCGTCCTCAACAAAAAAAACCACGGCTTTGCTCCCGCCAACAATCAAGCCCTGAAGCTTGCGACCGGCGAAATTTTAATTCTCCTCAACAACGACACGGTCATTCTCCCCGGCTGGCGCGATGGTTTGCTCGCACATTTGCAGAAAGCGGAAGTCGGCCTCGTCGGGCCGGTCACGAACCGCACTTGCAACGAGGCGCAGATTGACGCGCCGTATCGCACGTTTGCCGAGTTGGAAAAATTTGCCGCCGCCCGCACCTTACAATTTGGAACGTCCAGTTCTCAAAGCGAAATCCCCATGCTCGCCATGTTCTGCGTGGCGATGCGGCGCGAGGTTTTCCAAAAAGTCGGCCCGCTGGACGAACAGTTCGAGGTTGGGATGTTCGAGGACGATGATTATTCCCGCCGTGTCCGTGCTGCCGGATTCAAAATCGTATGCGCTGAAGATGTTTTCGTGCATCACTTCGGCCAGGCGTCGTTTGGTGAACTTTGCACGAACGGTGAATATGATCGTGTGCTGGAAAGCAATCGCGAGCGCTTCGAAAAGAAATGGAATGTGAAATGGCAGCCACACGCGCGCCGCATCACACCGGAATATGAAGCGCTTCGTGAACGCGTCCGTGCCGTCGCCGCGCAGCTTCCGAGGGCCGCAATAATTCTGGTCGTTAGCAAGGGCGATGACGCGCTCGTGAATTTTTCCCCGCAGTGCGGCGCGCATTTCCCGCAGGCCGCCGACAGCAGCTACGCGAACCTTTACCCCGCCGACAGCACCGAGGCCGTCGCGCATCTCGAAAGGCTGCGTGCCGCCGGTGCAAATTATTTTCTGCTGCCGCAGCCCGCGTTCTGGTGGCTGGAACACTACACCGGCTTGCGTGAGCATCTGGAAAAAACCGCCGTCGTGAAACTGCGCGACGAGGCGACGTGCATCATTTACGAACTGGGAGGAAAAAATGCGTAGCGCTCTGCAATCCACCGTCGTCATTCCGGCATTCAACAACGCCGCGCTCACGCAGCAGTGCCTCGACGCCGTGCTGCGAATCGGCGGTTGCAAAATCATCGTGGTGGACGACGCCTCGTCCGACGGCACGCTGAAAATGCTCGCGCAGTTCGGCGACAAAATCAAAGTCATCGCGCACAAGAAAAACTGTGGGTTCGCCAAAACCTGCAACGACGGCGCGAAGGCCGCGCGCACGGAGTTCCTCGTGTTCCTCAACAACGACACGATTCCGCAGCCGGGCTGGTTGCGGGCGCTGGAAAATTGCGCAAAGAAAAATCCCCAATCCGCCGCCATCGGTAGCAAACTGCTCTACCCGAATCAAACCGTCCAGCACGCGGGTGTGATTATTTGTCAGGACAAATACCCGCGCCACATCTACACCGGATTTCCCGCCAATCATCCCGCAGTCAATCAGTCGCGCCGTTTTCAAATCGTGACCGGCGCCGCGATGCTCGTTCGTCGAAAAGTTTTCATCGCCGCGCACGGCTTTGACACGAAGTTTAAGAACGGTTTTGAGGACGTGGATTTCTGCTTGCGCCTCGGCGAGCGCGGACACGAAATTCATTACTGCGCCGAGAGCGTGGTGAAACATTTTGAGTCGGTCGCGCCCGGACGGTTCCAGCATGATAAACACAACGTCGCGCGCTACCGGCAGCGTTGGTTCGCGAAAGTCCAGCCGGACGATTTGAGATTTTTTCTCGCTGACGGATTGCTGGAGCTGAACTATGAAGGACAGTTTCCGCTGCACCTGAAAGTTTCGCCGGAACTCGCCGTCGTGGACGCCGGGCGCAAAGACGCGCTGGAAAAAAGTTATGCCGCGAAAAACCGCCAGCTTGCCGGGCTGACGCGTGAAGTCACGAAACTCATCGCCGAACTCGGCGGCGCGGCCACGGCCTCGCCCGCGCTGGAATATGATTTGATGCGCGCCCGTCTCCGCAAGCTGGTTCGCCGGGCCGTTCCGCGCGGTGCAAAAATTTTGGTCGTGAGCAAGGGCGACAATGCACTGCTGGAACTCGGCGGGCGCGCGGCGAAACATTTTCCGCAGTCGGTGACGGGCAGTTATGCGGGCTTTTATCCGGCGGACGGAAAGGCGGCGGTGGTGGCGCTGAAAAAACTGTTGCCGCAAGCAGATCATCTCGTGATTCCACAGGCGGCGTTGTGGTGGCTGAAGCATTACCGGGAGTTCGCAACATTCTTGAAACGCAACGCGCGGCTGGTGGCGGCGGACAAAAATTCGGGCAACATTTACAAACTGCATGGCTGAACGCGCGCCCATCATCGTCACGGGGATGCACCGCTCCGGCACGTCGCTCACGGCAAATCTGCTGCGGCAGTGCGGGCTTTGGCTGGGCGAAGAAAATGAACTTCACGGCGCGACGCCGGACAATCCTGACGGTCACTGGGAAAACATCGCGGTCACGGAAGTGAACGACGCGTTGCTCAACGAACTCGGCGGCGGTTGGGACAACGTGCCGGAATTTCCTGCGCGTTGGGCGGAAAAGTTTTCCGCATTGCGTGAACGTGGAAAGGAAATTCACGCACAGCTAGTGGGACAGGCGTCCCGCCTGTCAAGTCACGCAGGTCAGTCAACGTCGGCACAGCCGAAACTGGACAGGCGGGACGCCTGTCCCACTGCGCCGTGGGGCTGGAAAGACCCGCGTGCGAGTTTGCTGCTGCCGTTCTGGCTCGCGTTGGCGCCAGATGCGCGCGTGGTGGTCTGCGTGCGGCATCCGCTGGAGGTGGCACTTTCGCTGCGGCGGCGCGGGCTGATGTCGTATGCGCTGGGCTTGAAATTGTGGCGTGTTTACAACGAACGCTTGCTCGCGGATGTGCCGCGTTCGCAACGCCTCGTGGTTCACTACGAACATTTTTTCACGCAGCCAGCCGCGACGCTGCTGCGGCTCGCAGATTTTTGCGGGCTGAAAATTTCTGAAGTCGAGACAAACAAGATCGCCGCCACGACCAAGCCGGAATTGCGGCACACGCGGTTCACGGGCGAACAACTCACGAACATTTCCGTCGCGCCGGAAATCATCAATCTCTACGCGCAGTTATGCGGTGAAGCGGGCTTTGCCGATGCGCCGAAAATGTTGGCTGGCAATTTGACCACCGCCAAGCAACTCGATCTCGATGCGCTGGCCTATGAATTATTCGTGCCGCAATGGAATGGGTTCGTGCAGAAAAACACTCCGCCGGGCGCGCGCGTGGCCGTCGTGAGCAAGGGCGACGACAATCTTTTGAAGTTCACCGCGCGCGCGCCGGAACATTTTCCCCGCGACGCGCAGAGCCGTTACGCCGGGTTTCATCCAGCCGACGACGCCGAGGCGCTGACGCAACTGGAAACCGCGTGCAACCACGGCGCGCAATTTCTCGCGGTGCCGCACAGTGCGCGGTGGTGGCTGGAAATTTATCCGCGCTTTGCCGACGAATTGCGCCGGTCGCCGCCCGTCGCGGAAAACCCTCATTTGGGAATGATTTTTGACGTGACCAGAAAATAACACCGGCTTGCGAGCCGGTGAGAAAAACGGTTTGATTTGTGAAAGCAAAAGTGCAAAAAAATCAGAAGCAGACAATGACCGCCGCCCGGCTGGCCGCGCTCGTGGCGCGACAGGAAAAGGCGTTGCAGCGCGAATCGGCGCGGCTCGACGCGTTGCGCGTCCGGCACGCGGCGCAGTCGGCCAAGGAAGCCGTGCCGCCGGAAGTCCTCGCGCACCGTGCGCTGCTCAAGCGCGTCCACGCGCTCGTCGCCAAAAAAATCCCGCGCCGCGCCACCGCGCTCATCGTTACCAAGGGCGACGCCGCATTGCTGCAACAGCATTGCAAAACGTCGTGGCATTTCCCCCGCAGTCGCTCCGGCGAATATCTCGGCTATCATCCCGGCGGCGACCTTGCGGCCATCGCGCAGCTTGAAGCGTGGCGCGCGGCGGGCGCGGATTTTTTCGTGCTGCCGCAGCCGTCGCTCTGGTGGCTCGATCACTACGCTGGTTTTCACCGTCACTTGGAGGAACGCTATCGCCTCATCGCGAACGCGCGCGACACGGCAACCATCTGGTCGCTCACGCAAAAGCCCAAAGCTGACGCAAAAAATCTCACGGCGAAGTTCGCGGAAATCATCGCGGAGTTTCAAGCGCGCTGCGAACGCGACCCGGTGATTCTCGACTGGCAGACCGGCGGCGACCTGAAAAAAAGTTTTCCGCAGCTCACGATTTTTCAACCGACGGCGGAGAAAAATTCTTTGCCGTATCTGGACCGCACCGCCGACATCGTCGTCGTGGAGGCAAATCAAAAAACGAATCTTGCCGAAGCGCGGCGCGTGGCGAGCGCGGCGGTCGTGCGGGTGGACGCGAAAAAGAAAACGCTCGCGGTTGAGTGGCGACCAGATTTTTCCAGCGCGAAGCAGACGAGCGTGTCAATCGTGATGCCGTGCTATAACGGCGCGGCGATGACTGAAGCCTGTTTGCGCTCACTGCTTGAAACGTTGCCGCGCCGCCTTGCCATTGAGGTCATCGTGGTGGACGACTGCGCGACGGACGGCACGGCGGCGATGCTCAAACGCTGGGCGCGATGCGACGCGCGCGTGAAAAATTTCCGCAACAAAAAAAATCTTGGCTTCGTGGACACCTGCAATTTCGGCGCGGCGCAGGCCACCGGTGAAATTCTGGTCTTCCTCAACAACGACCTCGCGCTGTTGCCCGGCTGGCTCGAACCGTTGCTGCGCGTGTTCCGCGAACGCGCGGATGCGGGCGTGGTCGGCGGCAAATTGATTTTCCCCGACGGCACGTTTCAGGAGGCAGGCGGCGTGGTGTTCCGCGACGGCTCGGCGATGAATTACGGACGCACGGATGGGGATTTGACCGCGCCGCTGTTCAACTTTCTGCGCGAGACGGATTATTGTTCCGGCGCATTGTTCGCCACGCCGCGCAAATTTTTTGAGAAGCTCGGCGGCTTTGACACGGAATTTCGCCCGGGTTATTACGAGGACACGGACTACTGTTTCCGCGTGCGCGCCGCCGGGCGCAAAGTTTATTTTCAACCGGAGAGCGCGGTGGTGCATCGCGAGGGCGGCACGGCGGGGCTGGATACGGCCAAGGGGATGAAGCGCTACCAGGTCGTGAACCACGGAAAATTTCTCGCGCGGTGGCGCACGGAACTGACGAAACAATCGCCGCGTCCGCACCGCGAAGATTTCGCCGCGCGGCTGTCGTTGTCCGTGCGCGACCCGGCGCAACGCCGCGTGCTGGTCTGCGCGCTGATGCCGGAGTGCGACCGCGACAGCGGCTCGCGGCGCGTATTCGACACGATTGTTTTTTTGCAGGAGGCCGGCTGGGCGGTGACGTTCGTTTCGCACCACGAAAATTTCGAGCTGCGTTACGCGCAGATTTTGGAACGGCGCGGCATCGCGGTGTTCGCGGGCGCGGGCCGCTGGATGAAAGAACTGATCGCGGGCGGCGATTTTGATCTGGCGGTGTTCGGGCTGTGGCACGTCGCAGAGCCGTTCGTGTCGACGCTGCGCACGTTGTCGCCGCGCACGCGCATCGTGGTGGATTCGATTGATCTGCATTTTTTGCGGCTCGCGCGCGGAACTTTTCTGGGCGGCGACGGCAAGTTGCTCGACACAAATTACGCCTCGGAGATGATGCGCGAGCTGAACACCTACGCGGCGGCGGACGCGGTGCTGACGGTGTCGCCGAAGGAATCCAATCTCATCAACGACCTTTGCGCCGACGCCGCGCTCGCGCATCCCGTGCCGGACAACGAGGACTTGCCAGTCTCGCCCGTGCCGTTGAGTGAACGGCGCGGGCTGGTGTTCGTCGGCTGTTTCCGCCATGTGCCGAACGTGGGCGCGGTGGAATTTTTGTGCCGGGAAATTTTGCCACGCGTGAAACCGGAGTTGCTCGCGCGGCATGCGGTTCACATCATCGGCGACGGACTCGACGATACGGTGCGCGCGTTCGGAAAAAATCTGCCAAGCGTGCGAATGGTTGGCTGGACGCCGACGGTTGAGCCGTATATCTGCCACGCGCGGGCAACGGTGATCCCGCTTTTATTTGGGGCGGGCACGAAGCGAAAAGCGTTGCAGGCGCTCATGCTCGCCACGCCGACGGTCTCGACCAGCATCGGTGCGGAGGGTTTTGGCTTGCAAGACGGACGGGAAATTTTCGTGGCGGACAACGCGAATCTTTTTGCGCAGCGCATCACTCAGTTGCTCGAAGATGACGAACTGTGGACGCGCATGGCGCAGGCGGGACGCGAGCACATCGTCGGTTTGCACGGACGCGAGACGGCGCGCGAAAGCCTCGCGCAAGTCGTGGCGCAGGTGCTGGCGAAGCCAGCGAAGCGCACATTGCTCACGCCGGATGCGGGTGAAATCAAGCCGGGCAAACTGCCGCACCTCGCCTACTCGCGGCTCGTTGCGGCGTTCGTGGGCGCGGTGGAAAACGCCACGCACACCGGAGGCAAAGTGGTGGTTGTGAGCCGTGGCGACGAGGAGTTGCTGCGGATTCCCGCGCGCAGTGGCCTGCATTTTCCGCAGACGAAGGACGGCATTTATGCGGGGCATCATCCGGCGGACAGCAAGGCGGCCATCGCGCAACTGGAAAAATTGCGGAAGCGCGGCGCGGAATTTTTCGCGCTGCCCGCGACGGCGCTGTGGTGGCTGGAACATTACAAAGATTTCGCCACGCACTTGGCGGTCAGCGGCCAAGAAATTTTCCGCAGCGAATCAGCGGGTGTTATTTTTGATCTGCGCGGCGCGAAGAAAATTTCTCTCACGTCTGCCGACGACGCGGTGAAGCTTATAGCGTTTCATCTGCCGCAGTTCCATCAGATTCCCGAAAATGACGCGTGGTGGGGCGAAGGTTTCACCGAGTGGACGAACGTGCGCCGCGCCAAGCCCGCGTTCGCCGGCCATCATCAGCCGCAGGTTCCGGGCGAACTCGGCTACTATGATTTACGCGACGCCCGCGCCCGCGCGGCGCAGGCCGAACTTGCGCGCGCGCACGGCGTCCACGGGTTTTGCTACTACCATTACTGGTTCGGCGGCAAACGGCTTTTGGAAAAACCGGTGAATGAAATTCTCGCGAGCGGGCAGCCGGATTTTCCGTTTTGTTTGTGCTGGGCGAATGAGCCGTGGTCGCGGCGCTGGGACGGGCAGGCGCAAAATATTTTGCAGCCGCAGATGTATTCGCCGGAAGACGACGTAAATCACATCCGCTGGCTGCTGCCGGTGTTCGCAGACAAACGCGCGATCCGCATCGCGGACAAACCGGTGTTCATCGTGTATCAAGGCCGCGAACTGCCCGATCCGGCGCGCACCATCGCGACATGGCGGCGCGAAGTCGCGGCGGCGGGGCTGCCGGGAATTTATCTGATGAGTGTCGAGACCGGCTGGGACGCGGGCTGGGACGCGACGCAGGTTGGCTTCGACGCGAAAATTTTGTTCGCGCCGCAGTTCACGACACTGTTCAACTCCGGCGCGGAAATCAAAATTCCGGGCAAAGAAAAACTCCGTGTGTTCGATTATCAAAAAGCGTGGCGGGTGCTGGCGAATCCTGCGCCGGTGAAATACCCACGTTACGAAACTGTTTGTCCGGCGTGGGATAATTCCGCGCGGCGCGGCGACGAGGCCGTGGTGCTCCACAATTCCACGCCCGCCGCCTACGAACAATGGCTGCGCGAGGCCATCGCCCGTGCGCGGTCGCGGCCTGCGGGCGAGCGCGTGGTTTTTCTCAACGCGTGGAATGAGTGGGCCGAAGGCACGCATCTGGAGCCGGATGAAAAATTTGGCCGCGCGTATCTCGAAGCGACGAGGCGGGCGCTGGCTCAATCTGCAAAATCTGCCCGTTCACGGCGTCGCCAAAAATCCGCAGCGAAAAAATGATTGCCAAAGCTAAACTCCGAAATGGGCTTTTACTAACAGTAGTGGGACAGGTGTCTCGCCTGTCTAGTCGCGGTTTGACCGGCCGAAAATTCTTTTTTAAGCCAGATTTGAAACGCGACAGCCGGGACGCCTGTCCCGCTACGCGCCTCGCAACCATGACCGCCCAACCACGCCTATGTCACTGACGATTCTCACCGGGTTGCCGGGCGCGGGCAAATCCGCGCGGCTCATTGAGATGGTCAACGCGGCGACACGCGCGGGCCGTCCGGTGCTGACGTTTGCGTGCAGCGAGGCGCCGGTTCTGTTTGTGAATAAAAATTATCGCGTCCTGCGCCTGCTCGGCTGCCGACAGCAGGGGCTGACCTGCGCGCTGAATCATTTCGTGACCACGGCGGAGTGTGCCGCTGTGCTGGAGCAGACGTCGCCCGGCACGCTCGTGGCGTTTGACGAGGCGCATTATTTCGGCTCCGAGATTGCGCCTTACTGGACGCACGCTTCGCGGCGCGGACTGGATGTGGTGCTGGTGCAAATTTCACCGGCGCAACAACTGCAACTGAAAAATTCCGATGCGGTTGAAACCGCGCTCACAATGAATTGCCAGCGTTGCCAGCGCGCGGCGGCCACGGGCTATCTGGTCTTGCGCGGGCTTTCCGCCGAGACGCCGTTCAAATGGTGGCCGGGCGATGCCGCAACCGTTTCGCTCTGCGCGGAATGTGAGACGGAGATGATGAAAGCTGGACGGCTGGAAATTGTTGAGCGGCTGGAGGGGCAGGCGCCATATCCGGGTGAAAAAACGATTTATCAGCCGGTAGAAATTGAAGAGTGCAAAGACTGGCGCGTGCTGCGTCCCGACTCATTGCTGCGCACGCAACTGATGGCGAAAATCATTGCGGAGCGCGACGTGCGTGGCAACCGCGTGGCGGACAATGTCACCTATCTCGACGTGGGCTGTAACACAGGTTACTTCTGCCATTTCGCGCGGCACGAACTGGGCTTCACGGCGGAGGGCGTGGATGTGGTCGCACCGGACATTGCCGTCGCCCAATTGCTCGATACGTTTGTCCGCAAGGAGAATAATAATTTCATCGCCGCCGACGCTTACGATTATTTGCGCGACACGCAGGAGCGGAAGTTTGACGTGACCTCGGCCTTCGCCGTGTTTCAATGGCTGATGATTCAGACGAGCGTGGAGCGCGGCGTGCAATGTTTGGAATGGCTCTTTGCGAAGACGAAGCAAATTTGTTTTTTGGAAATGGGTTATACGGCCGAGGAACAATACAAAGGAAAACTTCCCGTCACCATTGACCGCGCGTGGGTTTGGAATCTCATGGAGCAAAAAGGCGGATTCGCCGAGATTCGGATGCTCGACGCCAAGCAGCACGGTCTGATGTTCGGTTCGCGGGATATTTTTGTGGGCATCAAAGCACCGTTGCCGCCGATCACAATCGCTCGCTCCGTCACGGAACCGGCGAAACCGGAGACGCCTGACGACCTCGTGTCCTTTCGCTGCAACATCTGCGGGAAAACCTCGCCGATGCGGATTGAAAAATTGGACCGCGAAAGCCGTTCCTGCACGGCCTGCGGTTCCACGCTGCGCTGGCGGTCGGTCATTCACGCGCTTTCGATGGAACTGTTTGGCGAGAGCCTTGCGCTCCCGGATTTTCCTGTGCGAAAAAACATTGCCGGCATTGGCATGACGGATTGGGATGGCTACGCGGTTCCGCTGGCGGAGAAATTCAATTACACCAACACTTACTATCATCAGGAACCGCACCTCGACATCACGGCAATTCCGGCGGAGCTGGAACACACGCTGGATTTCATCATCACGTCGGATGTTTTTGAACATGTGCCGCCGCCGATCTCCGTCGCATTTGAAAATCTCCGGCTGCTGCTCAAGCCCGGCGGCTTCGTGGTCTTCACCGTGCCGTATGACAAGGCCGAGGCGACGCGGGAACATTTTCCTGAATTGCATGAGTGGAAAATCGTCGAGCAAGACACTGTGCTCGTGCTGCACAACCGCACGCGCGACGGTCGCGCGCAAAGCTTCGACCACTTGGTGTTTCACGGCGGCCTGGGCAGCACGCTCGAAATGCGGACGTTCAGCGAGGTCGGCATCATCGCGGAATGTAAAAAAGCCGGGTTGGGAAAAATTAAAATCTGCGGGGGAAATTTTCCCGCGTGCGGCATCCATTGGAAATACAAACAATCGCTACCCATCGTGATCCGCGCCGCCTGACCAAGAGTATGAAAAATCACAGCAACCTTGGCAACGGCGAGACAGGCGGGGCGCGTCGCGCCGTGCGCGCCGTCGTGAACCAGAACGCTTTTATTCCAGTCGGCGGCGCGCACGGAGTGACGCGCCCCACCTTGGTGTCCCGCACAACGAATGCGCCAATGTCATTGTTCACCGCCATATGCTGCCCATGATTCAACCTCCCATCACCGCCGCCGAACGCGCCGTGCGCCACGGCCACATCGGACTCATCGTCTGGTTCACCGGCTTGAGCGGCGCCGGTAAAACCACGCTCTCCGCCGCGATGGAGCGCAAACTTTTTGAATCCGGCAAACTCGTCTATCTGCTCGACGGCGACATTCTCCGCACCGGGCTGTGCCGCGACCTCGGCTTCTCTGCCGCCGACCGTCACGAAAATATCCGCCGCGCCGGGGAGGTCGCCCGCGTGCTCGCCGATGCGGGTTTCATCGTGCTTGCCGCCTTCATCTCGCCATTTCGCAAGGAGCGCGACGACATCCGCGCCGCACTGCCGCCGGGAAAATTCGTCGAAGTTTTCGTCAACGCCCCGCTCGCCATTTGCGAATTGCGCGACGTGAAAGGTCTTTACAAAAAAGCCCGCGCGAATCAAATCCAAGAATTTACCGGCATCAGCTCGCCCTACGAAGCCCCGCTCAAGCCTGAACTTGACCTCCACACCGACCGTGATTCCATCGCCGCCTGCCTGCAAAAAATTTGTGTCGCCGTCGAGACTCATTTGAAAATGTGACGTGAAGAAACCGCTCGTCATCGTCAGCGGCGCGCTGGCCACCAAGCCCGGCAACGGCGGTAATGCGTGGACGCGCATGAGTTGGGCGCGCGGATTTCAAAGGCTCGGCTGCGAGGTTTTTTTCATCGAGCAACTCCCGGCAGCGACGGAGCGCGGCGTTTACGCCGCTTCAATAAATTTTTTCCAAGCCGTCACCGTGCAATTTGGTCTCTCGCAAAACGCCGCGCTGCTTGCTGGCAACGAAGTTCTCGTCGGCCCGCCGCTCACCGAACTCGTGAAGCGCGCCAAGGAATCCGCATTGCTCTTCAACGTGAGCGGCCACATCACGCAGCCGGAAATTTTCTCCGCGTGCCGCTGCAAACTTTACTACGACGACGACCCCGGTTTCACGCAGTTCTGGCACGCGCAGGGCGCTGACCTACGGCTCACAAGTCACGATTTTCATTTCACCATCGGCGAAAACATTGGCTCACCCGCTTGTCCGATTCCGACGAGCAACATCCACTGGCGGCACACGCGCGCGCCCGTCGTGCTCACCGACTGGCCGGTTTGCGCGCCAAAAGAGTTCGACCGCTTCACCACCATCGCCAGTTGGCGCGGCGCGTTCGGCCGGGTCACGCACGCGGGAAAAACCTACGGCCTCAAGTGCCACGAGTTCCGGAAACTTTTGGAACTGCCCCGGCTCGTAAAAACCCGATTTGAATTAGGAAGGCAGGAAGGCGGGAACGTTCTTGGTTTCCTCGATTCCTTATTTGAAATCGCCTTGCAAATCTATCCGGCGGACAAAAAAGATTTGATCGCGCTCCTCGCATACGGCTGGCGCGTCATCGAACCGCAATCAGTGGCGCATGATTGTAATTCATTTCGCAGTTACATCCAGAATTCCGCCGCCGAATTTTCGCCCGCGCAGGGCATTTATGTGGACACCAACAGCGGCTGGTTCAGTGACCGCACGGTGCGTTACCTCGCGAGTGGCCGTCCGGCGCTCGTGCAAGAAACTGGTTTTAGTCGGCACCTCAAAACGGGCGCAGGCTTGCTCGCGTTTCGCAATTTGGAGGAAGCGGTTGAAGGCGCGGAAAAAATTTCACGCGACTACGAATTTCATTGCCGCGCCGCGCGTGAGATCGCCGAAGAATTTTTTGACGCCGATAAAATCATCCGCAAACTGGCAGATGAAATCGGTTTCGGGCTGCCGTGAAAATTAAACGCACCATCATCGTAAGCGGCATGATCGCCGCCGATCCGTGGCAAGGCGGCGCGACGTGGGCGGTGCTGCAATACGTCCTCGGCCTGCGTCGGCTCGGCCACGAAGTTTTTTTTATCGAGCCGATTCAAGCCCAAGCCTTGGGTCCGGCGTCCGCTGCACTGGCTGAACCGGACAGCGCGCGTTACTTCCAATCTGTCGGCGACGAATTTGGTTTGCGCGACCACGCCGCGTTGCTGCTCGCCGGTTCGCGTGACACGTTTGGCTTGAGCTATGACGAGCTGAAACGCATCGCTGCGCGCACGGATTTGCTGCTGAACATATCCGGGCTGCTCACGGACGAAAATTTATTTTCCAAAATTCCAGTGCGCGTTTATCTCGATCTCGATCCGGCGTTCAACCAGCTCTGGCAGGCGGTGCAGCAGATTGATATGCGCTTCGCCGGGCACACGCACCACGTCACCATCGGGCAGAACATCGGCGGCGAAAAATCCAAAATCCAAAATCCAAAATCTAAAATTGAATGTCCTGTGCCGACGTGCGGTTTGAACTGGCTGAAAACTTTTCAACCCGTCGTGCTGGAACACTGGCCAGTCGCGCGCGAAATCAAACACGATGCGCTCACGACCATCGCCAACTGGCGCGGCTACGGCTCGATTGATTTCAATGGCGTGAACTACGGCCAAAAAGTTCATTCGCTGAGGCAATTTATTTCTTTGCCCACGCGCACGGCGGAAAAATTTACGCTTGCACTGGCGATTCATCCTGACGAGACGAAAGATTTGGCAGCGCTGCAAGCGAACCGCTGGCAATTGTTTGACCCCATGCTCGTAGCGAGCACGCCCGCGAGCTATCGCGAATTCATCCAAACGTCGAAAGCGGAATTTGGCCTCGCCAAGAGCGGCTATGTTCAGTCGCGTTGCGGCTGGTTCAGCGACCGCAGCGTTTGTTATCTTGCCAGCGGCCGCCCCGTCATTGCCCAAGACTGCGGCATCAAAAATTTACTGCCGACGGGCGAAGGTCTGTTTGCGTTCGACACGAGTGACAGCGTGCTGGCCGCAATTGATGCGATGAATTCAGACTACGCGCACCACGCCAAACGTGCGCGGGCAATCGCGGAAGAATTTTTCGACTCGGATATAGTTTTGAAACGGCTGCTGGAACTGGTCGGACTATGAGTAAGGAAGCGAGACATCGGATTCACGGCGACGAGCTGCGCGCGGAACTGGAGCGCGTGCTGAAGCAGCGCGTGAAAATCTTGCGCCGTCGGCTCTCGGCATATTCGTCGTCCTACACGGTGGAAAATTTGGACGTGACTTTGGCGCGCGGTAAAAAATTGCGGCTCGTGCTAAAAGACGTTAGCCCGTCGTCCGTGCTGGCCACGGCGCAGCAGGTGCGTCCGCATTTTCTCTATCATCCGGCGCGCGAGATTGAGGTCTATCAAAAAATTTTGAACCCCGCGCGCGTCGGCACGGCGCAGTGCGTTGGCGCGGTGAACTCGGCGGAACTGGAACGCCACTGGCTTTTCTTGGAACGCGTGGAGGGCCGACTGCTCTGGCAAGTGGGCGATCTCGCGCAATGGGACGCAACGGCGCGCTGGTTGGGAGAGCTCCACAGCCGGTTGGCCGGAAAAAAATTCTCCACCGCGAAAACGCTGTTGCGTTACGATGAGAAATTTTTTGCGGTATGGATCGGGCGCGCGGAAAAGTTTTTGAAGAAACGCCGCGTGGCGGAGTTGCGGCAGTTCGCGCGGCTGGCAAAAAATTATCATCGCGTCGTAAAAAAACTCGTGGCCTTGCCGCAAAGTTTCATCCACGGCGAATGTTACGCGAGCAACGTCATCATGCGCGCGGGCGCGCCGGCGCACGCGATTTGCGTGATTGATTGGGAGTTGGCTGGTATCGGATCGGGCGCGTTAGACTTGGCCGCGCTGACGGCGGGGGAGTGGAGTGACGTAGAAAAACTGCGCTTCGTCACGGCCTATCACGAAGGATTGAGTTCGCTCCGCGCGCCGTCTGTGGACGAATTGCTGGAGTCAATGGAACTGTGCCAATTGCACTTGAGCGTGCAGATGCTCGGCTGGGCGGAGGATTGGGCTCCGCCAGAAAAGCACGCGCAGAATTGGCTGCGAACGGCGTTGCGGCTGGGCGCGAAGTATGGGTTTATTTGAAATGAAAAATAAATTTCTCATCGTGAACGCAGATGATTTTGGTCTCACAGCGGGCGTGAACGCGGGCATCATCCGCGCGCACGAACACGGCATCGTGACCAGCGCGAGTCTGATGGTGCGCGGCGCGGCGGTGGCGGCGGCGGCGGCTTACGCGAAGTCGCGGCCACAACTGGGCATGGGCTTGCACCTTGATTTGTGTGAGTGGCGTTGCGTGAATGACGAGTGGCAACTGGCTTACGAAGTCGTGCCGCTCGCGGATGAGCGCGCGGTCATGGCCGAGGTGGAAAAGCAAATTGTGACGTTCCGTAAATGGATGGGGTGCGATCCCGATCATTTCGATTCGCATCAGCACGTTCACCACGACGAGCCGCTGAAATCTATTTTGCTGGCGCACGCAAAAAAGCTTGGCGTGGTGCTGCGGCACGCGGATGCGCGCGTGAATTATTGCGGCGCGTTTTACGGTCAGTCGGACAAAGGCTACGCGTATCACGAAGGAATTTCAGCCGACGCGCTGATAAAAATTTTACGCGAACTGCCGCCGGGCGTGAGCGAACTCTGCTGCCATCCGGGGCTGGATGAAAATTTGGATTCCGTCTATCGCCTCGAACGGGAAATGGAGTGTGCCGCGTTGGGCGATGAAAACGTGAAGGCGACTGTTGCCACCGAACGGATTGAGCTGTGCTCGTTCGCTACGGCACCGTGACGCGCACGCGGTAAAGCTGCGCCGCTGGCAGCGCGCCGTTCGTGTGGATCACATTTTTTGTTCCGCCGCTGCCCGCGATGTTCGTCACGGCATTGAGCCAGCTTCCCGCCGCGAGATTCGTCCGGCCTTCCACAAAATACGTCGCGCCCGCGCTGGTGGTGAAGCCGAGCAACACGTTCGAATTCACCACGCTGATGGTGGTGATTTGCGGCGCGGTCACGACGTTCAAAACGGCCGGTGAACTCGTGACACTGCCAAAATTATTTGTGACGCTGACGGAATAATTTCCCGCGTTCGCCGTCTGCGCGTTGGTGATGGTGAGCGAAACATTCGTCGCGCCCGCCAGATTCGCAGTGAATTTCCATTGATACACCAGCGGTGCCGTGCCACCCGCCGCGACGGTGAACGCGGCGTTGCTGCCGACCAAAACGGTTTGCGACGCGGGCGGCGTGCCGATGCTGGGCGGAAAATTCACCGTGAGCGCGGCAGGCGAACTCGTGATGCTGCCGAAATTATTCGTGATGACGACGGTGTAATTTCCCACGTTGGTTGCCTGCGCGTTGGTGATGGTGAATGAGAAATTCGGCGCGCCAAAAATATTGGTCGTGGTGTTCAAGCGCCATTGATACGCGAGCGGCGCAGTGCCGCTGGCGCCCACGGTGAACGTCGCGTTGTTGCTCACGATTATGGCGAGCGGGGACGGTTGGTTGGTGATGACGGGCGCAACGCCTGGCGCGGGCACGGTAAGCAGAAATCCGTGGAGCGTGCCATTGTTCGTGCCGTAGCCAACAATTTGTCCGGCGTCGTTGATATATTCCGCTTTGATCAAAAGCCAACTATTGCTGCTCGCATCTAGCTGCGTGTTCAAATTCACCATCGTGTTGCTCACGGCGATAAAAGCGCGTTCCTCCAGATCACCGGCGAGGTTGGAACGACCGACGATGACGTTGCTGTTATTGATGCTCCACGCAGAACTTTGCGTGCCGCCGAGCGTGCCGAGATCAATCATGCGGATGTTGCTAGACACGCCGTTCGTGCCACTGGCTGACCAGCGGAACGCGTGGGCATCAGTTCCGAGGGTGCCACCGAATAAGGCATAGCCGACAATCTGCCCGTTACCGTTGATGGCAAAGGCCTCGGAATTTTTTGCGCCTGGACTGGCGTTGAGGTCGCCGAGCATGATGACGTTGTTACCGTTGTAGAAATAACCTTCCGGCGTGGAAAAAAATTGGTCGTATGCCGAACCCACAACTTGCCCCGACTGGTTTATGCCGTAGCCAAAACTTTGCACGAGTCCGCCCGGCAAGAGTGCCCCGACGTCAGTGATCGCGCCGTTCGTATTAAAGCGGCACGCGTGAAAAGTGTTGTCACTGTTATCCGTCGTCGAGGTCCCCGCAATCTGCCCGGATGGATTGATGTCCAGCGCATCACTGATGTTGCCATTGCCGAGTGTGCCGAGATCGCGCATCTGCACATTACCAGCCACGCCAGTGGTCGCGCCAAGCGTCCAGCGAAACGCATGATCCACGACGCCTCCAACAGTTGTCGAACTACCGCAGATGACGTTGGAGGTATTGATGCCCTGCGCGTAACAGTTCGGCCCGCCGAGTGTGTCGAGGTTCGTGCGGGTGCCGCCGTAGATAAAGGAATTGTAAGCCGTGTTGCTGGCCGTGATGCCCACCGCCTTGCCCGCGAGATTCACGGCGCTGATGGTCGCCTGCGACTGTCCGGTCAAATTCGTCAACGCTCCCAGATCCGTCACGGTGTAAATCGCGGCGGAAAGTTGAAAAATGGTCAAACCAAAAAAAACGGCGAACCACAGACCACAACTTCTGAACTGATGTAAAATGATTTTCATGCTCCGTCCGGCGCTGGGGACGGCAGCAATATAACAAACAATTCTTGGCACGCGAATTTTTCTAGCGGGATGAGTGTGGCCAGCCACCTAGTCGCCGGATCGCGATGTCCGGCGGCCAGGCCACTTGAAGGTTTCATAGGCGTTTGGAGCGCTGATAATTTAGTCGGCGGTAGTGGTTGTAGAAAGTCAGGAAGCGTTCTGAACCAGCCGGGAACAATTAAAAAATGGCGCTCATAATTCCCTTGCAAGCACCCGGTCATGCCCTAAATTAAAAATCATTCCATGTGGTCGCTCCTAAAAGATTTTTACCGGTTCTCAAAGCAGGAAAAAAACTGTGGCTGATCCCGCTGATTGTCATTCTGCTGCTGCTGGGCGTCATTTTGGTTTTCACCGCCACTTCCGGCATTTCCTGGGCGCTGTATCCGTTTCTTTGAACTGTGCCCGCGCCACGCAACATCTTGGGCGTCTCGGCGTATTATCACGACTCGGCCGCCGCGCTGGTCGTGGATGGAAAAATTATTTCTGCCGCGCAGGAGGAACGTTTTACCCGCAAGAAAAACGATGCCGATTTTCCACATCACGCCGCGCAATTTTGCCTGCGTCACGCGCACCTGACGACGGCACAACTCGATGCCGTCGTTTTTTACGACAAGCCGGTCTTGAAATTTACACGGCTGCTCGAAACGTATCTGGCCGTCGCGCCCGGCGGCTGGCGGACGTTTCCCACGGTGGTGTCGAACTGGCTCGGTGAGAAACTGGATTTACGCAAAGCCATCCGCGCGGCACTGCCGGGACTGCGGCCGGATTGCAAAATTCTTTTCACCGAGCATCATCAATCGCACGCGGCCAGCGCATTTTATCCGTCGCCGTTTGACGAGGCGGCGATTCTCACGATTGACGGCGTGGGCGAATGGGCGACCACGACCATCAGCCACGGGCGCGGCCGTGAAATCAAGATGCTGAAGGAACTCCGCTTTCCACATTCGCTCGGCTTGGTTTATTCCGCGTTCACTGACTACTGCGGTTTCCGCATCAACTCCGGCGAATACAAACTCATGGGCCTCGCGCCGTATGGCGAACCGAAATACGCCGACGCTATCCGTCGCGAATTGCTCGACCTCAAGCCCGACGGCTCGTTCTGGCTGAACTTGGAGTATTTCAATTTTCTGCGCGGCACGACGATGACCAATGAAAAATTTTACCGGCTTTTCGGCGGGCCGCCGCGCGGGGCGGAGGAGAAAATCGAGCAGCGGCACATGGATGTCGCTCGCTCCATCCAACTGGTCACGGAAGAAATCATGGTGCTGCTCGTCAGGCACGCGCGCGAAGTGACCGGCCAGAAAAATTTGTGCATGGCCGGCGGCGTGGCGCTCAACTGCGTGGCGAATGGAATCATTCTGCGCGCGAAAATTTTTGAGCGGATTTGGATTCAGCCGGCGGCGGGTGATGCCGGCGGTGCGCTCGTCGCCGCGCTCGTCGCGTGGCATGCGCAGAAAGAAAACAAACGCGTGGCCGCGCCTTTGGATTCGATGCAAGCCTCGCTGTTGGGGCCGGAATTTTCGGATGACGAAATTGAAACTGTGTTGCGCTCGCACAACGCCGTTTTCCAAAAGCTGGAACCAGACGCATTGCTCGATTTCACAGTGGAAATTTTGAAAGCCGAAAAGGTCATCGGTTGGTTCCAAGGGCGCATGGAATTCGGCCCGCGCGCGCTCGGCAACCGTTCAATCATCGGCGACGCGCGTTCGACGAAGATGCAGTCGGTGATGAATTTGAAGGTGAAGTTCCGGGAATCATTCCGACCGTTTGCGCCGATCGTCCGCCGCGAACGCGTGGCGGATTATTTTGATCTCGATGTCGAGTCGCCGTATATGCTGCTGGTCGCGCCGGTGAAAAAAGAATTGTGCCGCGCCGTTGCGCCGGACACGACGGGACTCAACCGGCTGAAGGAAATTCGCTCCACGCTGCCGGCCATCACTCATGTGGATTATTCCGCGCGCATTCAAACCGTGGACGCAGAAGGAAATCCGCTCCTATATGATTTACTCCAACGCTTCGAGCAGAAGACGGGTTGCGGCGTGCTGGTGAACACATCGTTCAACGTGCGCGGCGAACCGATTGTCTGCACGCCGGACGATGCGTATCGTTGCTTCATGAACACGGAGATGGACTATCTCATTTTGGGAAATTTTGTGATCGAACGCACCGCGCAACCGCAGCAGAAAATTTCCCGCCGCATACTACCGCAAGCTGATTGAGATGAAACTGATTTACCAAGAAGAGCCGAAGGAGTGGCGCAAGTCCACGCTGCTAACCGCGTTGGGATTGGCGCTCATCAGTTCGCTCCTGCGCTGGCGGAAGCATCTGCCGCAAAATGTCTGGTGTGTGATCCTCGCGGTTCTCGCGGTAGTGGCACTCTGCGCCATGCTGCAACCGCGCTGGTTTCGCGGATGGTATCGGGTTTCGTTGTGGCTAGGATTTTATTCCAGCCAGTTCATCGGCCGCTGCGTGCTGCTGGTATTTTTTATTTTCGTCATCACGCCGGTGGGCTGGGTTTTGCGGTTGCTGGGTAAAGACCCGTTGCAGCTCAAACAAAAAAAAGGAGCGACGACTTATTGGCAGCCATCTAAAGAATGTAATCCGTTGGATCAACTTTTTTAGAAAGCGGCATCTGAAATCGTAGTTCAAAAAAACGAGCTCGGGAGGGTTTTTGAAGTCAGAATCTTACCAGTCAAACCCGATTCGTCGCCCACCCGCTGCGCGCCTCCGCTGACGCCACGGCGCAAATGGCTGTTTCGGATGGTGATTTTGTTACTGCCGTTCCTCGTGCTGGCGGCGGTGGATTCGCGAATTTTCCGAAAAAAATTCCTTTCGACTTAACCTCACTACTGGCGCGCACCATTGAAAAAGTTTTGGTTGTGCTCGCAATGGTAAATTGATTTTTCGGAAAATGCGCGGCGGATGCAGGCTTCAGATAAGTTACAATCAAGCAACGCGAGCCGTTTTATTATTCGCGCGCCCGAGCTAATGAGTAATTCCGCATTGTTTCACCGGGCAAATCTAGCGCGGACGGTTGGCGTAATTGTGAACCTCGCTGGCCGCAAGCTGAAAGTTTAAGTGAGCAAATGTCTCTAGGATGTTGGTGATGAAACTAACCAACAAACCTATGAACATTTTTTCTTTGAGCAAAAAAGTTTGTGCGGGCACCGCGCTGGCTCTGGCTTGCGCGACGAATGCACAGACCTTTTCTTACAACAATGGTGACCTCCTCGTCGGCTTCCGCCTGACGGCGGGTGGCAATAATGACTTGGTGGTCAGGGCGGGTTCGGCCGCTTCCTTCACCAACCAGACGCCGGGAACCACGATCACGATCGCGAACTTGTCTGGCACTTTGCTGAAGCACGCTTTTGGAACGACGAACGATTTAGCGTGGTCGGCGTTCGGCTGTTTTGATGTGACTTATCCCGATGCGGCGCAGCAGAACACTTTGTTCATGACGCGTGCCCGGACGGATAACAACATTCAGTCGTCGCCTTGGCTGCGTTACATCGCGAGCGCTCAGGGAACCACGCGGGCCAAGGTTGACGGCGCGGGTTATGGTGGCAATTACATCGGCGCGTCGTTGCCGGCGGCGGTCAATACGAACCAGCCGAATTATCTGATCGAGGCCGAGGCGTTGAATGTCTCGCCGACGTTCAGCTATAACAGCTTGCTCGGGGTGTCTGGCAACTGGGGCGGTTTTGGCATCACAGAGCAGACGACTTCCTCGACGTTCACGACCGATGGCTCGCCGGTGCGGGCGGATTTGTATTGGATCGTTCCGGGCGGCACAGTCGTTTCCCATCCGCCCTCCACCTACCTCGGTTATTTTCAATTGAGCACGAGCGGTGCGCTGACTTTTACCGCTGCCTCAATCGGCTCGGTGACGACGCCGGTCATCACGGGAATCACTCGCGTTGGCACTCTTTCAACAGTTAATTTCACGACCGGCTCCAGCGGCACTTACACGTTGCGCGCCACGAGCACACTCACCACCCCCAAGGCATCATGGACGGTGCTTGGCTCGGTGAGCGGCAACAATTCGGTGCAATCACTCACTGAAACCACCACCACGACTCCGCGCTTCTACATGATTTCTGCACAATAAAAATAACATTGAATTAACTTTTAACTAAACACCATGAAACAACTAAACCCCATGAAAAAAATCCTCGCCTTGTCTGCCCTCGGCTGTTTGCTCGGAGTCAGCTCCGCGCAGGCGCAAACAAAAGACATCTATCTCACCGGCTCGACCGCATTCCGCTCGAGCGCGTTCTTTGCCGTTAGCAACCTCTATTCCAGTGCCTTCACGATGAATAGCGGTGCCGCCACGTTCAGCCCGACGGCCAGCCGCTGGACCACCTCCGGCCAGATGAGCACCGTCTTCGGTTCGCAGACGGTGATTGTTCACGCCAACTTCAACGGCTCGGTGCAGGGCATCCATGCGCTCTACGACGTGACGGACAAGGGCGTGTATTTCAAGAACGCCACGCTGAACGACCAGGTGCTGACCACGAACACCGCGACGCTCGCGTTCACCGACGTGGACTCGGCCTCGACGGCGTATCCGCTGGCCGCCGCATCTTTCATTGAACGTCAGGTGGCATTGCAACCCTTCGTCTACGTCCGTAGCTTGAATTGCCCGGCGACCGTGACGAACATCACCATCCAGCAGTTGCAGCAGTTCATGCCCAACGGCGTGGTGAAGCTCTCCTATCTCACTGGCAACACCAACGACGCGGGCACGAACTGCTATCTCGTGAACCGCACGCTGGACTCCGGCACGCGCGTCACGGCCTATGCGGATGCGAACGTCTCCGGTTCGCCGCAGGTGTATTACTGGCAGACCAACGGCGGCGTGGCCAATTTTTATGCTGCAACCAACAATCTCGGCCCGGCGCTTTATGGCTACGGCTATGTGGGCGGCAGCGATCTGGCCAATGTGTTGAAAGTTCCGGCCTTGGCTTCCAACGCCAAGTGCGTGGCCATCGGCTATGTCGGCATCAGCGATGCGCGCGGTGTGAACGGGGGCTTGAACATCCTGTCCTACAACGGAGCTTATCCTTCCACCGACATCAAGACTGGTGCGGCGGTGCCCGCTGTGCCGTCGTATGATTCGTGCCGCAACGGCCAATATAGTTATTGGGCGTATGAAATCGTGGCCCAACCCAAGACCCCCGGCGGCGACAATACCATCAATGCCACCGACATCCTGAACTTCACCCGCAAACTTTGCGGCTACGACACCTCGAACCCGGAAAACTTTGTCGGCGGCGTTGACACCGTTGATGGCGACATCGCCACGCAAACGACGCGCAACGCGATCCGCTTGGGCGACATGAACGTTCTCCGCACTTCCGTTGGCGGTCCGATCGCGCCTTAATCAACACATCTGCCAACCCTCCCCCCCAGACCGGCGCGGTGACCGCACACCGCGCCGGTTCTTTTTTTGCCGCTGATGAATCCGCTTTGCCAAAACTTCTAGGTCGGCGACCCGTTCAACACAATTCGCCTGCACTATTCGGACATGAAATTTTTCCTAAAGTTGCCAGTTCGTCACGTTGTTGAAACGCAGCCGCCATTTCGCTGCGACATCCTGCGCGCTGCAAAATGACGATTGAACGACACTTGGTGTTGCAGGAACTGACCCTGCATCCCGCCGGCGAATGGACTCCGTCCGCGCAAGGCTGGACGGTGCTGCGTGTCGCCGAGGGCGTCGGCTATTCGCGGCAAGGCAGCAATGCGCGGGAACTGAATCCCGGCGACGGCTTTACTTGTAATGGCCGCGCTCAATTTATTTTGCGCGCTAGTTCGCTCGGTCAGTTGCGGCTCGAATTTTATTTGGTGCAGCCGCAGTTTCTCAACGGCTTGCTCACGGTCGCGGAGACGCACCGGCTGGAGCGGTGCGAAGATAAAAATACCGCGCCAGTTTTTTTATTCACGGCGCAGGATACCATCGGGCAAAAGTTCAAACATCTCGTCGCCCAGCCACAGCGCGAGGGGCTGGCGGTGCGTTCCGGGTTGCTGCAACTCTGGTCGCAGGCCATCGGCAATATGCTCACCGCGCCCGTGCCGGACGCCAATTTGCAACTGCGGCTACGGGAACGTTTCCGGGAATTCATCGGTAAAATGCCCGACGCGGAACTGGCCATCCGCTTGCTACCCGAACTGGCCGGCGAGTTGAATTGCAGCGAGCGCCATTTCAGCCGGATGTTTCGCGAGGAATTCGGCGTGGCCTTACGCAATCGCCAGACCGAACTACGGCTCCTGCGTGCGCGGCAACTGCTGGTGGACAGCAACGCGAAAATCATCAACGTCGCTTACGAGAGCGGCTACCGGCACCTCGGCCTGTTCAACACGATGTTCAAAAAACGTTTCGGCCTCACGCCGGGCGAGTGGCGTCAGAAAAATTTTCCGAAGGCGGTAAAAAAAAGTTCTAATCGCACACTGGCAATGCTGGCGGTGGTGGGTTCGTTCGCCTGCGCGGGCGAAGTGCGCGCCGAGTTGCAGGACAACCCGGAGCAAGCGGCAGCGCGGGCGGCGCTCGTTCAAAAATTATTTGAAGCCCCGCCGGTGATTCGCCAAGACCCCAGCAGCTTGCCGGTGACACTCCCGCCAGACACCGCGCCCGTGAAACCAGCGGTCACGATTTTGGTGACGGCGTCGCCGACGCTACTGGCCGAGGGCAATGCCAAAAAATCTGAAGCTGCCGCCACCAATGCGGTGGCGGGATTCAAGGTGGAAAATTATCTCGTCGAAGGAAATTCGTTGCTGCCGGAAAATGAATTGCAACGAATTCTGCTCAATTCGCCGACGGCGTTCGGCACAAACGTGGTGTTCGGCGACATTCGCGGGCTGCTCGGAGATTTGCAGATGGCCTATCGTGAACGTGGTTTCGTCACGGTGTCGGTAGCCTTGCCGCCGCAGAAATTGACGAACGCCACGGTGAAAATCAAAGTGACCGAAGGGCGTTTATCTGGCGTGACCGTGAAGGGCAACGAGTATTTCAGCACCGAAAATGTTTTACGTTCGTTGCCCAGTCTGCGCTCGAACATGATGCTGAATTCACACGTCTTTCAAACCGAACTGGACGCGGCGAACGCGAATCGTGACCGCCAAATTTATCCCGTCATCAGCCCCGGCCCGGAGCCGGGCACGACCGAGCTGGCGCTGAAAGTGAAAGACCGTTTTCCCGTCCACGGTCGCGTGGAGATCAACAACTCCGGCACGCCCGGCACGCCGGAGGCGCGCGTCACCGGCAACGCCCAATACGGCAACCTCTGGCAGTTGGAACATCAGATCGGTTTCGCCTACGGTTTTTCGCCATTGAGTTTTAACAGCGGAAAAAATTTTTATTTTTCGCCGCTCGACCTGCCGCTGATCGCGAACCAGAGTCTTTATTACCGGCTGCCGCTGGCGCACACGCAATCCATCCAGAAGCAGATTGACGATGGCCACGGGCAGTTTGGCTACAACGAAGTCACGCACAAGTTTGTCATGCCGCCGCCGTCCGGGCATCCCGAACTGACGCTTTACACCTCCCGCGCGGTTTCTGATACGGGCGTTCAGTTGGGCACTCTCAAGCACATTATTCCGCCGCCAAACCTAGTGGTGATTGATTCGCAAGACTCCGGCCAGAACGTCACGCTGAATCAAAACCTCGGTGCAAAATTTAATTTACCCTTACCAACTTTGGGCAAGTTTGCTTCCAGCCTTTCATTCGGCGTGGACTACAAGCAATACAACCAAGTCAGTTACAATACTAACAACTTTATTGCCACGATCACCTACACGAACCAGTTCGGGCCGACGAACCTGATTCAGACGATTCCTTCAGCGCAACCGACGCGGCACTCGGCGGTGACCTATTTTCCGCTCAACCTAGGCTTCAGCACTTTTCACCCGGATAAATACGGTTCGTCCTCGTTCAATGTTCAAGGCAATTACAATATCGGTAGCGTCGGCTCGCTCTCGCAACTGGCTTACAGCGCGGGTGTGCCAGCTACCATAATCAGCAATGCCGTCACGCACGTCATTTCCACGAACACGCCAGCGCGGGCGCGGGATAATTATTTCACCATCCAAGCGGGCGTTGTGCGCGAGCAACGGCTGTATCACGACTGGACGATGCTGATACGCGCCGATGGCCAGTGGGCCTCCACGCCGCTCTTTTCCAACGAACGCTTTTCGATGGGTGGCACCGCTGGCGTGCGCGGTTTTTCTGAAGGCTCAAGTCAAGGTGATGCCGGCTGGCGCGCGTCCATCGAACCCCGGACACCATTGATCAATGTCGGGGTATGGGACGGCGATGTGCCGATGTGGATGCGCGGCTCCGTGTTCTTGGACTACGGGCAATTATTTACCTATTCAACCACGCCGCAAACGCCCAAGAGCATCGAGTTTATGGGCGCTGGTTGTGGTCTCACGGCCAGCATTGGCAGCCATCTGGATGCGCGCGTCATGCTGGCCTGGCCGGTCATGAACCCATTTCCAAAATCTATCGCCAACAATTATGGCGGCGATGGAATGCACGTTTATTTTGGCGCGGGCGGGCAATTTTGATTTTACGAGCACGAATAATTTTATGAGAAAGAAAAAAAATCTCCGTTCTCATCATGCCACTACGGCGGCAATGCTGGCGGCATTGACTGGCAACGCCGTCGCTTTGCCTACCGGCTTCACGGTGCAAAACGGCGTGGCCACTTTTTCCGTGAACGGCCAGCAGCTCACCGTCAACGCGGCGAACAACGCGCAGATCAATTGGTCCACGTTCAACATCGCGAACGGCGAGCGCACGATTTTCAATCAGCCCTCCGCCACGTCCATCGTGTGGAACCGCGTGAACGATCCGAATCCATCGCAAATTTTCGGCAGCATTCAAGCGAACGGCGTCGTCGTGCTGCTGAATTCATCGGGCTTTTATTTTGGGCCGAACTCATTCGTCAGCGCGGCGGGACTCGTGGTGTCCACTGCGAATTGTATGCCACCGCAAAATTCCGGCGGCGCGTGGGAATTCAACGGCCCACCGCCGCTCGCGAGCATCGTGAATTTCGGGACGATCAAAGTCGGCGAAAAAGGCAGTGTTTTTCTCATCGCGGACAAGGTGGAAAATCATGGCGATCTCGAAGCGCCCGGCGGCAGCATCGGTTTTGCCGCCGGTCAGAAAGTGACGTTGAGCGAACGGCCTGATGGACGCGGCATGAGCATGGATGTGGTGCTGCCGCGCGGTGCGGTGAATAATTACGGCAACATCGTGGCGGATGGCGGAGTGGTCGCGCTCAATGCCAAAGTGGTGAATCAGGATGGACTCGTGCAGGCGAACTCGGTGCGAAATCAAAATGGAGTCATCGAATTTTTAGCCGCCGATGATTTAAGTCTGGGCGACCATTCAAAAATTTTTGCGCGCGGTGATGATGCGCTCGTCGGCAGCGCGGGCGGAACGGTGACGTTGAAATCGGAAAATAATTTTCACGACACGGCGTCGAGTTCCATCGTCACGACCGGTGGCGCGCACGGCGGCAACGGCGGCAATGTGGAAGTGAGCGCGCCGAATGTGAGGTCGCTGGATTCGGCGATGGATGCCCGCGCGCAGGCAGGTTTCACCGGCAGCGAATTTTTGCTCGACCCAGCAAACATCGTGATCGGCAATTCCGGCAGCGGCACTATTCCCGGCGATGGCACGGTTGGGCCGAGCGGCGGCGGCACGCTGAATCTGAATGTGAACACGGCGTTCGCGAATAAAAATTTTTCCAACATCAAATTACAAGCCACGGGCAACATCACGTTGAGCGCGGGCACGATCTGGGATTTGAGCGGCATGACCGCAGGCATCACGTCAGGGACGGTTTCGTTGCTGGCCGGTGGCGATGTGATTTTTGGCAACAATTCACTCATCACCGATGGCGGCGCGTGGGCGTTGAACGTGCTGGCGGGCGTGGATTTTTCCACGGGCATTCCGCAGGTCGGCACGGGAAATATTTTTCTCAACGGCGGCAACGGGAAAAATTTCAGCGGCGCGATTCAGATGAACTCCGGAGAGGTGAATTTGCTCGCGGGCAATAACATCATGGTCGGCGCAGGCTTCGTGCGGACGACGGGTGGCGGCAACATCAATGCGACTGCGCTCGGCGGTTCGATCAACACCGGCACGGCAGCGAAGGGCTATGTATTTCAAGCTCCGACCGATGGCAGCACGGCAAATTACGCGGTGGATTCGGAACTTGGCGGCATCAGCACGGCGGCAGGCGGCAACGTGACGCTCAATGCCGGACTGGATGTGATCAGTTTTCAGCCGACGACCAAAACGCCCGGCGGCGATGCGGGGAGCGGCGCGTTTGGCAGCGCGGCGGGCGATGTCACTATCAATGCCGGGCGCGATGTGCTCGGACATTTTGTCGTCGCGAATGGCGCGGGCAAAATCACTGCTGGTAATGACGCCGGAAATTCTGGAAAACAACTCGCGTTGAGCCTCGTGAAAGGCGGCTGGAACGTGACGGCGGCGGATAATATTTTTCTTCAAGAAGTTCGCAACCCGAACGGTATTTTCAATTCGCTCAACGGCAACGCCAGCGGCGGCAAGCCATCTCCCAGCCAGCATTTTTTTGATTACGCACCCGACGCCTCGGTGAGCTTGGTGGCGGGTAACGGCATCGAACTTTCCGGTGCCGGTCTGCCGCGCAACGGCGGCAAGTTTGAAGCGGGCATCCCAGAAATTTTCCCCAGCATCCTCAATCTCACGGCGGGCGCGGGTGGCGTGACCCTGGATCGCGATGTGATGTTGTTTCCTTCCGCGCAAGGCAGCGTGCAAATCACCACGACGGCCAGCGGTAATTTCAGCGGCACCTCGTCTAGTGGTCTCACGGCACTCACAATGTCTGACAGTGCCGATAGACAATACCTTAAAAACTCTGCGTTCACCGGCCACGCGCCGGTGCCGTTGCATTTGAATAATTCCACGCCAGTCATGCTGAATATTTCCGGCGACATGAGCGGCGTGCTGTTCAACGCCAATGAAGCCGCGATGATCAACGTCGGCGGCAACCTGAATAACAGCCGGTTCAGCGGGCAAAATTTATCCGCCACGGACACCACGCGCATCAATGTCACCGGCGACATTGTGAACCGCAATGAGTTCACCACCCTCACGCTGGCGAGCGCGCCTGATCTCGCGCTGCTGGGTCAGGCATATCCTTACAGAGATACTTTCGCCGCGCTGTTGAGCCGGTTGAACTACGATCCGACCACGCACGTCCTGACGTTTCAAGGTCGCATGAGCAGCGACCAATTCGCCTCGCTCACGAGCTTGACTATCCAGCGGCGCGATGCCGAGGGCAACCTGCTCGTGGATGACGCGGGCAATCCTGTCCTCGCCACGGTTTCCATTCTCGACTCCGCCCAAGCCACCGATCTCTACAATTCCACGCAGGACATTCCCACGTCGGCTGGCACCGGCTATTTTATCGGCGGCGGCGGCAAGTTTGATTTCACTGCCCGCAATATGGATTTGGGCGCCACGCTCGGCATCCAATCCGTCGGCCCGATCAACAACACTGCGCTTGCAAATTATTTCAATCACGGCGCGGCCATCAACGTGAACCTCACGCACGATCTCAATATGTTTTCCACCACGATTTCGTCGCAGAACGGCGGCGCGGTGACGGTGCGCGCGGGTGGCAATGTCAATGTCGGCTCGACGACTTTCGCGGGCAGCGATGCGGTGGCGCGCGGCATTTTTACGGCGGCGAAAGCAGACGTGCTCGTGGTGGCTGGTGGCGACATCAATGTGAACGGTTCGCGCATCGCGGCCTATGACGGCGGCAACGTCACCGTTGAATCATTGCATGGCGATATCAATGCCGGCACGGGCGGACGCGGGGTCGCAGCGGTCACGGAAGTTTTTGTGGACCCGGTGACGCACGCGGTGAAAACTTACACGCCGTCCATTCCCGGCAGCGGCATTTTGGCGACGACTTTTCCGCCGTCAGTTGATCCGCAGTTATTTCCCAATTCAGACAACCTCGTTGGCAACCTTCTGGTCGAAACACCGAACGGCAAAGTCAATGCCAGCGCGGGTGGAATCGTGCAATTACCATTCAGCCATAACCAAGCGCCAGATGCGATCGTGCAGGTGTTGGCTGGCTACGAAATGCGCGACAGCGCGGGGCAGGCGGTGACGGCGGCAAATCTTCACAACGGCACGGCGGTGAAAATTTCTGATGGTCGCGACATTGATGCGAGCGGCTCCGGCGTCATCGGCAGCACGGTGAAATTGCAAAGCAGCGGCAGCATCCTCGGCGTGATTTTTGCGCGCAACACGATTGACTTGAGCGCGCAGCAAAACGTGAATGTCACCGCGCTCGCCCAAGGCAGCATCAGCGCGAGTGCCGGTGGCAATGTCTCTGGCACGCTCATCGGCGTGGGCGGCGTGAGCGCGAGCGGCGGGAGTATTGATGCCGCGCTGATTTCCAATGGAGCGATTTCCGGCGGCACCAGTGGGCAAAAAGGCACCGAGGTCGGCACCGCCGCAAACGCCGCCAGCACGGGTGCTTCCTCAGAGGCGACCAAAAATGACACGGCGAAAAACGACGCGTCAGAAGAGGATCTGACTAAAAAGAAAAAGGGCATCGCGCTCGCGCAAAAAGTTAGTCGTGTCACCGTTTTTTTGCCGACGTTAAAAAAATTATCCGAGGCGGACACCAAGACGCCGAAACTTTGAACGATGAAACCTCTGAACAGATTTGAGTTGGCAAGCATGACCGTGGCCGTTCTCTCTCACCCCGGCCCTCTCCCGCTGGGAGAGGGAGGATCGTTCGCCGCCGCTCGCGAAAACCTGCGGCTGGGTTGGCGCGACGTGCAGCCGAATTTCCGCGAGCGCCGCTGGCTGCTTCCCTCTCGCAGCGGGAGAGGGATTGAGGGTGAGGGAGAATGTGCTCAAACCTCGAGCGGTGACCACCAGTTCCAAAAAACAATGCCTAAAGACAACAGAAACAAAACAAATTTATGACCACAATTCTTCATCCCATGTTCGCCGCGAACGCGTTGCAGTTCGCGTTTGAAAAAGCCACGCCGGAAGGCAAGCTCACGATCGGCGTGCTGTTCATCCTCTCGATGTTCAGTTGGACGATCATCATCACAAAATTTCGCCAGTTGTGGATCGCGCGACGGGCGTCAAAAAAATTTTACGATGCTTACGCGCAGACGCGCGACCCGATGGGCATCCACAAAAAAGGCACGGAGTTCAACGGCGCGCCCGCTTATCAACTGTATGTGCGCGGTGCGGATGAAGTGAACTATCACTTGAAAAATAATCCGGTGTCGGTGAGAACACTGGCGAATCACAGCTCCGGCACGGGTGACACGGACCGGCTGGCGCAGCAGACGACCACGAAGGTCAGCACGGCTTCGTTCGAGGCGGTGAAAGTGGTTTTGGAAGAATCCGCTGGCGCGCAGGCGATGTCGCTGGAAAAAGGTATGATCGTGTTGTCCACGGCGGTCGCGGGCGGCCCGTTCATCGGCTTGCTCGGCACGGTGTGGGGCGTGATGGAAACGTTCGCGGGCATTGCCAAAGCCAATCAGGCGAGCCTCACCACGATGGCGCCCGGCGTGGCGGGTGCCCTTATCGCAACGGTCGTCGGCCTGATGGTCGCGATTCCGGCGATGTTCGCTTACAACTTCATGGTGACGACCATCCGCCAACTGACGCAGGAGTTGGATGGTTTTGCATCGCGTTTTGCGAATCAGGTGGAGCACGCCTATGTGGACAACCGCGACATCGAGGACAAGTTCACCAATGCCTTGCGGCGCGTGGCGGCGGAGGAAACGGTCGGCCAATGAAAAATATCTGGGTTTCATCGGTGGCCATCGGTGGCTGAATTAAAATGAAAAAATGTTCGCACAGCGCGCACGAGTCGCTGACGGAATTGAACATCACGCCGCTGCTGGACTTGGCGTTCGTGTTGCTGGTGATTTTTATCATCACCACTATTCCGCCGGTGGAGGACAAGGATTTGAAATTGCCCGTCGCGAGCAAGAGCCTGAAAGACCCGCCGCGCAAGGCAAATTACGTTTCGTTACAGGCGGATGGAAAACTTTTTTTGAACCGCGAGGAAATAAAAATGGACGATTTGCTCGCCAAGCTCATCAGTATGCGGACGGATGATCCTGACTTGAACATCATCGTGCGCGGCGATGGCAAAACGAAATACAAAGGCATCCGCGCCGTGCTGGATTTGTGCCAGCAGGCGAACGTGCCAAAACTCGAACTCGCAACGGAAGTGCCGAAATGATTCCGCAATCCAAACCGAGAGCACCGAAGAATTCGTCGAAAACCAACCTGACTATTTCAGCGGTGGTGCATGGCGTCATCATCGTGGCACTAGTTTATTTTGCAGCGCGCGAAGGCTATCTCGGCAAAAAAATTCAAACGATCACGGTGACAAAAGTGGTTGAAAAAAGGCCGGAGCCGGAAAAACCCAAGGAACCGCCGAAGGTTGAACCACCAAAAGCAACTCCGCCAAAAGTGGAGCCGCCGAAAATTGAAGCGCCGAAAGTTGCACCCACGGTTGCGCCGCCAGTGGTCGCGCCCGCTGCCGTGGACGTGCCGAGCTTTGATTTTGCGGGCGGCAAAACCGTTTTGTCCGAG
Organism: Limisphaerales bacterium; assembly: GCA_025360325.1. Classification (GTDB taxonomy): domain Bacteria; phylum Verrucomicrobiota; class Verrucomicrobiia; order Limisphaerales; family UBA11358; genus UBA11358. Next base: position 6,531 of record JANYCI010000340.1, on the reverse strand, counting down.
AACGATCCGGTGCAGCTTTACAAAGGCTATATCGAGTATGTGCTGCGCTCGAAATGGCAGCGACCGGAAAATATGGCGGATGATGCTTTCGCCGCCGAGGTGCAGGTGAACGTGGATAAGCAAGGCGGCTTGAGCCATGTCGAATGGCAAAAAGGTAGCGGCGATTCCAAGTGGGATCAGACGGTGAAAGAAGTTTTCAAAATCGTCACGAGCATTGATCGCCGACCGCCGACAAATTTTCCCGATCACGTCACTGTGCGTTTCGACGTGCAGGAAGAGACGGAGCCAGTTTTACAATGAGCCTCAAGAAAACCACCAAGCGCGGCCACGGCACGATGACGGAGTTGAACATCACACCGTTGCTCGATCTCGTGTTTGTGTTGCTGGTGATCTTCATCATCACCACGCCGCAGATGATGAATAATTTGGAAATCAATTTGCCATCGGGCAAAGCGCCGAAAGATAAACCCAAGACGGACCCGACGCGTATCGAAGTGAACGGGCTGGGGCAAATCACGCTGGATCATCAACCTGTCACCGCGCCGGAACTAAAAGAAAAACTCGCCGCGCTCAAAGCCGCTGATTCTGAAATGGGCGTGGTGGTGAAAGGCGCGGACGACACGGATTATCAAGTCATGGTCGGCGTGCTCGATACGCTGCGCCAACTCGAAATCACCAAAATGGGCATGGCAACAGAGTGAAAGCACGCGTGAAGAAAATTTTCAATTATGTTTGGTTTTGCCTGCTCGTGAGTGCGGGTGGTGGCTGCGTTAATTATTCCGAAAAAATTATTTTTCCGAGTGAGGCGTTGCTGGCTCCCGCGCCGCCAGATCCATTGCCGCTTGGCGGCAGCAAATTGGGGAAGGCCGAAATCGTGCAAATTGAGACGGCGATTTTTGAAAATTTATTGCAACGACATTTGAGCGATGATGGAATTTATTCCGCCGTTTTTTTACACGCGAGTCAGGCGGCCACCACCGCCTTGATGGAAAAATTTCCTAACCACCAACCGCCGATCAAACAACTGTGGCATCTGGAAATGCGCGGCACGCAATCGCCGTTGGACCTCGATATGCAACTGCCCGCGCTCGTCTTGAGCGTCGAAATTCTGGAGCCAGAAAACAATCAAGTGCAAGCTATTGGCCGCTGGAATGGCGGGGAGGCGGTGAAAGGATTTGACGCGTTTAATTTGGAAAAACGCGACGGTATCTGGACGGTGCTGAAACAATGACGGTGGCGATGGCCAAAAGGAACTTTCGGTGTGAATTGCAACAGGCTGACAATAGATGTTCCCAGCGGCTCCAATTATCCTGAAGTGGATAATGTCGTCCTGACCCTCATCCCGTTGGGCAGCGTCAACACCCACCCGACGAACATGGTCGTTAGCGTGAACGGCCTGAATGAAATCATCTGCTGGCCGGGCGACCACACCGGCTGGCATTTGCAGGGGCAGACCAACTCGCTCGCGGTCGGCTTGAGCACGAACTGGGTGAACGTGCCCGGCACATCGGCCAACAGTTGCTACACCAACACGATTGATCCGGCGAACGGTGCCGTGTTCTATCGCACTTTGTTTCCGTGAGTAACTTGGCGAGTTAGGAGACTCGTAGTGAGTGCGGGGTGTCGGCTTGGGTTCCGACACCCCGCAAATTTTTTCTAGTGAATTGATACCCGTCGCGTGGCAACATCCGGTCGTCCTACCGCAACGCAATAGAATTATTATGAAGCTAGTTATTAGATTATTTGCCCGCCAACTACTATTGGGCGCAGTTTTGGTTTTGAGCAGCCGTGTCGGTGCGCTGGCGCTGGAGCCACAATTCGCTCCGGGCGAGACTTGGAATGATACCGCTGGCAAGCCGATCAACGCCCATGGCGGCGGGGTATTGTTTCACGACGGTGTCTATTACTGGTATGGCGAGTTCAAGGCGGGTAAGACTTACTTGCCGGATTGCAACAAGTCTTGGGGCGGCACACGCGTGGATGTGACGGGCGTATCCTGCTATTCCTCTACCAATCTTTACGACTGGAAGAATGAAGGATTGGCTTTATCTGCTGTCACTGACAATACCAATAGTGACTTGCATCCTAGCAAGGCTCTGGAACGGCCTAAAGTGATCTATAATAAAAGCACAAAACAGTTTGTCATGTGGATGCACATAGACAGCGCCAGTTATGCAGCGGCACGTTCAGGCGTGGCTGTAAGTGACAAACCAACAGGGCCGTTTAAGTATCTCGAAAGCTTTCGCCCGAATGCGGGTGTCTGGCCGGATAACATTGCCGAGGCTGACAAACAACCCAGTGAGACAAATGTGCTGGCCCGCGATTTCGTGGGCGGCCAGATGGCGCGCGACATGACGGTCTTTGTAGATGACGACGGCAAGGCGTATCAATTTTATTCCTCCGAAGAAAATCCCGTGATGCACATCTCGCTGCTGACGGACGACTATTTGCGACCGGCGAGCAAGTATGCCCGCATATTCATTGGCCGCAGCATGGAAGCACCAACGGTGTTCAAGCATGCCGGCAAGTATTATTTGATCGCGTCCGGCTGCACCGCGTGGGCACCTAATGCCGCGCGCTCCGCCGTGGCGGACAACATTTTTGGCCCGTGGACGGAACTGGGCAACCCCTGCGTTGGCACAGATGCAGATAAAACATTTGGTTCACAAAGCACGTTTGTGCTGCCGGTGGCAGGCCGGGCCGACACATTTATTTTCATGGCCGACCGGTGGAACCAATGGAGCTTGCCTGACTCGCGCTATGTCTGGCTGCCACTGGAATTTTCCGAAGTGGGCAAGCCGATTTTGAAATGGCGTGAGCACTGGACATTGAACGCGTCGCCCGCAACCAGCCAGGCCTCGGTGGCGCCAACCAACAGTGTCGTTTCCCGGCTGCAATAAATTTGCAACTTGAATCCATGGCGCATCGTTTCCAACTGTGCAACAGTTACCACCCATGACCATTCTGCGCCAGTTCATTTTGCTCGCCGCCGTCCTGTGCGTTGCGCCGCCAGTCTTGGCGCAAACGATTCTCAATCTGGGGACTAATGCCCCCGTGCCGACGGGTTACGACATTGCCCAACTTGGCACCAATGGCAACACCAAGTTTCCGCCCACCGGCGTGCAAGCCACGGGCTTGAATTACTACACGGACAATGGCCTTCCGCCCGGCCAGACGTTCACCACGGGAGCGAACCCCAACGGCTATCTGCTCACCTCGCTGTATATCAAGTGGGGCAACATCGAAGGCACTCACCCGAGCGGCAATCCTTATACGCTGCTGATTTATTCCGTGTCGGGCAGCAACGCGACGTTGATCAGCACCTATGAGAACGTCAACTCCGCGCCGGCCATGAGTCCGGGGAATTGGACGGCGTGGACGGGCTTGAATAACCAGCTCTCGCCGAACGCAGCTTACGCTTACAGCATCCGTGCGCGAAATGCAGCCGGCACTTCGGGCAGCGGCTATATGCAGGTGGCGAATGCTTCGGGCAATTCCTATTCCGGCGGTCAAATCGGTTTGTTTCCCACGGGCAGCGGCGCGATCACTTTCGGCGCGACCACCAACTTCGACGCGACTTTTCTCGTGCATCTGACGGATGGTTCTTTGCCACCACCCGGAACGAATTCGCGTCCACCGATGGCCGCGTTTCTAAACAACATCATGCCGGAGACCGCACCGACGACGAGTGCGAACTGGGCCGTCGTTCCCGCATTTGCAAATTTGTTGTTCACCAATGCGCTTGGGCTTCTGCCCGTGCCCGGAACAAACTTGCTCTGCGTGTTTGAACGCGAAGGCCGTGTGTGGACGTTCGTGAACAACTCCAATACCTCAACCAAGAAGCTCGTGCTCGACATCAGCGGACAGTGCCAGGGCTGGGATGACTCGGGACTGATGAACGTAGTCTTTCATCCGGGCTTCGTGACGAACGGCTTCATGTATGTCTATTACACTTGGGTCACGAACGGCACCGTGGTTGGCAGTCCGACCACGCGTCCGACAGAATACTCGCCCGGCAAATACCACGACCGTTTGTCGCGCTTCACGATGACGAACGGCCTCTCGTCGCTCGCTTCCGAACTGGTGCTGGTGGATCAGTCCGCTGACAGCGTCTGGCACAACGGCAGCGGACTTTTCTTTCACCCTACAAACGGATTTCTTTATTGGACCGACGGCGACGATGAGCGTTACCCGACGCAGACGATCACCAACAACCTTTTATCCGGCGTGTTCCGCATTGATGTGGACAAACGCGGTGGTGCAATTAGTCATGCCATTCCGCGCCAGCCCAAGCTCGGCACGACGACCAATTATTTCATCCCGAACGACAATCCGTTTGTTGGCGTGGCGAATGCGATGGAAGAATTTTTCTGCCTCGGTCTGCGCAGTCCGCACCGCATGACGATTGATCCACCGACGGGAAAAATTTATCTCGGCGACGTCGGCGCAGGTTCGCGCGAGGAGATTGATGTGATGCTGCCGGGCGAGTCCGGTTTGAATTTTCAGTGGAGCACCATTGAAGGTTTGGGTGGTGACTTGACGCCGCCTTACATCGGTATTAATCGTCGTCCGGTTCTTGATTACACGCACAGTGAAGGCAATGCCGTCATCGGCGGCCATGTCTATCGCGGCAGCGAGTTCGCGGCGGAACTCGGGGGGAAATATATTTTCGGCGACAACGTGGCGCGGAAAATTTGGGTGATGGACGAATCCACCACGCCCGCGACCAAGCTGCAAATCGGCACGATCCCCGCTGGTGCCGGACCAAACTCCGGTTCCAGTTATGTCGGCCTTTCCTCGTTCGGCCTCGATGCAAACGGCGAAATTTATATGTGTCAGATGAGCAGCGTCGGCGGACAAATTTACAAGCTCGCGCACGGCGAGCCGACGGCGAGCCGGCCATTGCCCGCATTATTGTCGCAAACCGGCGTGTTCACCAACCTCGCGACACTCGCGCCCGATTCTGGTTTGATTCCTTACACGGTGAATTCGCCGCTGTGGTCGGATGCCGCAGTGAAAACCCGCTGGATGGCGCTGGCCACGAACGCCGCCGTCACGTTCGCGACCAATGGCGAATGGTCATTTCCCAACGGCATCGTGTTTGTGAAACATTTTGCGCTCGCAACGAACGACACGAATCCCAGCCAGCTCAAGCGCCTCGAAACGCGCCTGCTCGTCATCGGCACAAACGGGCTCGCTTACGGAGCGGGATACAAATGGCGCGCCGACAACAGCGATGCTGACCTCGTGCCGACGCTTACTAACGAGAACATCACCATCACCACCGCCACCGGCACGCGCACGCAGTTGTGGTCATATCCGGGCCGGTCGGATTGTCTGACGTGCCACACGATTGCTGCCGGCGGCGTGCTCGGCGTGAAGACGCGACAACTTAACGGGAATTATTCCTATCCCGCGCTCGGCACGAATGACAACCAGCTTCGCATTTGGAATCAATACGGCCTTTTCAGCGCGCCAATCAATGAAGTCGCGATTCCCACTTACTTGAAAACCGTTCCCATCAGCGACACCAACGCCACGCTTGCGACGCGCGTTCGTTCCTATCTCGATGCAAACTGCGCGCACTGTCATCGTCCCGGCGGCGGCGTGCAGGCGAATTTTGATGCGCGTTTTGACACGCCGCTCGCCAGCCAGGGCATCATCTCCGGCCCGGTGCAAAACACGCAGGGAATTTCCAACGCGCTCGTCGTCGCGCCCGGCGACCTCGCGCACTCGCTGCTCTACTTGCGCGACAACAACGTTGGCACGCCGCTGCAAATGCCGCCGCTCGCCAAGAACACGATTGATACAAACTACATTGCCGTGCTCGCGCAATGGATCAACACGCTGGTGCCGCCGACGGTTTCCGCGATTGCCGATGTCATCATTCCCATCAACACGTCCACCGGGCCGATTGCGTTCACCGTTGGCGATGCCAGCGTCGCGCCGGGTTCGCTCGTCGTGACCGGCACCTCGTCCAATACCAATTTTGTGCCCAACGCGAACATCGTCTTCGGCGGCAGCGGCGCGAATCGCACGGTCACCGTGACGCCGCTCGCCGGACAATTTGGTTCGGCGATGATTACCGTGACGGTGGACAACGGCATTGCGCCCGTGACCGAAACATTTGCCGTGACCGTGCCGGGGTTGTTGGTCGGCTGGTATAAATTTGAAAACAACGCGCAAGACAGCAGCGGCTTCGCCAACCACGGCACGAACGGCGGCACGTTCAGTTACGTTGCCGGCAAAGTAGATAGCAGCGCGATCAGCTTCGATGGCACGAGCGGCTACACCCAGATTCCGCTTTCTGTCAGCAACAACTTCACGCTGGCGTTTTGGGTGAAGACCACTGACAGCGGCGGCGGTTCGCAATGGTGGGCGGGCAAAGGCTTGCTCGATGGCGAAATGGCCGGCACCGGCGACGACTTCGGCACCGCGCTCGTCGGCGCAAAGGCCGCGTTCGGCGTGGGCAATCCCGACACGACGATTGTCTCCACCACTTCCATCAACGACGGCATCTGGCATCACGTT
>JANYCI010000324.1 GCA_025360325.1 Limisphaerales bacterium | reverse complement strand
GCGTGATGGGCAGCGAAATTTCCCGCGCCGGTTTGCCGACCACGCGTTTCTTCATTTGCTCGAATTGCTGCAAGGAGATTCCCACGCGGAAAATTTGCCAGCGGCGGAGAAGTTGCAAAAGGAAAAAAGCCGCTTCATTTCCATGCTGTGGTTCGGAGTTTGTGAAAGGCTTAATAATTTGGTGGGGCGAGCGTCCGCGCGAGCCGCGAGAACTGTTTGGCGCACATCGGTTCGCGAGGACGCTCGCCCCACCAGCTTTGAAATTGTGCTGACACCGGCATTTTTCTCCGCTGGCGTTCGTTAGAATTTAAGTTAATTTTTCGCGCATGGAATTGTTTAATAAAATTTTGAAAATCGCCGTGTCCGGCAATGCGTCGGACATCCACGTCAAGGTCGGCACGCCGGTCATCTTCCGCATCAGCCGCGAACTCGTCGCCGTCGAATGTCCAAATCCAACCGTGGACTGGATGAACCGCGTCATTGAAACCATCGTGCCGACGCACATGAAGAAAAAATTGGAGGAAGATCGCGAGGTGGACTTCTCCTATTACATCCCGGACGTGGGCCGTTTCCGCACGAATGTTTTTCAACAGCGCGGCACTTGGGCACTCGCCATGCGCCATGTGAAGGCTACCGTGCCGAGCTTTGAAGCGCTCGGTCTGCCGGAGAGTATCAAGTCGCTCGCCGAAACTCCGCGCGGCATCGTGCTCATCGCCGGCGCGACTGGCTCTGGCAAATCCACGACGCTCGCGGCGCTCCTGGAATACATCAATGCCAATTACAAAAAACACATCATCACGCTGGAAGACCCGATTGAATTTGTTTTTGAAGATAACCAATCCGTGATCGAGCAACGCGAAATCGGCTTGGACACTGCCTCGTTTTACGGCGCGTTGAAACACGTTCTGCGCCAGGACCCGGACATCATCATGCTCGGCGAAATGCGCGACGCCACCACGTTCACCGCCGCGATGAGTGCCGCCGATACCGGGCATCTCGTTTTCTCCACGTTGCACACGACGACGGCCGCGCAATCCATCACGCGCATTTTGGATTTCTTCAAAGCCGATGATCGTGAGCAAGCGCGGCGACAACTTTCTGGCACCTTGCGCGGCGTCGTCTGCCAACGCATGGTTCCCACTGTGGATGGCAAGATGACTCCCGCGCTAGAAATTTTGGTGAACTCGCCGCTCGTGAAAAAAATGCTCGAAGAAAATCGCCTCGAAAAATTGACCGCCGCCATCGAGACCGGTTCGGACGATGGAATGTGCACGTTCAACCAGTCGCTCTTTAATTTGGTGAAGGCCGGACGCATCACGGAAAAAGAAGCGCTGGCCAAAGCCTCAAACGCGCAGGCGCTGGAGATGAATTTCAAAGGCATCTTCCTCAACGAAGGTGGTCGTATCGTCAGTTAAGTCTCGCTGCAAACGAAATTACCCGATTGACTAAAAATCAACCGGGTTTATCGTTTTTGCGATGCGAGTTTCCAAGAAGACGGATTACGCCCTGCGCGCCATGTTCACGTTGGTGGAACATTACGGTAGCTCGCCCATTCCCATCCGCGAACTCGCCCGGCGCAACGATGTGCCGAAACGTTTTCTCGAACAAATCATGCTCGCGCTCAAATCGCAGGGCTGGGTGGAAAGCACGGCGGGAATTCGCGGCGGCTACGTTCTCGCCAAAAATCCGACGAAAATTACGATGGGCGAAATCGTGCGGCACTTCGATGGAATCCTTGCGCCCATTGACTGTGTTTCGGTCACGGGCTATGCGCGCTGCTCGCAAGAATCCGTCTGCCGGTTCCGCCGCGTTTTTTTTGACGCGCGCAATTACGTCGCCAATTTGATGGATCGCGCCACGCTCGCCCAGGTCGCCAAAGGTCTGCCGCTCACTCGCAGCGAAATTTCCAGCGGATTTATTGGCGGCGAAGGGATTTAAAAAAATTATATTGCCCGTTGACATTTTTTTTTCATCTGGCAATATAACGACATAACGAGTCGTTATTAGATTTTGGTTTCAAACAATTGAAGCCAAGGTAAACGACGAAAAAAGCTGAATTGAATTCAGTTTTTTATTTGAAAACAAAGACGACTATTAAAGTCGTTATTAAAAAAACAGACGAGCATGAAATTAAAAAACAAAATCACAGTGGCCTTGATTAGCGCAGGACTCGTTTCCGTGGCGCAAGCGGTGGAAGTCAGCGATGCGGATTTCGCAGCGTTGAAAAAACAACTCGCCGATCTCGATCAAAAAGTCCGCGTGCTCCAACGTGAGCGGGAAATAGACGGCGAGGCGGCGACGGCTGCCGCTAAGACCGCGCCGAAAATTACGTTGGGCGCAAGCGGTTTCAATCTGGCGTCGGGCGACACCAATTTTGTCATCCAACTGCACGGCGTGGCGCAACTGGACAGCCGGACGTTTTTTAACGACGGCAACGTGAACGGCAACGATGGTTTTCTGATTCGCCGCGCACGCCCGATCATTTCCGGCACGGTGTTCCATGATTTTGATTTTAATTTCACGCCGGAATTTGGCGGC
>JANYCI010000322.1 GCA_025360325.1 Limisphaerales bacterium | reverse complement strand
CGCGCGGAGCGACGCGCCCTACCTGCGCCCCGCTGAATCTGAATCTGCAAGTGTCAGGAAGATTTGCCGTGGGTTGGTGATTTCGCTGGCAATGAGGCATCGGATTCGTTTTAATTTGGGCGAACTATTTTCATGTTCGTTTAACGATTTTATCCTAGTGAAAGCCTCTAAAAAAGAAATTTACGATTCCCGCACCACGGCCACGGCCACGAATGGCGACAAATGGTCGGAGTCCATGCAGTCCGTCTTTGAGCTGGCCCTGGAAAACCAGGGGCCGGAGCGCACGGCGCAGTTGCTCGAAAAACTTGCCACGCAGTTGCGCGCCACGCCGCGCCCGGTGTTCGGTGCGACGACGCCTTACGTCAACACGATTCCCGCCGAGGACGAACCCAAGTATCCCGGCGACTGGCGCGTGGAACGTCGCATCAAAAGTTTGATGCGCTGGAATGCGATGGCGATGGTCGTCAAGGCGAACTCCACGACAAATGTGGGCGGACACATTTCCAGTTACGCGTCGGCGGCGACGCTTTACGAAATCGGATTCAACCATTTTTTCAGGGCGGCCACGGAAAATTTCACGGGCGACCAAATTTATTTTCAGGGTCACGCCGCGCCGGGGATTTACGCGCGCGCCTTTCTCGAAGGCCGTTTGAGCGAAACGCAGTTGCAAAATTTCCGGCAGGAACTCGCGCCCGGCGGCGGGTTGTCGTCGTATCCGCATCCGTATTTGATGCCGGAGTTCTGGCAATTCCCGACGGTCTCGATGGGTCTTGGCCCGATTGGTTCGCTGTATCAGGCGCGGTTCAATCGCTACTTGAAAGCGCGCGGCCTCATCAGCGGCGAGGAGCCGAAAGTCTGGTGCTTCGTCGGCGACGGCGAATCGGACGAACCCGAATCACTCGGCGCGATCACGCTCGGCGCGCGCGAAGGTTTGGATAATTTGATCTGGGTCATCAACTGCAATTTGCAACGGCTCGACGGTCCGGTGCGCGGCAATGGAAAAATTATCCAGGAACTCGAAGGTCTTTTCCGTGGCGCGGGCTGGAACGTCATCAAAGTGATTTGGGGAACCGAGTGGGATGAAATTCTCAAGCGCGACAAATCCGGTTTGCTGCTTCAGCGCATGGAAGAATGTGTGGACGGCGAATACCAAAAGTATTGCGTCGAACCCGGCAGCTACACGCGCAAACATTTTTTCGGCAAGTATCCCGAACTGCTCGAACTCGTGAACCATTTGTCCGACGAGCAAATCCACAAGCTGCTGCGCGGCGGTCACGACACAAAAAAAGTTTATGCCGCCTATAAGCAAGCGGTGGAACACAAAGGTCGTCCGACGGTGATTTTAGCGAAGACGGTAAAGGGCTACGGCCTCGGTGAAGCCGGCGAAGGTCGCAACATCACGCACAACCAGAAAAAAATGAATGAGAAGGAACTTCGCGAATTTCGCGGACGTTTCGACATTCCCATCAGCGACGATGTCATTGCGGACACGCCGTTTTATCGTCCGCCGGTGGACAGCCCGGAGATAAAATATTTGCTCGAACGCCGCGCCAAGCTCGGTGGTTTTGTGCCGCAGCGGAAATTCAAGCCGGTGCAGCTCGACGTGCCGAAACTGGAATACTTCGTGGATTTTTTCAAACCGTCGAACTCGGAAATTTCTACGACGACCGCGTTCGGAAATGTTCTCCGCGCGTTGCTCAAGCACAAGGGCATTGCCAAAAACATTGTGCCGATTATTCCCGACGAAGCGCGCACGTTCGGCCTCGATGCGTTTTTTCGGCAGATCGGAATTTATTCGCACAAAGGCCAGCTCTACGACCCGGTGGACAAAGAATCGTTGCTTTATTATCACGAGGCGAAGGACGGACAAATTCTCGAAGAAGGCATCAGCGAAGCTGGTTCGATGGCGTCTTTCATCGCCGCTGGCACGAGCTACGCCACGCACGGCGTGCCGACGATTCCGTTTTACATTTACTACTCGATGTTCGGTTTGCAGCGCGTCGGTGATCAGTTCTGGCTCGCGGGCGACATTAAGGCGAAGGGCTTTTTGCTCGGCGCCACCGCTGGCCGCACGACGCTCAACGGCGAGGGCTTGCAACATCAGGACGGTCACAGCCTGCTGCACGCCAGCACGATTCCGACGTGCCTGCCTTACGATCCGGCGTTTGCGTTTGAACTCGCCGTCATCATCAGCGACGGGATGCGCCGGATGTATGTCGAGAACGAGGAAATTTTTTATTACCTCTCGGTCTATAACGAAAATTACATCCAGCCAGCGATGCCTCCGGGCGTGGAAGACGGTATTCTCAAAGGCTTGTATAAATTCAAACCCGGCGTTGAAGGTAAAAAAATCAAGGCGCACATTTTCGGCAGCGGTTCCATTTTGCGTTCCGCCCTCGCCGCGCAGGAAATTCTCGCGGAGAAATACGGCGTGAGCGCCGACGTGTGGAGCGCGACGAGTTACAAACTGCTTCGCACCGATGCCTTGCGTTGCCAGCGTTGGAACATGATGCACCCGCTGGAAACGCCGAAGAAAAATTACGTCGAAGAAATTCTTGCGAACGAGCCGGGGACATTCGTCGCCGTGTCGGACAACATCCGCACTGTGCCGGATCAAATCGCGCCGTGGGTTCCCGGTGGCTTGTTCACGCTCGGCACGGATGGTTTTGGTCGCAGCGACACGCGCACCCGTTTGCGCCGCTTCTTCGGTGTGGATGTGGAAAGCACCGTCATCGGCACGCTCTACGCGCTCGCGGAAAAGAAATTGATTGACCGCAAAGTCGTCGCGCAAGCCATCAAAGACTTCGGCGTTGACCCCGAAATGGTGCAGCCGCAGATTGTTTAAACTGGCAAATTTTGACTCAAAAGCCCCGGACGAAAGTTCGGGGCTTTTTACATGAATAATTTGCCCCATCACCAAAACTGGTGATGGCCGTAGACGTGGAAAGCGGTTGAGATTTCTAAGTCGTGCCTTAACTTGAGGCAATCCTATCTCGTTTCCGACCGCATCAAATATATGATGTTTTCTGGGCGAAAAAAACCAATCATCATCCAAGCCCTTTTTTTCCGTGGCACTGGCCAGGCCCAAATTTTAGAAACACCCAATCCCCATCAAAAAATGAAGCTTCAATCCTCCACCCCTGTTCGCCGCCACCCGTCGACGGGATTTTTTTTCCTGACGGCCGTTCTTTTCTGTGCCTTGACAAACTTTGCCAGTGCGCAGACCACCTACTACTGGGTGGGGCGCGACACGTCGCCGACATTTTTTGGGGCGTATTGGACTTACAATAATAATTTTTCCTTGAGTTCCGGCGGCGGTGGCCTGGGTTCGTCTATTCCCAGCCTGCAAAACTATTTAAACTTTGATGGCGCGGCCGTCGGTGGCTACACCAGCACCAATGACTTTGCGACCGGGAGCGGCGGTTTCCAGATTTATTTCAAGAGCGGTGCGAGCGCGTATAACCTCTACGGAAATTCCATTACGTTTTACGATATTAGCAGCAATGACCCTAATATCCAAAACGAAGGCGCATTCATGAACCAGACGATTAATTTTCCCATCGTGGATGGCAACAACAACGGAGCGAATGGCGTTCTCAACATCAATTTGAACACCAACACGGCGCAGGGGCCATTGACGTTTAACGGCACGTTGACCTCGGCGGACGCGGTCAAGGCGGTTCGCGCGGTCAATATTTCCGGCACGAACACGGTGACGTTTAACAATGTCATTTCTGATTTCAGCGGCAGCGGCAAAATGGCGCTGACGCAGCTCGGCACCGGCACGACGGTTTTGAATGGCACGAACACATTCACCGGTGACGTGACCATCAGCGCGGGCACGGTGACAGTGGGCAGCGCAGGCCGGCTCGGCAGCGGGACGTATGCGGGGGCAATCACGGACAATGGTGCCTTGATCATCAGCAGCACCAACAACCAGGTTTTGAGCGGCAACATCACAGGCTCCGGCACGCTGGCTAAGAGCGGCACGAATATGCTGACCCTGACGGGCGCGAATACTTACAGCGGCGGCACGACGCTTGGCTCGACGGCGACGATCAACATCAACACGACGAACGCCATCGGCACGGGAACTTTCACCGTGGGCGGCAACGGGTTTTTTGACAACACCAGCGGCGGCGCGATTTCCAACGCGAACAATAACGCCCTGACCTTGAGCGGCGGCAGTCCGACGTTCGTGGGCAGCAATAGTTTTAATTTTGGATCGGGCATCGTGACGGTCAGCGGCGCGAACCGCACCATTACGGTGAACAGCAACACGCTGACGCTCGGTGGCAGCGTGACCGATGCGGGAGGTGCAAAAAAACTTACGAAAGCCGGGGCGGGAACTTTGGTCTTGAATGCGGCTGCGGGAACATGGACTGGCGGTTCATCGGTGGATGCGGGCACGCTGACCATCGGCACAGACACGACGCTCGGCACGGGAACTTTGGCGCTCAACGGCGGCACGCTTACCGCTGGTAACGGCGCGCGGGTGCTGGCGAACGCGGCTGGATTGACGGCCTCGTCCACGCTTGGCGGGGCGAACAATCTCACGTTCAACGGCGGACTCACCAACTCCGGTGGCAGCCGCACGTTGTCGGTGGCGAACACGGCCACGACGACATTGGCGGGCAGTATTTTTCTTTCCGATGACAACACCACGGTCAGCCGTGCGCTGACCATTACCAACATCGCTCCCGTCATCATCAGTGGCTCCATTTCAAACAACAACACGGGCAATACCGTCGCTGCCGCCCTCACTTACCTCGGCACCAATATGCTGACACTTTCCAACTCAAATAATTTCACCGGCGCGACGACCATCAGCGGCGGCACGTTGATTATTGCGCACTCAAATGCCATCACGACGACGGGTGGCGTTGTATTCAGCGGCACGGCGGGCACAACCACCTTGGATGTGCAGACCGATGGCGGCGATGCGGCTTACCCGGTCAACTTCGGTTCCACCGCCATCGGCAGCACGATTGCCGCGGACGTGAAGACGGGCAGCGTGGGCATCAATCACTCGCTTGGTTTGCTGGGCACCGGCAACGCCACGCTCAACGTTGTCAAAGGCCCGAACGTCGCCAGCGGCAGTCCGTCCATCACGTTTAGCTCCGCGAGCTTGAACGCGGGCATGGCGGGCACAACGATTGTGAACCCGACCACCGCGAGTCTTTCTTTGGGATCGGTTTCCATCGCCAGCGGCAGCAATCCGAAAACGTTGCAGCTCGACGGCACAAATACGGGCAACACGATTACCGGCGTCATTGCCAACAACCTGAATGTTCTCACGATCACGAAAGCCAACAGCAGCACTTGGACGCTTTCCAATGCCGGCAACAGCTATTCCGGCAACACCACCGTCAGCGGCGGCACGCTCAACCTGACCGGCGGTTTGGGCGTCACGAACGGATTTTTTGTGAACAACGGCGGCACGCTCACGCTTTCGGGCACGTTCGGCGCGAACGCCGTCACGGTCAACAACGTCATCATCGGCCAGACCGCCGGCAGGGGCGTGCTCAACATTTTGACGGGAGCCACCGTTCCGCGCATGAATTTGTTTGTTGGTGATGGCGCGGCGGGTGACGGCGCGGTTTATCAAAGCGGCGGCACGGTCACGTTGAGTCAGGCGGCGGGCATTGACAATCTCCGCGTCGGTTCCACGACCGGCGGCAAAGGTTATTACCGGCTGACCGGCGGCAGCGTGACGGCAGCGCGTCCGGCCATCGGCGCGAGCTTGGCCGACACGTTTGGTGTGTTTGACATGACCAACGGCACGTTGACCTCCACGGAACAACTTCATATCACCGCTGGCTCGGCGACCAGCTCCGGCATCTTGAATGTCATGGGTGGAACCGTTTCCGTCGGCACGGACATCCGTATGTTCACGTTGGCGGCCGGCACGGCCGGAGCCGCGCAACAAGCAGTGCTCAACGTCGGTGGCGGAACCGGCGCGGCCAGCGTCACCACTCTCAACAACGCGAGCCAAGGCGTGAACATGGCGCAGACGGCCAACGTCGCGGGCGAACTGGGCGTGGTGAATCTTTTGGCGAACGGCACGCTGACGACGAGCCGTATTTTGGGAACGTCGCTCAATCCGACGCTGCATTTCAATTTCAACGGCGGCAAACTCAAGGCCAACACCACGGTGGCCAATCCGTTATTCAATGACAGCGGCGTGGATGCGATCAATGTTTACAGCAGCGGCGGCACGATTGATAACAGCGGCGTGGCGGTCACGCTCGGCCGGCCGTTGCTCGCGCCGACGGGCACGGGAGTCACTTCCATCTCCGGCCCCTCAACTCAAGGTTCAAATTATATTGGCGCACCGCTGGTCGTCATCACCGGCGGCACCGGCGGCGGCGCGACGGCTTACGCGGTCATGGCTGATGATGGCAGCGGCAAAACTTTGAAGGTGGCGAGCATCGTGGTCACCAGCCCTGGTCTTTACACCGTGGCCCCGACGACGGTCACGCTGTTCGGTGGCGGTGCGGGCGTTGCCGCCAGCGGTTTCACCATCAACACCGCCGCCAACACTTCCGGCGGCATGACGTTCATCGGTTCCGGCGCGACCACGTTGACCGGCGTCAACACCTACACAGGCGCCACGGCGGTCAGTGCCGGTGAATTCATTGGTTCCACTGCCGGCAGTCTTTCCAACAGCGCGGTCACCATCGCCAACGGCGCGACCAACGGCGTGTCGGTGGCCTCGGCGGGCGGGCAGTTCGTCGGCAGCAGCCTGACGTTCAGCGCAGGCACGACCTACGCGGATTTTAACTTCAACGGCTTCGCGCCCAGCACCACGACCGCGCCGTTGCTGGTGAATGGCAACCTGACCTTGAGCAGCACGCCGAACATCATCGTGCGAGCCGCCGGGGCCACCACCGTCGGTCAGTATCCGCTCATCAAATACACCGGCACATTGTCCGGCACGCCGCCGACGGTGGCGTTGAGCCTGCCGTCGAGAATGTCGGCGACGATTTCCAACAACGTGGCGAACAGCTCCATTGACCTCGTCGTCACCGTGGGCAATGCGGTGCAATGGGCCGTGGGCAACGGTGGCTGGGACATCAATGTCACAGCAAACTGGAAAAACAGCGGCGGCACGTCGGTGAACTATCTGGACGGCGACGCGGTGGTGCTGGACGACACCGCCAGCGGTGTCACCCCGATTACCATTTCATCGGGTGTGAACATCACCCCGACAAGCATCACGGCGAACCTGACGAACAAGAGCTACACCATTTCACCGACGAATTTGGCTGGCGTCATTCTTGGCAGCGGGCCGCTCGTCAAAAATGGTCCCGGCACACTGACGGTTGCCACGACCAACACCACCTATGCTGGCAGCATCACGGTGAATGGCGGCACGCTGGCGCTGGCGAACGCCGCGAGCCTGGGTTCGTCAACGGTCACGCTGAACACCGGCACAACATTCAGTTTGGGAACCGGCTCCACCGGATTTACTCCCGGCAACAACTTTATCATAGGTGCGGGCGCAACGGCTACGATCACGGCCAACACACTTTCATCAGGGCCGTCCGGTTACATCACCTCCGGTGATTCAAGCAGCGTCCTGATTGCTCCCGGCTCAATCAGTTATGCCGGTGCCTTCCAGATGTTCAGCAATTTTACCGGCACAGTGCAGATCAATTCGGGCGCGCAACTGCGCTTTTCCACCAGCTCCGGCACGGTTTCAGTGGGCGGCAGCAATGCCACCTTCAATGTCATTGGCACGGGCAGTTTGAATCCGCGTGACAACAGCCATAACTGCTACCTCGGAGCATTGACCGGATCGGGAACTGTGAACGCCTGCCAGACAGCCGTCGCCGCAGTCGGCACTGTGCCCTATTTCATCGGCTCCAAAAATGTTGACAGCACATTTTCGGGCATTATCTCGGATCGCCCGGTTACAAATTTCGTCTCGCTGACCAAGATCGGCACGGCGGCGTTGACGCTGTCTGGCAACAATACCTACTGGGGTGCGACGACCGTCGCTTCTGGCTCGCTGATGGGCGTCACCGGCGGTTCCTGCTCCAACAGCGCCGTCACGGTCAACTCTGGCGCGACCAATGGTGTGAACGTCACGGTGTCCGGCGGCATCTGGACTTGCACTAATCTCACCTACGCGGCAGGCACGGAAACGGCGGTTTTCAATTTCGGCGCGAATACGCCGAGCACCACGGTCGCACCGTTGCAGGTGCAAAACAGCGTCACCATCAGCGGCACGTTGAACTTCCTCATCAACGGCGGCAGCACGACGATTCCGGTCGGCACTTATCCGCTGATCAAATACACCGGCACGCAGACCGGCTTGGCGAACACCAACGTGCTGTCACTCCCACTTGGCGTCTATGGCTACATCGGCAACGACACCGCCAACAAACAGATTGTCCTCATAGTGACCAACGTCATCATCCCGAGCCTCGTCTGGACCGCCGGCACCGGCAACTGGGATGCCACCAGCATCAACTGGACGAACGTCATCGCCGGCGGGTTGACCAACTGGCTTGACAGCTATCTTGCGCAGTTCGATGACACCGCCAGCGGTGCCGGGCCGTTCACCGTCACGCTGACCACAAACGTCAACCCCATCGGCATCCTCTTCACCAACGGCACGAAAGACTACACGCTCGCCGGTGCCAGCATCACCGGCAGCAGCACGCTCACCAAAGCTGGCATCGGTAAGCTCACGTTGCTCACCACCAACGCCGCGACGGGCGGCATTGTCGTCAGCGGCGGCACATTGCAGGGCAATCACGCCACGCTCATCGGCAGTATCAACAATGCCGCCGCGCTAGTCTTTGACCAAGCCGTGAACGGCTCGAACAACGCGGTCATCAGCGGCACGGGTTCGCTGACGAAACAAAATTCCGGCACGCTCGCGCTCGGCGGCAATAACAACTACACCGGAAAAACTTTTGTGAACGCCGGCACGCTCGCCATCAGCGCCGGCGCGAATGTTGGCGGCAATCCCGGCAGCGCCACACCAGATCAGTTGACCATCAACGGCGCGACGCTGCTCGCCACGAACGGCGCGGCCACGATCACGTTGCCCACCAACGTCGGCATCACCGTCACGAACACGGCCACGATTGATGTCGGCGCGGGCATCACGCTGGATTATCCGGCGCAGCCAATTTCCGGCGGCGGTTCACTGGTAAAAAATGGCGCGGGAACTTTCCAGACTGATGAAGGCACGGCGAGCAGCACTTACACCAACCTAACCTTGAACGCCGGCACGATTGCGTTCAACAAGAGCAGTGGCGGTCTCGGCGCGGGTTCGCTCGTCATCAACGGCGGCGCGATTCGCACAACCACCTCGAGTTCGCGGACGCCAAACAATTCTTCCATCCTCGTGAACGGTGACTTCACGCTCGGCTCGGCCACGACAGCGGCTATCACCTTCAGTGGTGGCGGCGCGTGGACTCTCGCCAACGGCACGCGCACCATCACGGTGGACACCATCACCGCGACCCTCACTGGCAACGTTGGCGACGGTGGGAATAATTATGGTCTGACCAAGGCCGGCTCGGGCGTTCTGGCACTGAATGGAGTCGGTTCGTGGACGGGGGCTACGCTCATCAGTGCGGGTGCGCTGAAGCTCGGCAACAACCTCGGCGCGGGAACCACGGCCATCACCGCCGCCGGCACACTGCAGATTGCCAACGGCGTCAGCGTTGCGAACGGCTTCACGGTCACGCAGACGTTCGAGTCCATGGATGTTCCTGACGCAAGCGCCGTCGGCACTTACACCGGCACGGCGACGGCGACCGGCGGCAGTGCGAACTTCCGTTTCATGGCTTCCGGTGCTGGCGCGACGCTGGTGTTCAGCAATGCGACGGTGAACACCGGCAGCAAAAATCTCTGGCCCACGCGCGGCAATATTGTCTATGCGGGCAGTTCCGCGATGTCATCTACGGTCGCCAGTTTGATCGGTCGCTCGACGGGCAATCCGGCGAGCCTCACGATGAAGGACACAGCCACGGGAAATTTCTCCGCCGGTTTCAAACTCGGTGAAGGCGGTGCCATCAATTCCAGCGTGGCGCTGACGATGCAGGACAGCGCGAGTCTGAACACGGGCACGAGCAGCTTTGACTTCCTTAGCACGACGGTTGCCTCCAGTTCCGTGAGTCTGAATGGCGGCACGCTGGCGGTCGGTGCGTTCATCAAGACGGCAGCCAATGCGGAAACGCTTTCGCTCAATGGCGGCACGATCATGGCCAACGCCGCGAGCGCATCTTTCTTCCCGTCGCTCTCCGGCCTCACAGCGAATGTCTCCACCGGCGGCGCGTTGTTCAATGATGCTGGCTTCAACGTTACCATCGCGGCGGCGCTCCTGCACGACGCCGCACTCGGCGCGACGGCGGATGGCGGCCTCACCAAATCCGGCGCGGGCGTTACGACCTTGGGCGGCACGAGCACTTACTCTGGTGCAACGACGGTGAACGGCGGCACGCTGCTTGTCAGCGGCGTTCTCGGAACCAACATTGTCACGGTGAATACTAACACCACCTTGTCCGGCGCCGGCACGCTCAACGGCGCGACGACCGTGGCGTTGGGCGGCACGTTGCAATCCGGTTCCGGCGGCGGCAACATCGCCACGTTGACCATCAGCAATGCTCTCACACTCGCCGGCAATGCGGTGTTCAACCTGAACCGCACCAACGCGCAGACGGCGAACAAAGTATCCGGCCTCACGACGGTGAACTACGGCGGCACGCTCACCGTCACTAATGTCGGTGACGCACTTCAGTCGGGCGACACGTTCACGCTG
>JANYCI010000316.1 GCA_025360325.1 Limisphaerales bacterium | reverse complement strand
GTCAAAGGCCGTGATTTAAGCACGGGACTTCCGAAAACGTTAAATGTCCGTTCCGAAGAAATTCGCGAGGCGCTGCAAGAACCGCTTTCGAGCATTCTCGAATCCATCCGCATCACGCTGGAACGCTGCCCCCCGGAACTCGCCTCCGATCTCGTGGATCGGGGCTTGGTGATGGCTGGCGGCGGCTCGCTGATTCGGGGCATTGACCGTCTCGTGGCCGCTGAAACCGGCCTGCCTGTGCATCTCGCCGACGACCCCATGAGTGCGGTCGCGGAAGGCACAGGTCGCGTGTTGCAGGAAATCGAATTCCTGAAACGCGTCGCGACCAACGCCAAATACTGATTCTTCCCGCAGGCCACGTCGAAGCTTTTAGCGAAGACGGGCACGTTCACCGCACAACGGCGCAAGCCGTGACGTAGCGGAATGTTCAAACAAAAAAATTATCTCGCGCTCGGCGCGGTGATCTTGGTGGTGCTGGTTCTTTTGAGCCTCCCTACCCGCGTCACGTCGCGCCTGAAGCTTGCCGTCGGCAGTTGGTTTCTCCCGCTGTTCGGCCTCGCCGGAGCCGCGCAACAAATTCCCGCCGACCTCGCCAGCTCGGTTTTACCCCGGCGCGAACTGCTTAAGCAAATTGACACTCTCCGCACCGAAAATCAGCAGCTCAAATCGCAGGCCATCCAGAACGCCGCCGTCCTGCGCGAGAATAACAAACTTCACACGCTACTCGGCTGGCAGCAAACGCAGCCGTGGAAATTAAAACTCGCCGACGTCGTCATGCGCGACCCGGCCAACTGGTGGTTCACGGTGCAGATTGACCTCGGCTCGCGCGACGGCATCCGCGAAAATTTACCCGTCATCACCGAAAGCGGACTCATCGGTCGCATCAGTTCTGTCAGCCTCACCCGTTCACAAGTGGTGCTCATCGGCGATCCGAATTGCCGCGTCTCCGCCACCGTGGAAAATGGCGCCCGCGACAATGGCATCGTTATCGCCGCCGACCCGCTGGATAATTCGCGCGTGAATCTCACCTATCTCGCCAGCGGCGCGAACTTGAAGCCCGGCCAAAATGTTTTGACGAGCGGTCTGGGCGGGATTTTTCCGAAAGGCATTCCCATCGGCCAAATCGTGGATGCGCGCTCCGTGGAATTCGGCCTCTACACCGAGGCGCGCGTGAAACTCAATGCGAATCTCGGCTCACTCGAACAAGTGTGGGTTTTATTTCCATGAAAAAATTGAACCCCAAACGCAGTGTCAGAGGAATGATTGCCAGGGGAATTTTTTCCTATTCCCCTGACACATTCCGCCGCTTCCGTGTCTTTGCGTTAAAAAAATAAAGATGAATTGGTTCCAAACCATTTTGATTTTGCTGTGCGCGTTTCTCGGCGTGTTTGCCGAAGGCGTGCTGACGTTCCCGCGCTCGTTGCTCGGCGCGCAAGTGGATGTATTGCCAGTGCTGATGGTCTATGCCGCGCTGAACGCCCGTCTGCTCGCCGTCGTGCTGCTCGCGATTCTCGGCGGCATCTGGGCGGACACATTTTCCGCGAACCCGTTTGGGATTTCCATTTTGCCGCTGTTCGCCGTGGGCTTCCCGATTTTTACGCAGCGCGAACTTGTGCTGCGCGACTTGCCGTTCGCGCAAATCGTCCTCGGCGCGATCGCCGGCGCGGCGGTGCCGGCGCTGACGTTGCTGATGTTGTTCAGCGGCGGCCACAAACCCGTTTTCGGCTGGGGCACGTTATGGCAATTCGTGGTGATGTCGCTCGGCAGCGCGCTGCTCGCGCCATTTATTTTTAAGTTGCTCGACTGGGCGCAGGGTGCGTTCGGCTATCAGGAACGCAGCACCAACCAGTTCCGGCTCGATCGCGAAATCCGGCGCGGGAAAATTTTGAAATGACAACCGGCCACAGAGACACAGAGCCCACAGAGGAAGTTTTTTTTCTCTCTGTGTCCTCTGTGTCTCGGTGGCAACAAGTAAAATGCTCGTAGTTGACGAACTGAAAAAGAACGATCCCTCGCTCCGCCTCGTGGCGGTAGGGTTGGCGGCGGGCTTTTGCATTTTGCTCACCGGGCTGTGGTGGGTGCAGGTTGTGTCGTCGAAAGAATATCAAAACCATTTGGAGACGCAGGCGTATCGCACTATTCGCCTGCCCGCCGTGCGCGGAAAAATTCTCGACCGCGAAGGCCGCGTGCTCGCGGAAAATCAACCGCGCTACAGTTTGAGTTTGTTCCTCGACGATTTGCGCCAGCCGTTTTATAGCGACTACACCAACCTGCTCCATTGGGCGCGCGAATCGCAGAAGGAAAAAATTTCTGCGGCGGAAAAATCGCTGGGCCGCTCGCTGACCAAAACCGAATCAAAACCATTTCGCATCACGCCGGATCAAGTGGAACGGCTGCGGCAACTCGCGCGCGAACGCGTGGCGCGCGCGCGCGCGGTGAGCATCAGCGAGATCATCGGCGCGCCGGTGACGTTGGATGCCAGGGATTTCAACAAACATTATGCGCGGTCGCTGGCGCTGCCGTATCCGCTCGTGAAAAAACTCGACGAGAAGCAGGTGGCGCGTTTTCAGGAAAATTTTACGAATGGTTTGGGCGCGGATCTGGAACTGGAATCCGTGCGGAATTATCCAAACGGAACCACGGCGGCGCATCTGCTTGGTTACGTTTCCTTGAGCGATGAGGGACAGGATGGCGACAAGCCCGCTTACAATTATTCGCTGCCGGATTATCAGGGACAACTGGGTATCGAGGCGGGGTTGGACACGGAATTGCGCGGGCACGCGGGCGAAGAATCTGTGCTGGTCAACAGCCTCGGCTATCGCCAATCCGAGAATATTGAGAACGCGCCAGAGCCGGGTCGTAACGCGGTGTTGACGCTCGACCTCGACCTACAGCGCGCGGCGGAAAATTCTCTCGTGGCGCATCAAGGCCCGAATGCCCGCGCCGCCGCCGTGGTGATGGACATCCGCAATGGCGATGTGTTGGCGATGGTTTCCTCACCCGCAGTCAATCCGATCTATCGGGAAAATTCGTCTGCTTGGTTGAATGATGAAAAATTGCGTCCGGCCATCAACCGCGCGACGCAGGAAAATTACGCACCGGGTTCCATTTTCAAAGTCGTCATCGGCTTAGCGTGTCTCGAAGCGGGGCTGGATCCGAAACGCGAGATTTACAATTCAGAAAATCCGGCAGATCCAGGACATGGACATATTGTCGTGGGACGTGGCCACCCGATCAAGGACACCGCGCCGCCGGGACCCTATGATTTCCGCCGCGCGATCTTGCGCTCGAGCAACACTTATTTCATCACGAACGGATTGCGCTGCGGCGTGGACCGCATCCTCGCGATGGCGCAGAAATTTCATTTCGGAGAGAAAGTCAATTTGCGCACGCGGCAGGAAACGGCTGGCAGTTTGCCGACGCTGGCGGAAGTGCATCATGGCTGGCGCGACGGCAACACGGCGAACCTTTGCATTGGTCAGGGTGAAATCGCCGTGACACCGCTGCAGATGGCGGTGGCCTATTCCGCCATTGCGAACGGCGGCATGATTTTCTGGCCGCGCCTCGTGATCCGCACCGAGCCGCAAGACCTAGCCGCTGGTGGCGTGATCACCAATTATATCGCCGGCCGCATCCGCGACCGAATTGGGGTGAGTGCCCGCAATATGAAAATTTTGCACGAGGCGATGCTGGCCGAAACGGAAGACCCGGAAGGAACCGGCAAATCCGCCGTGGTAAATGGAATCCGTATTTGTGGCAAGACCGGCACGGCGCAAGTTCCCGCCAATAAAATCCGCAGCAAAGGTTGGAATTACTGGTTTGCTTCGTTTGCCCCGTATGAAAATCCGCACTACGCCGTCGTCGTCATGGTTGAATCAGAAAACACCGGCTCGGGCGGCGGCGTGGCCGGGCCGATTGCGCACGACATCTACGAAGCGATTTTGAAAAATGAAAATGCGCCGCCATCTACTGCGCTGGCGGTGGTGAAATGAAAATGAATTTGCGAAATTAAAAAATGTTTCCGAACTCCACCACCAGCAACGCACCGAGCGTGCCGTTTGATCGCCTGCAATTCGCGGCGGTGCTGGGCTTGATGTTGCTCGGCACGGCGTTCGTGTATAGCGCGACGCTGGCGGATGACACCGGATGGACCCGCGCGTGGTATCAGCAGATCTGGGTGCGCCAAATTTTTTGGTATGCGCTCGGTCTCGGCGCGGCGGTGACGTTGTGCGTGGTGGATTATCACACGCTGGCGCGGTGGTCGTTCGTGGCGTATTGGGGCATCATCATCTGTCTCGTGGCGGTGCTGATTCCGCACATCGGCCAGACGCACGGCTGGGGCGCGCGCCGGTGGATTGATCTGCCATTTTATCAATTTCAACCAAGCGAATTTGCGAAGGTCGCCTTCGTGCTCGCGGGCGCAAATTTTTTAAGCCGTCCGGTGGAGGAATTAAAACTGCCCGTGAATTTTTGGAAAAGCATCGGCCTGATGATGCTGCCGTTCGTGCTCATCATGAAAGAACCTGACCTCGGCTCCGCGCTCGTTTTGGTGCCGACGGGTTTGGTGATGATGCTCGTGGCGGGCACACCGCGAAAATTTTTGATCCGCCTCGCGCTGGTGGTCAGCGTCTTTGGCACTTTATTTTTGGTGGACGTTTTGTTCGCGCCGCCGAACTGGCAGGTGAAGCTGGAAGATTATCAGCGGCAACGGCTGCTGGTTTATTTCGGCAAAGATTTTGCGCCCGCGAACGCCACCGACGCGCAAAAAAAAGAGGCGCGCGAGTTGCAGAAACGCCGTTCGTATCAAGGCCAGCAGGCCTTGATCTCCGTTGGGTCTGGCGGTTTTTGGGGACAGGGCTGGTGTCAGGGCAAGCAGACGGCGTTGAGTTTTCTGCCGTCGGGCGCGGCCCATAATGATTTCATTTTCTCCGTCATTGCCGAGGAGGAAGGATTCGTCGGCTCCATTGTGGTGCTGACGCTGTATGCAGTGGTTCTCTTCACGGGATTGAGAACCGCTGGCCGGGCGCGCGATCGTCTGGGCAAACTCGTGGCGGTGGGCGTTGTGACGCTTCTCTTCAGCCACGTTTTCGTAAATATCGGCATGAACATTCGCATCGTCCCGGTAACGGGCATCCCACTGCCGCTGCTATCTTATGGCGGATCTTCAGTGCTATGCTCGTTGATCGCGCTGGGCCTGGTGCAAAACAT
>JANYCI010000306.1 GCA_025360325.1 Limisphaerales bacterium | reverse complement strand
CGTTAGGCCACGAGACGGTTTTAGATTTTTAGTGAGTTAGTTTGGCTGGCGAAGATTATAGCCCGCAGGATTTTATTCGCCGAGCCAAGTAAGATTTGAGAGCTTTGGGCTGGCGGAGATTTTGGTTCGCCGGGTTATTTTTAGATATGATCACAACGTGGCCTAACACATCACTGGAGCCAACGGCTTTTACGCTTTCGGTTTCGCGCTGCGGTCGCTGGTTCACGGACGCTTTCCGTGGCCGTGGCTCAGTTCTTGGTCGTTAGGCGGCACAGCCGTGAGAATAGTTCAACAATGAAACAAGAAATGGAAGGTAAACGATGAAAAAGACCATATTAATAGTGGCGACATATCTGTTGCCCTTTTTGCTCTACGCCGATCCACTCGCTTCGTGGACGACCCAAAATTCAGGAACGACAAGCAATATCTTTGGCGTTATTTTCGCCAACGGCAACTTCGTGGCAACAGAATCTCCCGGCTCTGTTCTGTCATCGCCAGATGGCATGACATGGAGCAGCCACAGTTTGGCAAACACAAATATTGGCGCCGCGATTGCATATGACGGCAAAAAATATGTGATGTCGGGTTTTGCTGGCGCGATTGTGACCACGCCTGACCTTGTTTCTTATGCCAATCAGACTTCGGGCACGACCAATCTTCTGCGCGAGCTTGCCTATATTAACGGAAGCTTCTACGCCGTAGGATCTCTTGGCACTGTTATCACTTCGACCAATGGCACAAATTGGGTCAGCCAAACCTCTGGCACAACGAACCAACTTCAAGGCATAGCCTACGGCAATGGCACATTTGTCGCAGTTGCGAAAGGCGGTGGTATCATCACATCACCGAACGGAACTGCTTGGACTACGCGCACGTCTGGAACCACCGGTGACTTGACGGGAGTAGTTTTTGGCAAAGGCATCTTTGTAGTTTCAGGCGACGGAGCAGGCACCGAAGCCCCAATCCTCACCTCGTCGGATGGCGTCACTTGGTCCATTCAAATTTCCGGAACAACTCATGAACTCAGCGGAGTGACATACGGCGATGGCGTTTTCGTTGCCGTGGGCAGTGGGGGCGGAAACAATCAGACCATTGATACATCTTTAGATGGCACCAATTGGACTCTTCGGATTCAAACACCGGGACAGAACTTGGCTCGCGCAGCATATGGAAATGGCACATTTATCACTGTGGGTAGCGGCGGAACGATTCTTCAGTCAGGTAATGCCAGCTTGGGTCTCACACAATCGCAACTGACGGGTGGCTCATTTTACAGCACAATTACCAATGGCATCGGGCAGGAAACCATTGTGCAGGCGTCAACGAATCTGACAGCGTGGGTGAGTATTTTAACTAACATCTCTACACCTGTTTCATTGCAGTTCCAAGACACGACAGCAACTAATTATCCACGCCGCTTTTATCGAGTGACAGTGCCATGATGCCGCCTAACAAGTCGCCGGAGCCTATTTAATATTGTTGCGAGTTGCCATGCACGTTGCGCTCGCCATCATTTGTCTTCGGTATGCCGACCAGATTATTAGTTGGTTCGTCAAGGACATCATCCCCAAACCACCGACTCATTCAGACGATGATAAACCAAGCGGCCTAACACATCACTGGAGCCAACCGGCGTTGGCGCTGGCAGTTCCGCTACGCGGTCAGCGTCGCCGGTCGCCGGTGGCTCAGTTCTTGGTCGTTAGGCCACACTACGCCATTTAGATTTATGACACGCATAGACCCAGGATTGGCTGGTATTATCAACCAGCACAGAAACGCGATTATAGCCCTTGAGTCGATTATCGCATCATTGCCGAAGCAGACCGCTATTGACCCAGCGGTTGTTAAGCAGAAGGTTCGAGAGTCGAGAGTATTTGGCGAGCAGCCTCCAGACGTATGCTCTGCTGCCGAGGTGATTGCGCTTCGGATTTTGGCACAAGTTTGAAGCCACCGCAGCCATCCGGCACGCAGATATGCTTTGATATTTTTCGGAGCATTTGGCGGTATGTCATACAAAAGCAGCCAAGTCAAAAGCACCGATTTTATGTTGAGCGATTTTGCCATATTATCCGTGTGGCCTAACCCATCACTGGAGCCAACGGCTTTTACGCTTTCGGGTTCGCGCTTCGGTCGCCGGTTCACGGACGGTTTCCGTGGCCGTGGCTCAGTTCTTGGTCGTTAGGCAGCACGAGCATCATGCGATTTTTACGCGCCATTTTCGTAGCGTTGCTTTCAGCGTTGAGTTTGCTTTATCTCGCTGGCTTCATCCGAGCTGTGTTGCCGCTGCGAGATTCTTGGGCGGGTGACGGATTTCACATTTTTGCTTATCCAGAAGTCACAGCCTACACGCCATTCGATGTTGGGCGTCATGCTTGGGGAGCGCGCTCTTGGTCATTGTTTCAGGTTGCAGATTTTCCGACTGGAGAGGCGAGAGTTGTTTTTTCCTTTCCGAGTTGGTATCTGATTTTACCAGCAGCAGCCATTTTGATTTATGCGACATTTTATTTTTGTCACAGACGACGCGCTGCCTAACCATGCGCTGCAGCGAACCCGGCATGACGTCGTGGTTGGCAATCATTGCGTCCCGTGCGCCGGGTCGCTGAGCTTGGGTCGATAGACTGCAAAACTTTTCTACCCGCGCGTCCGTTCTGAAAAATCACACCTTCCGCCAAATCGGCTTCGGCACGATGACCGCCGCAAAACGTTTGCCGCGAATCTCGATTTCAATTTTCGTATCCGCCTTCGCCAGTTCCGCCGGCACATAGCCCATGCCGATGCCGACGTTGAGCGACGGGCTTTGCGTGCCGCTCACCACTTCGCCCACGCTCGCGCCATCCACCCAAATCGGATACTGCGGACGCGGCGGCGCGGATTTATCCGTCATCTTGAATGCCACGAGTTTTTTCTTCGTGCCGGAAATTTTTTGCTCAGCCAAAACTGCACGACCATTGAACTCGCCCTTGTCGAGCGCCACAAAAAATCCCACGCCGGCCTCGATGGGCGTGGTGTTCTCATCCAATTCGTGACCGTAAAGCGGATAGCAGACTTCCGTGCGCAACGTGTCGCGCGCACCGAGACCGGCGGGCTTCACGCCGAATGGTTTTCCGAATTTCAGCACCTTGTCCCAGACGTGCGTGATGGCCGCGTCGGAGCCGATGATCTCAAAACCGTCCTCGCCCGTGTAGCCGGTGCGCCCGACGAGCACGCCGCCGTGTTCAAAATGAAAGCCGCCGATCTCATTTTTTTTCAGATCGGTGACGGCATTGACGCGCTTGGCAGAAATCGCCGCGCCGGGAATGACGGCGGCAATAAAATCTTTCACGCGCGGCCCCTGCACGGCGACGGCGGCGTATTGATGCGAGGCGTCGGTGAGTTTGAGATCGCCAGAAAATTTTGCGGCCTGCGCTTGCAGCCATTTCACATCCTCGGCAATGCGCGAGGCGTTGATGATGAGAAAATAAACGCCTTCGGAAAGTTGATAGACGTAAAGGTCGTCAATCACGCCGCCGCGTTCGTGGCACATAAGCGTGTATTGGCCTTGGCCGGATGAAAGTTTGCGGATGTCGTTCGTGAGCGTGCGGTTGAGAAATTCCGCCGCGCCCGCGCCGCTGACGGTGACTTCGCCCATGTGCGAGATGTCAAAAATCCCGGCGGCGTTACGGACGGCCAGGTGTTCGTCGGTGATGCTCGTGTATTGCACGGGCATTTCCCAGCCGCCAAATTCAATGAGCTTGCCGCCGAGTTTTTGGTGCGCGGCGTAGAGTGCAGTGCGTTTTAACATGAAATTATTTTAGCCACAGATTTTCACAGACGAAACACAGATGGGAAAAGATTTTATCCGCAGATGACACAGATTTTCGCAGATTTATTTTTAATCAGCGTGAATCCGCGCAATCTGCGGATACTTTGCTTATCTGTGTTTCATCTGTGAAAATCCGTGGCAGAAATCAGCCCCACTTCTCTGTCTTCATCTGCTCCTTCGGCAAACCAAGGCCGTGGACGACGAGTTCCTCGGCGAATTCTACGAGCGCATTCGGGCCACACGCGTAGAAAACCGAGTTGGGCAAATCCTTCGCGATTTCTTTGATCCACTCCGGCGTGATGCGTCCGGTGCGGCCAGTCCAATTATCTTCCGGCGTCGCGCGCGTGCAGGTGACGAGAAATTTGAAATTTGGATTTTCTTTTTCCAGTTCGCGGAACTCGGCGTTGAAAATGATGTCCTTGGGCTGGCGCACGCTATACAGGACGGTGATCTTCGTATCCAATTTCCGCCGCGTAGCTTCGCGTGCGAACGCACGGAACGGCGTCACGCCCGAACCGCCCGCGATGCAGACGAGATGTTTATTCGATTCGAGAACGGGGAGAAATTTTCCGACGGGCGGGATGACGAAAATTTTATCGCCAGCCTTGGCCCAGTCCACCATGCGCGTGCCCATCTTGCCGTCGCGTTTGATGGTGACTTCGTAAAAGCCGCGATCCAGCGCGCAGGATGAGAGCGAGTAGGCGCGTTTGTAATTCGTGGTGTCCGGCCAATAGAGCGTGATGAACTGGCCGGTCTTGAATTCAGGATTGTGGCCGTCGGGCCATTTCAGCTTGAGCGTCTTGGTGTCCGGCAGTTCCATCGTCGCGGTTTCGACGAGCATTTCGAGAATTTCTTTGGCCATAAAGTTTTTAAGTGCGACGCAATGTTAATAAATTTTCAAAACGGCGGCAAGTGTCGCGCGAAGGACGCGAAGGAGTTGAATTGTTTCACTTTCGTGAACTTCGTCAGCTTCGCGCGAAAATATCATTAAGACATATTCAACCGCGCCAAAACTTCCTGCGCCAATAATTGATACGCTGCCGCGCCGGTGCTGTATTTGTCGTAGTAAATAATTGGCTGCCCGTGGCTCGGTGCTTCGGCCAACCGCGTCGTGCGCGGAATCAGGGTTTCAAAAACTTTTGCGCCCAGCAACCGGCGGACTTCCTCGACGACTTCGTTAGATAATTTTGTGCGGCCATCAAACATCGTCATCGCGACGCCGAAAATTTCCAGACGCGGATTCACGCCTGCGCCACGGAGTTGATCCAGCACGCGGTTCATCATCGAGATGCCTTCGAGCGCGTAGTATTCGCACTGCAACGGCACGAGAATTCCATCGCACGCGGCGAAGGCGTTCAGCGACAAAATCCCCAATGACGGCGGGCAATCCAGCAGCACGAGATCGAAACGTCCGCTGTCGCGCACCGGCTGGAGCGCGAGCGCGACGCGTTGCAAATGATTTTCCAAGCGCGCGAGTTCGAGATCGGCGGCGCACAAATCCACTTCGCTCGGAATCACGAAAAGTCGTTCGTAATTGGTAGGCTTGATTTTTTCGAGCAGGCTCCCCGCGCCCAGCAAAACCTGATACGCACTCGCGCCGTCAATTTTTTCGAGACCGACGCCGCTGGTGGCATTGGCTTGCGGATCGAGATCGAAGAGCAGCACGCGCAAGCCCTCGGCAGCGAGACAGGCGGCGAGATTAACGGCGGTGGTGGTTTTTCCCACGCCGCCCTTTTGGTTGGCAACAGCGATGACTTTGGTTGGCACGCGCGAATTAAATGAAAAGCGCGGTGACGTTTCAAGCGTTCACCGCGCAAAAATTTCCGGGGCAAAAATAATTTTTGGTTAATGTCCGAAGCTGGCGGGCTGGAACAGCGGGTTCGCCTGACCGAAGGTGTTAGCCATTGGCTGCAAGCTAACGGGATTGGTGGAGATTTGGATACCGCCGCCGCCATCTGCCAACAACGGTGCGGTGATGGAGGCGGAAGCGAGCGACATGGCTGGGGCTGCCGGATCTTGCGTTTCGGCCATCAGACCGTTCGTTCCGGCCCCATCTTTCGCGGTCAACGCCACGCCAAGCGCAAACAACAGGCACAAGCCGGTGGCAAATGCGCCGATGACAGAGGGCTTGATCTCAAAGATGGCGATGAAACGGGCGAGCCACGGCGAATGGGTCTCGACCTGCTCATAAGCGGAACCACGGTTGGCCGCTTCGCCCGCGCGGATGCGCGCGACCACCTTGCCGGAAAAATTGTTGAAATAGCCGGGCGGCGGGATTTCGTGCTGCTTGAGTTTCAGCAGTTTTTTCAGTTCGTCAAAATTTTGTTCGTTCTCTTTCATTATGCTTTGATGTATTCGGCCAGATAGCCCTGCAACTGCTGGCGCGCGTAAAATAATCTCGACCGCACGGTGCCGATGTTGCAGCCCAAAATCTCGGCGATTTCCTCGTGCGACTGGCCTTGCACGTCATGCAAAACCACTACCATTCTGTGAGGTTCAGACAATTTGAGCAACGCTTCGTTCAATTTTTTTTGCAGTTCATTCAGAGCCACATCGCGCGTCGGGGTTTTGTGAGAAATCAGCGCCATCAGGTCGGGATCGTGCTCGGCGTTGAAGTCAATATCGTTCAGACTCAAATGAAATTTGTTCTTCCGCTGCTTGAGAAAATTGATGGTCTTGTTGACGGCGATCCGATAGACCCAAGTATAGAACGTGGAGCCACCCTTAAAAGATTTTAGCGCCGAATACGCCTTGATGAACGCCTCCTGCGCGAGGTCGTTCGCGTCCTCGTGGTTCGCGGTCATATGGTAAAGCGTGGCGTAAATTCGCTGCTGATACCGGCGCACGAGTTCGTCATAGGCTACCAGATCGCCGTGCCGGGCGCGCTTCACCAGATCGCTTTCTAACATTCCAGAAGGCGCGTTCGGGTCGGGGACGGCGGCGGGTTCGGGCATAGAGGTCATGGCTGTTCAACCGCCAAAACGCTGGTTTGTTGCAACAGAAAATCTGTCAGCCCCAGCAAACCCGTCCGTCCGGGCGATGCGGGAATAATACGCAATGCCTGCCGCGCCTTTTCCAGATAATTTTCAATCACCTGCACAGACGGCTGGAAAGTCCCGTATTTTTCGAGCAACGCATCCACGGCGGAAAAGTTTTCCGGCTGCCAATTTTGGATCATGCTTTCGAGGCTGGTGCGGTCGGCGGGGGTGGCCTTTTCCCAGGCGAGCAACAGCGGCCAAGTCAATTTACCCTTCGCCAAATCGGTGCCGAGTGATTTTCCAGCGTCGGCTTCCTTGCCGAATAGATCCACGCAGTCATCATAGACTTGATACGCCGTGCCGACGGCCGCGCCGAATTCGCGCAAGGCCGCGCGCTGTTCCGCCGTCGCGTCGCTCAAGAAAGCCGCGAGATCACACGAGAGCGTGAACAGTTCGCCCGTCTTCATTTCGATCACGCGAAAATAATCGCGCCGGGCCGCCGGAAAATTCCGGCGCTGCTGCGTCTGCAAAATTTCGCCGGAACAAACCGTGTTCGTCGCGAGTGCCACGGCGCGGCAAACTTCTGTGGTCGGAAAATTTGAAGCGAGTTTCAACGCCTGTGCGAATAGGCAATCGCCAAACAGCACGGCGATTTCATTCCCCCATTTCGCCGCGACCGTCGCGTTGCCTCGCCGAATTTGCGCCTCGTCCATCACGTCGTCGTGAACCAGCGTGGCGAGGTGAACCATCTCGATGATGACCGCCGCCGTAACGTGAGATTCGTTGGGTTTGCCGAAACAGCCAGCGGCGAGCGCGACGAGCGTTGGGCGCAGGTGTTTGCCGCTGCCGTTCAACGCGTGCTCGGCGTAAGGCACGATCTGCGGGTCGAATTCGTGCGCCTGCCGGATGAGCTGCTGATTGACAGCGTTGAGAAACGGCTCCGCTGGCTCCACGATTTTTTTCCAAAAACTCGCCGGGTCAATTTCGGAGACAGGTCGGGGATCAGCGCCCAATAATGCTTTGGTTTCAACAGCCAACATCGCGGCAAGGTTACTTTCGCGCGGCAGTCGAGTCAAACCTGTTATGGTTTTAGGCGGTGGCAGTTTGCACTGGACAGTTACTTTTGAACCATTGAGATTAAGAACCTCGACTCAAAAAATTTTATGCGAATTCTTTTGGCGGAAGATGAACGAAAAGTGGCCGAGCACATCCGCACCGGGCTGGTGGCAGAAGGCTATGCCGTAGATGTGGCGGGCGACGGCGATGAGGCAATCTGGCTCGCCGAGTCCAACGCCTACGACGCGATGCTGCTCGACATCACGATGCCACACAAGGACGGCATCACCGTGGTGCGGATTTTGCGCCGAAAAAATATCCTGTCCCCGGTGATTTTTCTCACCGCGCGCGACGATGTCGAAAACAAAGTGCGCGGGTTGGATGCGGGCGCCGATGATTATCTCACCAAACCGTTTTCCATTTCAGAATTGCTCGCCCGATTGCGGGCGGTGCTGCGGCGGCAGCGTCCGCAAGCTACCACCATCGTGGCGGTGGGCGGGCTGGAACTGGACTTGATTTCGCACGAGGCCCGGCGCGGCGGACTGCAAATCGAGTTGACGCCGCGAGAATTTGCGCTGCTCGAATTTCTCATCAGCAATTCGCCGAAACCGGTGAGCAAGACCGCCATCGTCGAGCACGTTTGGGATCAGCACTTTGATTCGGAAACCAACGTCGTGAATGTCTATATCAAGATGCTGCGGAAAAAAATTGATCTGCCCACCCTGCCGCCGCTGATCCACACCGTGCGCGGCGTGGGTTTTGCGTTGCGAGAGGAAAAGTCGTGAATTCCCTGCGAACCCGGTTGGCACTCTGGTTCGGCATCGGCTTCCTGCTAGTGGCGGCGGCGTTCATCTATCTGCTGCACCTGACGCTGGAAACGCAACTACTGGAAAAAGCCTGCAACAAAATTTATACAGACCTACCGAGCTGGACTTTTCACGACAGCCTGACGGAGGCGGAAGTTCACCAGATCGCCGACGCGCTGATGCACGAGGCACTGCTGCTACTGCTGCCGCTGACGGTCATCGCCGTGGCCGGCGGTTATTGGTTGGCACGCCAGTCTTTGCGACCGATTGCGAATGTGAACCGACAATTGCAGGCGAAAAATCCCGGCAACCTCGGCCAGCCGATTTCGGTGCCGGAAGTGGATTTTGAATTCCGCGACCTCGCCCGGCAATTGAACGATTTGCTCACGCGGCTGGACGGTTCGTTTTCCGAGATGAACACTTACGCGGCCAAAGTGGCTCATGAGCTCCGCACCCCACTCGCCATCATGCGGCTGAAAGTTGAACAAGCCGGAGAGAATATTGCGCCCGAACTGGCGGATGAACTGGAAAGCGAATTGCATCGGCTCACTCATGTTGTGGATCAGTCGCTGCTCATCGCCCGAGCCGAGCAAGGACGGCTGGCCGCCACTCGCTCGGTGTTTGATTTTTCTGGAACCATCACCGAAGTCGTGGCCGATTTCCAACTACTCGCCGCCGAGCAAGGGCGGCATTTCACTTTGCAGACAGACGAAAACTGCTGGGTGTCAGCCGATCCGCGCCATGTGCGGCAGATCGTGCACAATCTTCTGACCAATGCCCTCAAGCATGGCAGCGGCGACCTCGCCGTGCGCGTTCAGACTCACCGGCAAACCGTCGCCCTGCTCGTGGCGAATCGGTTGCAAGGCGTGGGTGGCGAAAAAAACACGCTCGGCCTCGGCCTGCGCGTGGTGGCGGCGTTGCTACGGCTGGAGCCAGGTATGAAATTACAACAACGGCGCGGACAAGATTATCATCTGGCGCGGTTGGTGATGCCCGGCGTGAACCAGTCGGCTTCATTTCAAATCTGAAAACGACGGCGTTCAACTTAAATTTTTTTTAATCAGCCTTACCCGCAGTTTTTAAGTGGTAATAATGATAGGTTATAGGCGATTCAGATGCCATCCTGCGCCCCAATGACCGAAAAAAAACAACGCCCGGCCCAAATACGCAACGCCGAAAAAATCATGACTGCCGTCCGCAACTGGCGACGCTTCCTGCCATTAGGGCTAGTGTTTGGCGTGCCGCAAATCCTGCGCGGGGAAAACCAGGTGGCCTACCGCTACGAATTTTATTCCGAAGATAACAACCGGATGTAGATCGAGACGCACTCGGTTTATTTTGAGCAAAAGCTGCTGGATAAAGTCACCGCGAAAGGCGAACTGATTTATGACGGAATTTCCGGGGCAACCCCGACTGGAACCCACGGATCAAATGGCAAAGCTAAGCTGACTCACGTCACCGATTTGCGTCGCGCCGGAAACATCGGACTAGCATGGCGTTTCGGCAATCACACGCTCGCCCCCACTTTTGCCTACAGCAAGGAAAACGATTATTTGTCCTACGGTTTGTCATTGAATGACGCGATTGAGTTCAATGAGAAAAACACCATTTTCAACTACGGCATTTCGCATAATTTCGATTCCGTTCGGCACAATGATGGTGCTACTTGGTCCAGTAAAGATTCCACCGAAGTCCTGATCGGAATTTCGCAACTGCTCTCACCTAAAGATATTTTGAATATCGCCCTGACCTATGGCAATGATTCAGGTTATTTGAACGATCCGTATCGTGCTGCCGAATACCATCCGAGTTTTTTCCCACCCAATGTCACCACCGCCGTGCCGGAACGCCGTCCCGCTAATCGTAACAAAGAAATTCTTTTTGGTTCCTTGACCCATCATTTTGATTCGCTGAATGCGAGCCTCGAAGGTTCGTATCGATTTCACCATGATTCCTACGACGTTTTTAGTCACACCGTGGCGGCAACATGGCATCAACGGTTAGGCGAACATCTCCTGGTTGAACCGCTATTTCGTTTTTCACAGCAATCGGCGGCCTCATTTTACACGACGCAATTTAGCGGGCCGTTCACTTCCAATCCGGCTGGATTTCATTCCTCCGACTATCGGCTCTCGGAATTTTATTCCTTAGACTTTGGGTTGCAAATCACCGCTATCGTCAATGAACATTTTCGGGTCAATGCGGGCTATCACCGTTACGAAATGTATGGCCTGGATAACACGTCTGCCGATATGTATCCCCAAGCGAACATCTTCACCGTCGGCGTCCAATTTTTATGGTGATGACTAGCCCCAGATCCGCGCAGGACGCCATCGAACGCGTGCGGCAATCCGCCCACGCCACGGTGGATAAAGACCTGCACCGGCTCGAATTCTGCGCGATGAGCACGTTGTGCCGCGTGAATTTCCACGGCGTCGCCGCGAGCATTGCACGAGATTTCCAACGCGATGTCGTCACGTGGGTTGGCCAGTTTGAGGCGCGTTACTCGCGGTTTATTTCCGACAGCCTCATTGGCCGTATCAACGCCGCTGCCGGTGAACATTGGGTAGAAACCGATCCTGACACCGACCGGCTGTTCGCGTTGTGCCACGAATTATTTTTCTTCACCCGTGGTTCGTTTGACCCAACCGCCCTGCCGCTGATGAAATTGTGGAACTGGAAAGCGCAACCGTCCACGCTGCCGAGCGATGAATCCATTCGCACCGCACTCGAAATTGTCGGCTGGAAAAAAGTCCAACGTCGGCCCGGCGGAATTTTTCTGCCGGAACGCGGCATGGCACTCGACCTCGGCGGCATCGGCAAAGAATACGCCGTGGATTGCGTGATGAACATGGCGATGGAACGCGGCATTCAAAATGTGCTGGTGGATTTTGGCCACGACGTGCGCGTGCGCGGCCATGCACCAGAAAAAAAATTCTGGTGGATCGGTCTCGATGACGCCGCTGCGCCCGGCAAATGTTGGGGCGGCGTGGCGTTGACCGATCATGCGGTCGCAACTTCCGGCGACTATCTACGAAATTTCGTCGTCAACGGCCGCCGCTACGGACACATCATTGATCCGCGCACCGGCTACCCTGCGTTCAACGATTGTCGCGCCGCTTCCGTCATCGCGCCGAGCTGCACCATCGCCGGATTACTTTCCACGAGCATCTGCATTTTGGGTGCGCGCGACGGCTTGCAACTCGTCGAGTTGCACCCCGGGGCCGCCGGTGCGATTCTGACCGAGACCACCAAACTTTATTCCAGCAAATTCCATGAATACATCCCCGCTTAAAAAAATCGTCTGCACCGCGCTGCTCGCCGGACTTTTTCCCGCCGCGCACGCCGCATTGAAAATTGGCGACACGCTGCCCGATCTGG
Organism: Limisphaerales bacterium; assembly: GCA_025360325.1. Lineage (GTDB taxonomy): Bacteria > Verrucomicrobiota > Verrucomicrobiia > Limisphaerales > UBA11358 > UBA11358. The sequence continues at coordinate 720 of JANYCI010000306.1, read as the reverse complement.
CAAGTTTCAAACTGGAAGGCAAATTGCCTGCCACCCTGAAGGGCAAAATCGTGGTCGTGGATTTCTGGGCGTCGTGGTGCCTGCCCTGCGCGGAATCCTTTCCCGTCATGGACGAGTTGCAAAAAAAATACGGCGACCGCGTGGTCATTCTCGCCGTGAACGTGGACGAGAAGGCGGTGAAGATGGAAAAATTTCTCGCGAAACATCCCGTCAGTTTTACCGTCGTCCGCGATGGTTCGCAAAAACTGGTGGCGACCGTCGAGCCGGAAACCATGCCCACGTCCTTTATTTTGGACGGCGAAGGCAAAGTGAAATTTCTCCACACCGGTTTTCACGGCGAAGAAACGCGCAAGCAATACATCAGCGAAATTGATTCCCTCCTGAAATAATTATGAAGCGCATCGCCATGATTTTATCGGCCACAATCATACTAGCCGTCACGAGTGGCTGCGTGAACGTCAAGCCGTGGCAGCGCGAGCATCTGGCCGATTATACGATGCAACCCGACCGCGATCCGCTGCGAACTTCACAGGCCGAACACATCTGGTTTTCACGCGAAGAAGCCAGCGGCGGCAGCGGCGTAGGCGGCGGCGGCTGCGGTTGCAATTAAATTTTGCCCCACAAATCCAAACTTAACCTCAAACCCAAACAACCATGAAAAGATTTACCCAAATATTCCCTTTGATTCTCGCGGCCTTACTGCAACTGCTGCCGCTGATA
>JANYCI010000303.1 GCA_025360325.1 Limisphaerales bacterium | reverse complement strand
CGCCGCCGAGAGATCGTATTCATTCACGCCGTCGTTCACCCAAGCATTGCACGAGATGAGCGCGTTGGTTGCGGCCGGAACTTCTTGCAAATACCAATCGGGATACTGGCCAGGATAAAAAATATTCGTCTGCCCATTGGTCAGGCCGGGCAAATAAATGGCCGGCCCCGGAATAAAAAAGTTTGTCCCATGCACATAAATGTTGGTGCTGTTGCCGCCGGGAATGCCGCCGAAGGAAAATAATTTCGCCATCGGCGCCTTGCCGCGATACTGCGTATTGGTGCCGGGATTGAGCGAGCCGCGCGCATTTATCACCGTGATGGATTTTGTCCCATCACCCGCAATGATCCCCGCGACATGCGTGCCGTGGCCATCGGTGTCAAAAACACTTCCGGCCGAATCACCAAACACGCGCCCTGTCAAATCAGGATGCAACGCGTCAATGCCCGTGTCGTTCACTTCCACCGTCACGTTCAAGCCGGACAAATTTAGATAATTTGTCGTCGTCACCGTGTTCACCGACTCGCCCATGATCACGCGCGATAAATCATTCGCCGGTTTGCGCTGATGCGTCGGCTCGATCCGCTGCACGCCGGGCAACTGCGCCAGCGCAATCCAATCTTGCGGCGGATTGATCCGCACCACCGGGCCGAACGGCGAACGATCCCGCGCCAAAATCACGCCGCCCATTTTTTGAATCTGTGCGACCGTTGCCTCCGCGTTGTCCGCAAATAAACCGAGCGTTAGCACTTGCCCGATGAACAACGGTTTTTCCGTCACCGCCGCGCCGAGCAACGACGCCTGCACTTTGTAATACGGCTCATACGGCAACACCGTTTGCACGAGTGGATTTGCCGCGAGCGAATTCGCCGCGCCCGCCGAAGCCCGCACCAGCAGCGCGTTGTTGGGAATGTAGGAAATCACTTGCGCGCCCGCCGAGGCGAGCAACGCACGGAACGCCGCATCCACCGCGCCGCGTGATTGCACGATGTAAGCACCCGGATCGCCAGCAGATTTCAAATGTTTGGGGATGGAAAAATCCAGCGCGCGTTCCGTATCCACAAACGCATTCTCCAAAAGGATGGCGTGCGGCACGCGGGAAAGTTCGCTGACATTTTTCGGCGTGTTCGACAAACGGAACGCCAGCCGGTTCGTCGCAGCCGCAGAATTTTTTCCCGTGTCCTCGGCAGTAACGGAATTAGTTGCGACTGCCGACGGCGAAACAATTGCCACCACCGCGCCAGAATTATTTTCGGCAGACGGCGCGGATGACGCCGCACCACGCGGCCACCACAGCCACGCCGAAACGAGCGCGACCAGACAAATCAAAATGACAACGGACGAAGGAATTTTCATAACGACAAAATTCAAAAAAATTTCTGCAAACTAAAATTCAAATCAAACAGCACACCTACGCCTCGTCCCAAGTTTGCGTCGCCTGACGCTGCGCTCGGCGACGCGATTTTCGCAGCGCGAAAATCACCACCAACTCATAACTCGCCACTCATAACTCTTACTGCGGTGCGAGCGGCGTGGAGCTTTCAATGATCACGCGCGGCGCACTGTTCGTGGCCGCCGCGTTGTCCACGCGCAGAACCACGCGCATGGCGCTTTCCGCCACCACTTGATAATTAGTCACGAGCTGCGAAAAATTTCCGCCTAGCACCGTGCCGCCCGACGCGGGCTTTAACGCTTGGCCGTAACAATACACCACATAGCGCGGCGTGCCCAAACGCAGCAAGCCCATCGTCTGCTGCGGCAACCATTCGTAAAGTTCATCGCTGATGTCGTAAGGGCGGAAGTCTTGACCCGCGCCGTCGTTGTCAACGAATTGGAGGAACGGCGACTGTTCCGACAGTGCCGGCACGCGCAAAATATCGCCGACGTGCGTGAACACGCCGAGCGGAAATAGGTTCGTGTTCCCGCGCGTCGCCGTGATGTCATTTTGAATCTGCCAAATCGCCGAGGATGCCACATCCACGCCCGCCGGTGAAATAATCATGTTCGTAATAATGGGCGTGGTCGCGATCGAGGGATAATTGCCGAGAGCACCAGCAGTTTCGTTGGTCAGGACTACCATGCCGCCGAACAGCGCGGAGAGCGAGGCGAGGTGCGTCTGGTTGACGGAGAGAGCGCCGCGCTGCGCGTTGTCATTCGGCGCAGCAGTGAACAAGTCGAACAACAACCGGTCATCCACCGGCGCGGAGTGGGCGTTGTCGTAATTATTTTGGTTGCCCGTCCAGAGATTCCAAGTGTTCGTGCCAGCGGCATATTCACCCTGCACGCCGGTGACAAAATTCAAAATGTTAGTAGCCTTCAAAAACACAGTCTGCCACGGCGTGCCGCGATGCACGCGCCCGATCCAACCGACGGAGGGAAATTTGTTCGTCGGAAAATCCCAAAAATCCGAACCCCACACGAGCGAATCGCGGTAGGCATAGTTGTAACGATTATTGTAATCGAACTTCTCGCCTAGATTGACTAGCTGTGCATTTCTGCCCCACGGCTGATAGCGGGATTCTGCTCCGCTATCCGCATAATCCAACTGATACAATAGCTTGTCCGGCTGCGGCAACGGCGGCGAGGTGGTGCCATCGCTTCTGCCAAAATGGGCTCCGCCAAAACTGTCCCGCAAATCGCTCGCTAAATAATGCACCAGCGGATCGTTGGCCGACCACATTGTGTATTCATACATCAAGCGGGACGGCACATACGGTGCCTGCTGCGCCAAAGAATCGTTGGGATAAGGAACCCCGTCTTTTCCGACTGTCTTTAAGCCCGTATAAAATGCCTGAAAAAAAGCCGCCTCTTTTTCGGGAACACCTTTCAAAGCGTCGGGAATGTTTGGTGGCGATTTCCAACCGGGAGCCGGCGCGTGTTGTAAATCCTGCGAGACTAAAATTTGATCTACCATGCCCCAAGTCGGAGTCACGGCTGCGCTGGCGAAATCGCCGATACGATTAGTGCTCCACATCGGACGGTCTTGGCCCCCGTAGTGATCTGGATCCCGCAATTCTTCATTCAACTGGCGATAGCTCGTCGGGCCCGCTAACTGCACATAGTCCACGATGCGGTTGTTGGCCCGGTCAATCAGGTAGGCCTGGAGATAATTGGTCGTCCGCAGCTCAAACTTCGGCAGCACCGGCGGCGGCGTGACGCCCGTTTCCCAAAGCGGATTTTCCACCAGCGGTTCAAATTGCCCGGTCCCAGAACGATAAATAGATTCCGGCAAAAAGGCGCAGTCCCAGTTGCTATAAACGAACGAGTAGGCCGAAGGTTCTTTGCTGTTCCAATCCGTAGTAGAACTTCTCCACGCTGAACCCGGCCAATTGTTGATGGCTAAGTCGGCCTCTAAATTGGTGCTGATGCTCCAGACGAGCGGCACATCGTTGGCCAACTGCATATTCAAATTGTCGCGCACGACCACATCCAAAATTCCTGGATAGTTCGTATCGTAAGAATTCCACAGCGACCAGCCGAGGTGGTTGGTGATGCTCATCACATACATCACGTTCGTGGCGAGCGGGCCGGGCGTGATGTCGGTGCGGGTGACTTCGAGTTTGCGCGTCACCTGCACGTTGTTGAGCGAATAAAAGCGGTTGAAGTTCGGCAGATTTTTCTTCGCCCCGATGATCCACGGCACGCCGTAGATGTTGATGGGAATGTTCACGCCGCCCACTTGCGCGAAGGACTCTACATTGGTCGGCTCAGAAAACACAAAGTCAGCCGTGCCGGACACG
>JANYCI010000284.1 GCA_025360325.1 Limisphaerales bacterium | reverse complement strand
TGGGCGGAGGAACATCTATTCGACCGCAACTCAGTCGTTTTGGAATGTCAGGTGTGGCAGGAAGCATTGGGCCGGGCGCGCGGTGAAAATTTTTCCACCGCCGAACTCAAGCAATCCACCCAGCAGCGAAATTATGTCCGCGATGCCGAGCGCCCCAATCAAGTCACCTTGCGCGACGTGCTGCTGCGCGAACTGGAAATTGTCCAGATAGTCAAAGATGGTGTCGGCGTCTGCCGCCCGCTCGTGGATGTTCAGCCGCCGGTGAATCCAAAACTAGATACCGAGCAGCGTCAGGCTCTGGAAGCGTTATTGCATTCCACCAACACCGTGTCGCTTTTTCGGGGTGGCGCTGGCACGGGCAAAAGTTTCGTGCTGCGCGAACTGGTTGAGCAAATTCAACAGTCAAAACGACGGGTGATGGTGCTCGCGCCGCAACGGCAGCAGGTCGTGGACATGGAGGGCGCGGGTTTCCCGTCACCGACGACGATTGCAAATTTTTTGATGCGGGGCGAACTGGCTGCGGGTGCGGTCATTATTATAGATGAGGCCGGCCAAATTGGTGGTCGCCAGATGCACCAATTGTTAAAACTGGCGCGCGAAAGTAATGCGCGGGTGATTCTCTCCGGCGATACGCGGCAGCATGGCGCGGTCGAAGCCTCCGATGCGTTGCTTGCCATCGAGCGTTATTCCGGCATCGCGCCGGTCGAATTGCAAACCATCCGCCGCCAAGACCCGGCGCTTGGCCGCAGCCAGAGAGAGCGCAATCGCATCCAACAATACCGCCAGGCCGTCGCAGCGGCGGCGGCGGGCAAGCTGGTGGAATCCTTCAAGCGACTCGACCAGATGGGCGCGATTGTCGCCTGTGGGTTGGGCGAACAAGCTGACACACTGGCCGATGAATATCTCCGGCTGGCGGAAGATAAAGCATCCTCCGTGGTCGTGTCGCAGACCTGGGCGGAAGTGCATCGTGTCAACTCGCGTGTGCGCAATGCGCTCAAGTCGAAAGGATTACTCGGCGCAAAAGATGTCACGGTTCAAGCGCTGGAAAAATGCGATCTGACCAATGCCCAAAAACGCGATGATCGTTTTTATCCGAAAGATGGCGTGATTGTGTTCAACCAAAAGGTGCGACAGGCCGCGCCGGGCGCAAACGGAAAACTGCTGGGCATCATCAAAACTGCCGTGCTGGTCGAGGTGGATGGAAAATGCGTCACCGTCGCCAACAAGCTGCTGGACAAAATCACCGTCTGTCGCCCGCGCAACGTTTCCGTTGCCGTCGGCGAACGGCTGCACCTCAAGGCGAATCGCAAACTGGCCGCCGGTGCGCGCACCACCAATGGCGAACTGGTCACGGTCAAAACGGTCCGCGCCGATGGCGGAATTGAACTCGTTGATGGCCGGATTTTGGGAAAAGGTTTCCGCGAATTTCTCCCCGGCTAGGCATCAATGGAGTTTTAACGGTTCTTTCTCCGCCTGTCACAAGGTTGCCAAGCATCCCAGATTTTTCATTGAAAATTTCTGGGGGCATTGTCCGTCAAGGTCACGATTCAACGTAACACGATTCCTGCCGTGCAAGTCGTAGGCAATTAAAGCCGAAGACTTGACTGCCGAAGGATTTTTCGCAGCGGGGTTAATCGGCGTGGGGCGAATCCTGTTTTCAATTTCAACTGCTTCGCCATGCCGATTTGAAAGGTTCGTCAAGAAAGCCTACTTGTCACAATTCTTGGTAAAAGTTTTTTACCCAAGAGTGAGTTCCACGATTTTTTTAAGGAACAAAAGGATTTTAGATTATGAGTTTCGGCGATTCCACGTTTCACCAGCACAATTTGTTTCTGCGTTCCATGCCGCGCATTGGCGCGGTCAACCAAGCGGCGTTGTCGGCGAACCGGATTCAAATTTGCTTTGTCTTCACCGAAGTAAAATTAACTTGAAGCGATTGAAACCAATCTCGCAACCGCAACCTGTCACTGTCGCGCCGGTCTGTGCTGACTATGTGATTTGACTTGGTGCGGCGTGGTTAATATAAACGAGTTCCTTTGTCGTAAGCTTCTTGAAAGCCAGCACGAAAGCCATCCGCGTAACTCTGATTTCCATTTGCGTAGCGATTAACGTAAAAATCAACTTGTGCTCCTGTGAGATAATTTCCTGAAGACCTAGCAGATATGGCCTGCATTTTCCCTCGCTCCAATCCTTTTGCGTAGCCGTTGTTATAGTCCTGCGATGCCGCTGCCGAATTTTGTGCGTCTTGCGCGGCTTGAGCCGCCGCCGCCGCCGCCGCTTGCCTAGCCGCGTTCTTTGGTGCTTCAGCAATCCACTTTTCACGGTAAATCGCGTCACTAATTTCTTTCGCCTTTCCCTGCGCCAATGTGACTTTTGCCGAAAGCGGAAAGTCACGCGCAAAGGCTTTGTATGCCGCCAGAGCTTTTGCCTTGTCACCCGCTTTATATGCCGCGTCAGCATCCGCCAATGCCGTTTCTTCTGGATTCATCAGCCGGTCAATCTTCGCCTGTTTTTCCGCGTTGCTGGTTTCGGCTGCCGTCACGCTGTCATTCAGCCCTTGAATCGTTTTTCCCTGTTCACCGATGCTGGAATTCAAGCTGGTAATTTTTTGGTTTGCCGCGCCCAGTTCGCCGCTCGCGTCAATGGATTTCTGTTTGGTGTTCTGCACTTCTTTGATGGCTCGCTGACGCTCTGCCTTGCTCTGGCCGCAACCGGCAAGGATTCCGACACACGCCACAATCAACAGCAAAACAGAAATTTGGGATTTCATAGGTTCAATTTTCCGGTTTGATTTCATTGCTTGTTCACGCCCAATTTTTGTTCAAGGCTGGCGATGATTTCATTCGCCTTGCCGACGCGCACACTCTGCGGAAACTTGCTGGCAAAATCTTTGTAGGCTTGCAATGCACCTTGAAAATCCTGTGCGTCAAGGGATGCTCCCGCGCTTTGGAAAACATAAACCTGTTCGCTTTGCAAAATTTTTATTTTGTCGTCCAGCTCCGCGCCTTCCCGTTTCAATTCCGCCAGCCGACTTTCTAAAGCAGGAATTTTCCTTTTGCCGGATGCAAGTTTGGTTTCCAAGTCCGTCTGCTCCTGCGATGCCTTTTCTAATTCGTCATTGATGCTGGCAAGTTCTTGTTTCGCATCGGCCATTGCCTGACTGACGGCTTGCGGCGATTTCAAGTCGGATGGCATTTGCACGTCAAAATGCTTCGGGGCGTATGCCGACGCAGCGGGGGCATTGCTGCCGCCGGTTTCGGTCGTGGCGGTCGTGGTGACTGGTTGTGCAATCGCTACTTGGCTGGCGGTAAATTGCCGTTCAACTTTTGAAATTCGCAATTCATCTATCACGCCGTTGAATCCATCGTTTCCGCTTCTGACTTCTGCGCCGATTGCCCATTCGCCGGTTGCTGGATTAAGCACGGACGGCGTAGAATCTGACCCTACCAGTTTGCCATTCAGGTAAATTTTCTTGCCTGATTGTCCCCATGTCACCGCGACGTGATACCACACGCCCGCCTTGACGGTTTCGTTTCCGTCCAAGCCCGTCCAGTCACCGGCATTGCGATTGACGCCGACGCTGATTGTCGGCTTCATGCCATAGTCTGCCGTCACTTGCATAGTCAAGGCTTGCGGCAAACCGCCGTAACTGGCGGACAGCAGGATAAGCCCTTCTTTGGGTTCGTTGTGATTTTTGAAGTTGTCGAGCTTGCACCAAAATTCCACCGTTCCCTCTGGCAACGCGCCGAGATTCCACGAAACAAACGAAGTGTCATTCAGATGGATGCCTTGCCCGAACACGCCTTGCGTGAATTGTGGCGTGCCGTGCGCCGTGCCGGTTGTTGTGCCGTCAAAGTGTTCAAGCAAAACCGTGTCGGTATCTAATATGTCGTCAGGAATCATCGCTCCAATAGTTTTACTCAAGCTCAAGCTGTATGGGGCTGACTGTGGCACACTGATTGGTTGCGCCGTTGCAATTTTGCCCGCCCCGACAAGCAGAAGTAAAATTACGCCGATGAACAAGGATGCTTTCATTTTGGTGTCTCGTTTTGCTGGTGGGAATTGAATTCAAAAACCGGCGCGGATTCAAGGTGAAACGCTATCATTCGTTGGTTGTCTGGTGATTCGGGGCGCGGCTACTCTGGCAGAGTGCCAAAATCCACCACAGGCAAACCGCTGATTTCACGATTGCGGGAACTGCGGAAAAGCCATGCGCTGACACAGGAAAAGTTTAGCGAGCTTTCCGGCGTTGCCTACAAGTATTACCAACTGATTGAAGGTGGACACCGCGTAGATTTGCGGCTTTCCACGTTGGAAAAACTGGCGAAGGCTTACGGCATTGGCGTTCACGAACTGCTTGCGCCGAATTTCCCAAAAATCCGCGCGGTGAAGCCAGCGAAGAAACCAAAGAGGTAAGCAAAACTGGCTGCGTCATTTTTATTGAATTTTATATGGCGCAGAAAAGAGAGAAGCTTGACCAGTCCAAGCAAAAATTTGTGACACTCTCATTGTGATAGTTTTTGTGATAGTTTTCCAAATCACCAGAACGGACAGAGGCAGCGGCTAAAAATGCTGTTTGGCTTTATTTTACCATTGGCGTCATCGAAAGCGGTGCGCGGCGGGGTTGGAATGGGTGATTGGCTTGCGCCAGAGGCTCGTGGCGAGGCCGACTTGTTCCGGGTTCGCGGATGATTCCCGCCGCTGAAAGATGCCGGCTCGGTGCGATAGTTTGCGAATAAGCTTGCTCTAGGGATGTGGGCCAAAAAATTATTTTAATGGCCATCACTCCCTCGCCGCTACCGGGCACTTCCTCCGAAGTGCGTCACCAGTTTCTAGAACCGCTCCGCACGGTCTATGACCAAGCCACCCGCATCCGCCGCTGCCCCGCCCAGTCGGATTGGGACTGGCTCACCAAGGGCGTGGACCGCGTCCTGGCCAACGTCCGCAGCGGCCGCGATTTCCTGCAATCCTTCCAGCTGTTCTGGCACCGCGCATTGCAGGTCGGGCCTTACTTTGAAGCCCTCGCCAGCGAACGTCGTCTGGGCATGGTGGCGGAATGTTCCGCGTTGCTGCGCCAGCGGGTGGACACGCTGCGCCCCTCGCCGCTCGCCCAGTTTGAAGCGCTGGCCGCGTTCGATCTCTACGCCGGCGACGGGCATTATCTCGCACACGCCACGCACGATCCGAGGCAGGGGGAAACCTGCTGGCCGACCGGTCATTTCTTTGCGCTCAACCTGAAAAGCCAAAGCCTCTTTCCCCTCATGCTGGCGGATTTGAGCGGGCGCAAAAAGGAACATGACCTGCGGGCGCTCAAGCGGCAGAGCGTGGCGTGGCTGCGCCAGGGCGCGGGCAAGGGTCGCAAGGTGCTGTGGGTTTGGGACAAGGCCGCCGTGGACCTGGCCTTCTGGCAGGAACGCAAAGCTGCGGGTATCTATTTCCTCTCGTTGCGCAAAGCGGGCATGTGCCTGAATGTCGAGCAGGAACGGGCGATTGATTTCGCCCAACCCATCAACCAAGGCGTCACGGCTGACCGCGTGGTCACCGACCGACGGGGGATTCGCGTGCGCGCAATCACCTTCTGCAATCCCGGCGACGGCGCGGTGTATGAGTATCTGACCAACGAGCTGACGTTGGAACCCGGGTTGCTGGTGCTGCTCTACAAAACGCGCTGGGAGATCGAGAAAGTCTTCGACGAGACCAAGACCAAACTGGCGGAGCAGAAATCCTGGGCGACCACGACCACGGCCAAGGCGATGCAGGCGCACTTTGTGGCCATCGGGCATAACCTATTGCTGCTGCTCCAAGACTGGCAAGCCGAACAGGGCGTGGCCAACACGGCGGAACTTGAGCGCCGTGAAAAACGCCAAGTCAAGCAGCCGGCCGAACTGCAAAAGACGGGGCGGACATTGCCGCTGATCTACACGGTGCTGCAACGCTTCACGCAGGCGACGTTCAAACTGATCCGCTGGCTGCGCGTCCACTGGCATCGGCCGACCCCGCTGCCGCAAGCCCTGCTCCACCTACGCACCCTCTACGCCAAACTCTGATCATTCATGCAGGACACAAATGGCCGGAGCGTCTTTTTGTTCGGTGCTGGCCGGTTGATTGGTGTCTGCGGCATACAGGCTCGTAGTTCCGGCGGCGAATCCGGCGAGCAATGCCATGAGGATGATTTGTTTTTTCATTTTCATTTTTTGTCGTTTGTTTGGTGTTGTTCGCCGCCGTTGTGACGGCAAAAATTTTAGTTCCATCTTACATATTGGCGAAAACCTGTTCGCCGCCGAGGTGTCCCTGAAATCCCGTGATGGCTGCGAGGATCGCGCTGGCGATGAGATATGCCCACGTCGGCCATTGCTGGCGTTTGTGGATGTTCCAACGCCACGCAAACAATCCGAACAGCAGCGCGACCATCGCCGTGCCAAGCCATTTGTGGATTGTCATGCCGGTCACGCCGTTGTCGTCGTGCATCCAGAACAGCCAGCCGGAGATGGCCGTGAAGGGCGTGATGATGGTGGCGTAAAACAGCGTCCACCATGCGGTGTGGCGGAGCGATTCGCTTTTGCGAATCCGTCCGAGAATGTCGCTGGCGACGGACACGGGAATCAGCGCCGCCGTGAAGTTGACCAGAATCGGATGCAGTTTCGTCGCCATGACGAACTGTTTGAGCGCGGGGATCAGCACCGCGCCAAGAGTCGGTTCAATAGTTGTCATAACGGTTGCGGGTTATTTTTTCTCGATCAGTTTCATGCCGCATTTCGGGCAGCGACCGGGCGAATCCTGGACGACTTCGGGGTGCATCGAGCAGGTGTATTGCACGGCGGCTTTGACGGCGGGCGCGGCTTGGTTCGTGTCGGCGGGCGCGTTCGTGGCTGGCATCGGTGGAACAGCGGGCGCGTCGGGGGCAACCGGCGCGGCTTTTGCCGCCGCATCGGGCGGCGCGGCGACGCTGCCGGATTCAGATTTGCTGCAACTAGCCGCAACCAGCGCGATTGCCGCCAGTGCCGCCATCGTCCATTTGGTTTTCATTTTCAATTTTCCTTTCGTGTTTTGGTTTTAGTGGAGTTTGATGTGTCCGTTGACTTCATTTTTCGCGAGCAAAGTTTCTTTAGGCGGCGTGCCGCACCACACGTCATCTTTGCGTCTGTTTGCGGCGGACATTTTCGGGATTTCAATTCCGTCGCGCTTCAAATCCTCTGCGGGCGCAACATCAGCGAGCGTGCCGGGCGGCGATTTATACCAGCCGGGGTCAGAACCGTCGGCGGGCAAGTCCTCGCGCACTTTGACGATGGTGAACATCCCGCCCATCGTGATGTAATCGTATTGCCCGCGACCGCCGACCATCGGCAGCGAATTCGGCGGGACGGCCATGCCCATCTCGCCCATGTCCGCCATGCCGTCCTGACCCATCGCCATGTAGCCCGGCACGAGCTTGCGGATTTTCTCGCTCAACCCTTCGGCGTTGACGCCAATCACGTTGCCGAACTGATGCCCCATCTGTGTCATCACATGATGCAGCATGTGGCAGTGCATCACCCAATCGCCCGGCACGTTCGCGACGAACTCCACCGTGCGCGTGCTGCCGGTCGGCATGTGGACTGTCGTCTCCGGCCATTGTCCGGCTTCGGGTATCTGCCCGCCGTCTGTGGCGACAACTTTGAAGTAGTAGCCGTGCAGATGAATCGCGTGATGGCTCATCGTGCTCAAGTTGCCGATGCGGATGCGGACGCGCTCGCCGACTTTGGCGACGATGGGTTGCGTGCCCGGAAAACTCCGGCCGTTGAACGTGAACACGTTGAAGTCCGTCATCTCGTTCGGGTCGGGACGGCGAGCGCCGACTTCAATTTTCCACTCGCTCAACATGATGGCGTAGTCGCGGTCAGGCGGCGGCTTCGCGGGATTCTTGGGATGCACGACGAACAGGCCAATCATGCCCAACTGCATCTGCGTCATCTCGTCGTGGTGCGAGTGATACATGTAGGTGCCGTGCTGCTTGAGGGTGAACTCGTATTTGAACGTCTCGCCCGGCTGAATAGCCTTCTGCGACACACCGCCCACGCCGTCCATGCCGCTTGGCAAAAGAATCCCGTGCCAGTGAACACTCGTCGGCGCGGTCAGCCGGTTCGTGACGTAGATGCGAACGTGGTCGCCTTCGACGGCCTCGATGGTCGGGCCGTGAACACGGTTGTTGTAGCCCCAGCACTCCGCGACAAGTCCGGGCGCAAACTCATGCGTCACCGGCTCGGCGACGAGATGATAGACTTTCACGCCATTGACCATCTTGAACGGCAGCGTCAGTCCGTTCGGCGTGATGACCGGCTTGTAGCCCTTCCAGTCCGCAGGCGGAACGAAGGGCGCGGTGGTGCCGGTGCTTGTGGCCTTCATGCCGGGTTCAGCGGCGCGGGCGGTCGGCACCATGCGGGCGAGCAACGCCCCGCCCGTGGCGGCGGCGGCTCCGGTAAAAAAGTTTCGTCGATTCATAAGTTCGGTTCTCTCTCAGTGGTTGTGGTGATGCTCTGTGGGTTCGTCTTTCTTCGATGACGGCGCGGTGGAGTTCATCGGCGGAACTTCCCTCGTCAGGCTGCCGCCGACGGCGTGTTCAAGTTCGGCGCGGGCCATCCAGTAGTCGCGCAACGCCTCGATGGC
>JANYCI010000280.1 GCA_025360325.1 Limisphaerales bacterium | reverse complement strand
GAAGGCGTGCCGGGTTTGGCGAAAACTTTGGCCGTAAAATCAATGGCGAACTGTATCAGCGTGAAATTCTCGCGCCTGCAATTCACGCCGGATATGTTGCCCGCCGACGTCGTCGGCACGCAGATTTATAATCCGCAATCTGGCGGCTTCACCACGCGCAAAGGCCCGGTGTTCGCCAACCTTGTTCTCGCTGACGAAATCAATCGTGCGCCCGCCAAGGTGCAAAGCGCGTTGCTGGAAGCGATGCAGGAAAAGCAGGTCACCATCGGCGACCAGACCTACAAACTCGACGAACCATTTCTTGTGCTGGCGACGCAGAATCCCATCGAACAGGAAGGCACGTATCCGCTGCCCGAGGCGCAGGTTGACCGCTTCATGTTGAAGTTGAAGATCGGTTATCCGTCACGCGCGGATGAGCGGCAGATTCTGGAGACGATGGCGAAAACTTCCGGCCAGCCGAGTTGCAGCGCGGTGGTCACCCCGGCGCAAATCCTCAAGGCGCGCGAAGTCATCAACGACATTTACGTGGACGACAAGGTGAAGGATTACATCGTGGACCTCGTCTGCGCCACGCGCGATCCGGACCATTACAAAATCGCGGTGAAGGATTTCATCCAGCTCGGTGCGTCGCCGCGTGCGACCATCGCGCTGACGCTGGCGGCCAAGGCGTATGCGTTCCTCAAGGGCCGCGGCTATGTGACGCCGCAGGACGTGAAGAGCATCGGCATGGACGTGTTGCGCCACCGCGTAGCCATCACCTACGAAGCCGAGGCCGAGGAAAAGACCAGCGAAACGGTCATCCAGAAAATCTTTGATGAACTGCCCGTGCCGTGAAAAATGAATAAAAATTAAAAATGAAATCTGACAAAATTGGGCGCGGGACTGCCATCTTTGCTTTATGATTTCAACAAACGCTCTGGCCGGACATCAAAAACTATGAATAAGCAACAACGGGTCTCAAACGCCATCAAGGCTGTCGTCACAAATATGATGGATAGAGTTATGAATAGAGTCTTGATTGATGACCCTTTCCTAAAAGACGTGCACCACTCAACAAAACCACTTTACGCAGCGTTAGTGCCAGACGAAATCTTCAAGGGGTCGCACTTTGAAAGAAGATTTGTCACGCCATTCGGTAACGTATGGGAAAAATTAGCCCATGTGGTAGCAATTGAGGCGCACGGAAACTGCACAAATGGGCATATCATCCAAGGGACTGTCGGAAATGAGAGTTTAAGAAGAATTCAAGAAGTCTTGAATAAACTGGAGCACAACACGGCAGGAGCAAAAAAAGAAAAGCCAAACTGGGATAGCGAATTGAAATATATTTTGGATGGTGGCGGAGAAAAAATTCCCGTCACAGTAAACTGCGATGTATTCATTAACAGCAAAACCACCGGGAAAAGATACGCTTTCGAGCTAAAAGGTCCCTTGCCCAACAGTGATCAGACAAAGGTGAGCAAGGAAAAGATGTTTAAGCTCCTGGCCATGAAACCCACACAGGTTGATTTTGCATACTACGCTTTGCCATACAACCCCTATGGAAAAAGACAAGACTACTGCTGGGCTTTCCCAATGAGATGGTTTGATATGCAAAATGACTCATCAGTCCTCATGGGTGGCGAATTTTGGGATTTGATAGGAGGCAAAGGGACATACGAAAACTTTATAAAAGAAATCAACGCCCTTGGGAAAGAATACCGGGAACGGATTTACCGTGAATATTTAGAAATCGAACCGCCGAAAAACTTGGGTGAGCCTGTTCTTAAATAACATGGAGAAGAAGTTTACATTTATAGACCTATTTGCCGGCATCGGTGGATTCAGGATAGCTCTCAAGAGCATTGGTGGAGACTGTGTCAATTTCAGCGAAATAAATACCGATTCGATAAACACCTATTGCACTAATTTTTCTGAAAGCAAAAACCGTAACCTTGGAGACATAACAAAAATAGAAAACCTGCCAAAACATGACCTGCTTACAGCAGGGGTTCCCTGCCAGAGTTGGTCTATTGCAGGAAAAAACATGGGCTTCGATGATGACAGGGGGCAACTTTGGAACGATACAATTTACTTGCTTAACAAATCCAAGCCCAAAGCATTCATTTTTGAAAACGTAAAAGGATTGGTTGATCCAAGAAACAAAGACGCTCTTTTATACATATTAAAGCGAATCAAGGATGCGGGCTATTTCGCTAAATATTTTGTTTTAAACTCGTTTGACTATGGCGTGCCTCAAAACCGGGTCAGGATTTACATAGTCGGGTTTAGAGATGAAAAAATATGCGCCAAATTTGATGTCCACGGCCCGTTAGAGGAAAAAATGCGTCTGAACGATATTATTGCGGGGTGTAATACAGTGGATATAACTGGAAACGGCGAGTCGTTCGATAAAGATTTATTTGGCAGTCCGGTTGCTTTGAAACGCAAATTCAGTCTGTCCAACACCAGCGGACTTAATGATTATTTCCTTTTCAACGATATTCGCAACGGACACACCACAATTCATTCTTGGGATATTGTTAAAACAACAAATAGACAAAAGAAAATTTGTCTATTATTGCTCAGAAACCGGCGAAAGGGCGTCTACGGAAACTTGGATGGAAACCCACTGTCTCTATCACATTTCAAAAATCTGGACAACACAATAACCCAATCCGATCTGAATGGGTTGGTTGATATAAACATTCTAAAAGAAGAGATTTTCTCTTATAAGCTTACTGACGCTGCCGCAACCAGTTTGTCGGATGAAGAAAAAGCAGTTTTGTCTCACAGGGTGGGTGGCAATATAATCCCGGATGTTTTATTTGCCAAAAAAGATCTCAAAATCAAAAAAGTATCCATTTCTAAAACAATTGATTCTTTGGTCAAGAAGGGATTAATACGCAGCAATGAAATCAGGTATGATTTCAAAAATACGAAAATTAGCACCGGACTGTTTGGGGTGAATAGAATTTTTCTGTCTAGCTCGAATATTTTCCCAACTTTAGTTGCCAGCGATACGAACGACTACATTTCACCTGTTTCGATAATTGCAAAAAACGAAGATGATTACAGGAAATATTTTATTGAGGAAGTCTACAACAAGAGCAACTACCGAAAAATAACCAAAAGCGAAGCCTGCCGTGTTCAAGGCTTTCCTGAAGATTTTATTCTGCCAGAAAACCGTTCAAGGTGGATGAGGCTAATAGGCAATAGTGTTTCAATTCCTGTTATAAAAATGTTAGGCAGGGCAATTTTGGAAACGGGTGCTTTCAATTAAATTTCCCCCGGCATGATCCCCCGCGAGATTCTAAAAAAAATCCGGCAGATCGAGCTGCGCACGAACCGCATCGTGACGGAAACGCTCGCGGGCCAATACCATTCCGTCTTCAAGGGCCAGGGCATGAACTTCGACGAGGTGCGCGAATACCAGCCCGGCGACGATGTGCGCGCGATTGACTGGAACGTCACCGCGCGGATGAATCATCCGTTCATCAAAAAGTTCGTGGAGGAACGCGAACTCACGCTCATGCTGGTCGTGGACGTGAGCGGCTCGGGCCTGTTCGGCTCACGCGATCAGTCGAAGCGCGAACTCGCCGCCGAGATCGCCTCCGTGCTCGCTTTCTCCGCCATCCGCAACAATGACAAGGTTGGCCTCATCCTGTTCAGCGACGAGGTGGAGAAATTTATTCCACCGCGCAAAGGCCGCAGCCACGTCCTGCGCGTGATCCGCGAAGTCCTGTTCTTCGAGCCGAAGCGGCGCGGAACGAATCTGGTGAACGCGTTGGAATTCATGGCGCGCGTCACGGCGCATCGCGCGATCACCGTCGTCGTGTCGGATTTTATTTCGTCAGACACGGCTACGGTGCTGCCCAAAGCGACGCAAACGCGGTTGCGGATGTTGAATCGCAAACACGACGTGGTGGCGGTGCAGATCACCGACAAGCACGAACTGGAACTGCCCGCGCTGGGCCGTTTGGTTTTGGAAGACGCGGAGACCGGAGAAATTTTGGAAGTGAACACCGGCAGCGCGAGCAGCCGCGACGCATTTGCGTTGCGCCAGCAGAAACAGCTCGCGGAAATGGCGAAACAATTCCGGTCGTCGGGCATTGATTCGATTCAACTGCGAACCAACGAGGCTTATGGCGCAACGCTGGGGAAATTTTTTGAGACGCGCGAAAAACGGAGGCGGCGCGGATGAAAATAAAACTCCCAATCTCCGCGAGGTTTTGGAGTGCGCCAGTCCTCTGGCGCTTTGGCGTTGCTAGACACGCGTTGGAAAAGCGGCAGAGGGCTGCCGCAGTCCAAGACGCTGTCGCGCTCATTGTGCGGCCTGCTAAAACATGATTACCACTACGAACAACGCTGCTCCCGTCGTTCCCGACATTCGCGACATCAAGCCGCCGATTGAAATTCCCGACGGGCTCGCGTGGTTATGGTGGACGCTGGGCTTGCTCGCGGCGGCGGCGATCTTATTCGCGCTCTGGAAATGGTGGCAAAAGCGCCAGACGCAAATCGCATTCGTGCCGCCGGTTCCGGCACACATTCGTGCGAAACAAAAATTGGATGAAGCGCTCGCGTTGATCGCGCAGCCAAAGCCATTCGTCATCGCGGTGTCGGACACGGCGCGAACGTATCTGGAGGAGCGTTTTGATTTTCACGCGCCGGAGCGGACGACGGAGGAATTTCTGCGCGAACTGGGCGGCACAAAATTATTGCAGACGGAGCAGAAAGAAAGTTTGGGAAATTTTCTGGCGAGCTGCGACTTGGTGAAGTTTGCCAAACACGAGCCGGGCGAAAATGAATTGCGCGGCCTGCACTCCTCCGCGCTGAAACTCGTGGAAGAAACCACGCCGCGCGCCGTGAATCCAGAATCCAGAACTTAGAATCCAGAATCGCAATGACGTTCGCGCATCCATTTTTGCTTTTGCTTTTGCTGCTCCTGCCAGTGCTGGCGTGGCTGAAAGGTAAACGCGGTTCATCGCCCGCGTTCATTTATTCGTCCGTGAAGCTAGTCGCGGATCTCGCGTCTGCCCGCCGTTCACGAGCGGGAATATTTTTGGCGGCGTTGCGCTGGCTGGCGTTGGCGGCGTTTATCGTGGCGCTCGCGCAGCCACGTTTCGCCAAAAGCACGACAGAAATCAAAGCCAGCGGCGTGGACATCGTCGTCGCGCTCGATATGTCGGGCAGCATGATCTCGGAAGATTTTGAAGTGCGCGGCGAACGCGTGAATCGTTTTCACATGGCGCAAACGGTTTTGAAAGGCTTCATTGATAAACGTCCCAATGACCGCATCGGGTTGGTGCTGTTCGCGACGCAGGCGTTCATCGGCACGCCGTTGACGTTGGACCATGATTTTTTGCATGAAAATTTAGATCGGTTAGAGATCGGCGCGATCAGCGAAAATTCCACCGCCATCGGCGACGGTCTCGGCACGGCGGTGAATCGTTTGCGCGACCTGAAAGCGAAAAGCAAAATCGTAATCCTCATGACGGATGGGCAAAATAATTCCGGTAAATTACAACCGCTGCTGGCGGCGGAAGCGGCAAAATCGCTCGGCGTGAAAGTTTACACCGTCGGCATCGGGATGCGCGGTCAGGCACCGATGCCGGGACGCGATATGTTTGGTCGCAAGGTGTATCAATGGGTGCCGGTGGATGTGGATGAAGATACGCTGCAAAAAATCGCGGACGAGACGGGCGGAAAGTATTATCGCGCGGACAACGCAGAAAAATTTCTCCAGATTTATGCGGAGATAGACAAGCTGGAAAAGACCGAGGCGAGCGTGAAAAAATATACGCAGTTCAAGGAGCTTTTTCCGTGGGTGGTCGCCACCGGACTGGCGTTGTTGCTGATTGAAATCTTACTCGGACAAACCATCTTCCGGAGGCTGCCATGAGATTTGAACATGAATATATTTTCTGGCTGGCGTTTGTGATCGCGCCATTGGTAACTGCATTTTTCTGGTGGGGCGAACGCGTGAAGGAAAAATTGTTGGCGCAATTCCTGGAGCCGCGTTTGCGGGCGCAACTCACCCAAGGCATTTCCCTCGCGCGCCGGAAATGGAAATACGCGCTGCTGGTTTTGGCGGTCGCCCTGCTCATCGCCACCGTCGCACGGCCGCAGCGCGGATTTGATTTGGAAGAAGTGCAGCAAAGCGGTTTGGACATCGTCGTAGCAGTGGATACTTCAAAATCTATGCTGGCCACGGACATTGCGCCCAACCGGCTCGCGCGCGCGAAGCTCGCTGCGCTCGAATTGATGCAGACGGCCAAGGCGGATCGCCTCGGTCTTGTCGCTTTTGCGGGTGACGCGTTTCTGTCCTGTCCGCTGACGATTGATGACGCGATGTTTCAGCAAAGCGTGCAGGCATTGGACGTGAACGTTATTCCGCAAGGCGGCACGGCCATTGCGGCGGCGATCGAAACGGCGCTGGGCACGTTCAAGGAAAAGGGACATCACAAAGCACTCGTGCTGTTCACCGACGGCGAGGACAACGATGAGGGCGCGCTGGCCGCCGCCGAAAAAGCCGCGAAGGAAGGTTTGAAAATTTTCACCATCGGCATCGGTTCCGCAGAGGGAACGCTGGTGCAGATCAGTGATGCGAGCGGGAACACGGATTATGTCCGCGATGAAAAAGGTCAGGTCGTGAAAACAAAACTGAACGAAGCGTTGCTGCAACAAATCGCGGAAGCCACGGAAGGTTTTTATCTGCCGTTGCGCGGCGCGGACACGATGAACACGCTCTACGAACGTGGTCTGGCACCGATGCCCAAATCAGAGGGGAACGAAAAACTCGTGCGCCATTATCACGAGCAATTTTATTGGCCGCTGTCGGCGGCAATTCTATTGCTGCTCGCGGAGTTCTTTTTGCCGGAGCGCCGGTCTCCGACCCGGCCAGATTCAAAAAACAAATCGCAACGAGCCGATCGGGAGATCGGCACTCCCAAAACGGCGGTGTTGCTGCTCGCGCTGGGATTGCTGGCCAGTGTCGCTTCGGCTTCCCCGACCACGGCATTACGCGATTATCAAAACGGTAATTTCACCAACGCGCTCACGGAATTTGAGCGGCTTTCGGAGATCAAGACGAATGATTTACGTTTGGTTTTCAATGCGGGTGCGGCGGCTTATCGCGCGACCAATTTTGACGCGGCGGTAAAATATTTCACCGCCGTCACGCTCGCGCCGGATCTGAAATTGCAACAACAGGCTTACTACAATCTCGCCAATACGCGCTACCGCATGAGTGCGTTGGCGAAGGACATTGACGCGCTTCAGGAAGCGTGGGAGAACACGATCAAGATTTACGAACGCGCGGTGGATCTGGACAAACAGGATGCGGACGCGGCGTTCAATCTCGCGTTTGTGAAAAATGCCGTCGAGCAGATCAAGTTGTTCAAAGAGGCGATGCGCCGCGCCAAGGGCGATGCGGATTCAGCCGTGCGGCAAAGGAATTATCATCGCGCCGTGGAGATCATGGAACCGCTATTACAAAACCCGATTGCGAAAAAACAATTTGAAGAGTTCACCAAAAAATTAAAGGACATAGATGCGATTGCCACTCCTCCTCAGCCTTAGCCTGTTGCTGCTCGCCGGACAAAGAGCCAGCGCGCAACTTGCGCCCGCCGAGGATTTTTTCCACAGCGGGGCGCAGCTTTACATCACCAACAATGTTGCCGGGGCGAAGCAAATTGTGGAACAGGGGCGGAAGCTTTATCCCAATGATGAAAAATTGAAGAAGCTCGAAGAACTGCTCAAACAACAAAGTCAGCAGCAACAGCAGGATCAATCGCAACAGCAGAAATCTGACGACCAGAAAAATCAGCAGCAACAACAGCCGAAGGATTCTGAGGACCAGAAGAAGCAGGACGAGCAAAATAAAAATCCGGAAGACCAGAAAAAGGAAGAGCAGAAGAAACAGGACAAAAAGCCTGAAGACCAGAAGAAAGACGGCGACAAGAAAGATGAGGAAGCTCAGCCGGTCAAAGCGGGTGAAATGACTCCCGAAGAAGCCAAGCGCTTATTGGATTCGCAAAAGGGCAACGAACAGTTGCTGCAATTGAAGCCGCAGGAAAAACCGCGCAAAACCAATCGCCCCATCAAGGATTGGTGATTCAGCCGATCACTTCGCAAACCAGTTTCGGCACCAACGTGCGTTTCGCGGAAATCTGGAAAGCAGTTTGGAGAATTTTTGCAGCCGATTTCGCCTGAGCGGCATCAGTTGCATGGAGGCGGCACAGCACGCCGGATTTTTGCACGCGCTCTCCGGGCTTCGCGATGCGATCCACGCCCACATCAAAATTGATGGAGGATTCCTTCGTGAGCCGCCCGCCGCCGATGTCGCGGATGACTTCGCCGATAATGCGCGCGTCGCATTTGGCAACGTAACCCGCCCGCTCTGATTTCACTTCGGCAACAACGTTTGCGGTGGAATCCAAAAGTAATTTTTTATTGAAGGCCTTCAAGTCCGCGCCTTGCGCGACAATCATCTCGTCCCACTTTTTGCGCGGCGCACCGGAGCAGAGACAATCTTCCGCAAGAATACGCGCCGCCGCGAGGGATTTGGATTTTTTGGTCTGCACCA
>JANYCI010000274.1 GCA_025360325.1 Limisphaerales bacterium | reverse complement strand
GGCGGCGGTCGCGGCGGTCCGCGTCGTGGTCCGCGCCGTGACTCCCAGGACAACAAGAATGACGACATGGCCGAGAAGACGATTTTCATCAATCGTTCCTCGAAGGTCGTCAAGGGTGGCCGCCGTTTCAGCTTCAGCGCGCTCGTCGTCATCGGCGATCGCCGGGGCAACGTCGGGCTCGGCCTGGGCAAGGGCGGTGAAGTGAGCGACGCCATCCGCAAGGGTGGCGAGAACGCCCGCTCCCGCATGACCAGTGTTTCCCTCAAGGAAAACACGATCCCCCACGAGGTGTTTTCCGCGTTCGGCGGCGCCCGTGTCCTTTTGCGCCCGGCCAGCCCGGGTACCGGTCTGATCTGTGGCAAGACCGTTCGTGCCGTGGTCGAGTCCGTCGGCGTCAAGGACATCCTGTCCAAGTCGCTCGGCTCCAAGAACGCGGCGAACGTCGCCAAGGCCACCCTCAAGGCGCTGCTCCAGCTCCGCCGCCGTGAGGACATCCTGAAGGCCCGCGGACTGGAACACCGTATTACCAAGAAGGCAGCCTGAGTATGATGCGTCTCCACAATCTTAAGCCGGCCGAGGGCGCGAAACATCGCAAGAAGCTCCTCGGACGCGGCGAATCCAGCGGTCACGGAAAGACTTCCGGCCGCGGTGGCAAAGGCCAGACCGCGCGCTCCGGCAGTTCCATCCGCATCGGTTTTGAAGGCGGTCAGATGCCGCTCATGCGCCGTATCCCGAAACGTGGTTTTAATAACACCGCTTTCGAGACGCGTTACATTGCCGTCAACGTCGGCAGTTTGAATGTTTTTGAAAACGGTGCCCGCGTGGATGAAACCGCGCTCAAGGCGGTTGGTCTGGCCAATGGCCCCGGCGACGGCATCAAAATTCTTGCGAACGGCGAACTGACCAAAAAACTTACCTTGGTTGTCAGCGCGTGCAGTGCGACGGCGAAAACGAAAGTTGAAGCCAAAGGCGGCACGGTGGAACTCATCGCCAAAAAAGCGGTGGCTCCCAAAGGCCCCGGCAAAAAAGCCTACGCCAAAAAATCTCCTGCGCCTGCCAAGGCCTAAACGAGCTGACGAATGTTGCGCTCCATCTACAACACGCTCCTTAACTGTCTCAAAATCCCGGAACTAAAATCCCGGATTGGTTTCACGCTTGGACTTTTGTTTGTGGCGCGGCTGTTAGCGGTCATTCGTATCCCCGGTCTGGATGGCGAGGTGCTTTCAAAGTATCTAGCGAGCCAGCAGCAAGGCACCGGCGGTTTGCTCGGGATGTATAATATGTTTGCTGGCGGCGCTTATGAGCATTGCGCCATCGGCTCGCTCGGCATCATGCCGTATATCAGTGCGACCATTGTCATTCAGTTGCTCACAGCGGTTGTGCCGCGATTGAGCAAACTCGTCCGCGAAGAAGGTGGCCGCGCGCAGATCATCAAATACGGTCGTTACCTCACAGTCCTGCTGTGCATCGGTCAGGGATATATTTTTGCTGGCAACTGGCTGCATCCGCAGAGTGGCGGGATGTTGTCTGGCCTTCAGCAGTCGCTGGTAATGACTGACAACCATTTTGTTTATTATTTTGTCACCATTTCGGTTATGACCGCCGGCACACTGTTGTTAATGTGGCTGGGTGAACAGATCACCGAACGCGGTATTGGTAATGGTGTTTCGCTTATCATTACCATTGGCATTCTTGCACGATTGCCGATTGCAGTGAATGCGTTGATTAACATGTTTTCGG
The DNA here is from genome assembly GCA_025360325.1 of Limisphaerales bacterium. Taxonomy (GTDB): domain Bacteria; phylum Verrucomicrobiota; class Verrucomicrobiia; order Limisphaerales; family UBA11358; genus UBA11358. The sequence continues at coordinate 26,799 of JANYCI010000274.1, read as the reverse complement.
CTGGAGCCAGCGGTGAGGCTACGCATAAATGGCAGGGCACGGGAGTTTTGCTGCTGCTTCTGATTGTCGTCGTGGTCGGCGGTGTTATCGCCATCACGCAGGCGCAGCGGAAAATTCCAGTGCAATACGCCCAACGTGCCGTGGGTCGGAAAATGTATCAGGGTGGTTCCTCTTTCATGCCGTTGCGAGTGAACTACGCGGGTGTGATGCCGATTATTTTTGCGTCATCCATCCTGATGTTTCCCGAAATAGTTTTCAAATGGCTGGCGCAGAGTGGTCCACTGTTTCTGCGTGACGCAGCCACTTGGTTCAGCATCCAGATGAACTATGGTTCGCTAATGTATCTCTCGGTTTATGCGTTGATGATTTTGTTCTTCTCGTATTTCTGGGTGGCCACGCAGTTCAATGAAATTCAGATTGCGGACGACTTGAAGAAAAACGGTGGCTATGTTCCTGGGGTGCGTCCGGGGCAGGGGACGAGCGACTATCTGCATCACGCGATGAGCCGCATTACTTTGGCGGGTGCCGTTTTTCTGACAGTTATCGCCACAATTCCAATTGTGCTGTCAAAGCAGTTAGACATCCCGCAGGACGTTGCTAATTTTTTCGGTGGCACGAGTATGTTGATCGCGGTTGGCGTGCTGCTAGACACAATGCGTCAGGTGGAATCACATCTGATGATGCGGCACTACGACGGATTCCTGAAAAAAGGTAAGATCCGTGGGCGCTTCAATTGAGTTGTGGCCGGAATAAAATTTAAGAGCGCAGATGATTTGCTGCTGATGCGTCCGGCCTGCGCGGTGGCAGGAACGGTGTTGGAAGAGATTGCGAACTTTATCCGCCCTGGGATGACGACCCGGCAGATTGATAATTTTGCGGCGGAACGGATAAAGGCGCACGGAGCGCGCAGCGCATTTTTAGGTTACCGAAAATATCCGTGTCACACTTGTCTTTCGGTGAATGAGGAAGTCGTTCACGGGTTGGCGACCGAGCGCGAGTTGAAATTTGGCGACATTGTCAGTGTAGATGTCGGCGTGACCTACAAAGGTTTTATCGGCGATACAGCGCGAACGGTTTCGGTTGGCGGTTGCAGCGTGAAAGCACAGCGGTTGCTGGATGTAACGGAACAGTCGTTGTATCTGGGCATCGCGCAGGCCAAGCCGGGAAATCGGGTGTTGGACATTTCGCAAGCAGTGCAGCGTTACGTCGAAGCGAATGGTTATAGCGTCGTGCGCGAATTTGTCGGCCACGGCGTCGGACGCACGGTGCACGAAGAACCGCAAGTGCCAAATTTTGACGAAGGTAAAAAAAATTCGCCGAAGTTAAAACCGGGTATGACGATCGCCATTGAACCAATGGTTAACGCTGGCCGGATGGAAGTAAAAATTTTGAAAGACGGCTGGACAGTGGTGACACAAGATGCTTCACTATCAGCCCATTTTGAGCACACCGTTCTTATTACGGACGGAGAGCCGGAGATAATGACATGGGCGAAGAAGCCTTCCGCGTCGAAGGTCGCGTGATTGAGGCGCTGCCGAACGGCACGTTTCTCACCGAACTGAAGAACGGACACCGCTTGACCGCGTTTCTAACGCGGCGCGATCAAAAGAATTTTGTCGGGAAGATAGTTTCCGGCGGTAAAGTGAAATTGCAATTGACGTCCTACGACTTGAGCGTGGGGCGCATTTTAGTCGAAACGAAAAAAATTTAGAAAATGAAAGTCCGAGCGTCAGTCAAAAAAATGTGTGAGCACTGCAAAATCGTGAAGCGTCGCGGCGTTATCCGCGTCATCTGCACGAACAAACGCCACAAGCAACGTCAAGGTTAATTAAAAATTATGGCACGCATTATTGGCATCGAAGTCCCGCCGAACAAGCGCATTGATATTGCGCTCCGTTATATCTACGGCATCGGTCCGGTCAACGCGGTTGAGATTCTCGAACGCGCCAACATTGACCCGTCTGTTCGCGCGAAGGATTTGACCGAGGCACAACTCTCCCAGATCGTTCACGCGATTCAAGAGGGCAAATATGTCATCGAAGGTGACCTGCGCCGCGAACTTGGCATGAACCTGAAGCGTCTGCAAGGTATCCGCTGTTACCGTGGCATCCGTCACCAGCGCAGCCTGCCCGTGCGCGGCCAGCGCACGCAGACCAACGCCCGCACGCGCAAAGGTCCGCGCAAGACGGTCGGCGTGCAACGCAACCCGAGTGCCAAAGCTGGCATCCACTGATTTATTTCAAATTTGTAATTTGAAATTTGAAATTGAATAACGCTATGTCCGAAGAAAAGAAAAAGCCCGCCGCTCCGAAGAAGGAAAAAGAAGTGAAGGCAACCGTTGCCGCTGCTGATGGTGCCGCGCCTGCCGCCAAGCCATCGAAGAAGGCCGCGCCTGTGGCCGAAGCGCCCGCTGAACCAGCGGCACTCGTGATTCCGACCGCCGCCGAATTGCTCGGCGAAGATCCGAACGCAAAGAAAGTTGTCAAAGCCAAGCACGCGAAAAACATCGTCTCCGGCATTGCAAACATTCTCGCCACTTTCAACAACACGCAGGTTTCCATCACCGACGCGCAGGGCAACATCATCGGTTGGTCCACTGCCGGTCGTGTTGGTTTCAAGGGTTCGCGCAAGAGCACGGCTTACGCCGCGCAGATGGTCGCGCAGGACGCCGCCCGTCAAGCAATGGCGCACGGCATGAAGGAAGTTGAAATCCGCGTCAAAGGTCCTGGCTCGGGCCGTGAATCCGCGATCCGCGCGTTACAAGCCATCGGCTTGGAAATTTCCACGATTAAAGACGTCACGCCCGTTCCGCACAACGGCTGCCGCCCGCGCAAAAAACGCCGCGTATAGTATTCACAATTTTCAATCGTCAATCGTAAATCATAAATTTTTATGGCTCGTTATACAGGTCCCCGCGTCCGCATCAGCCGCCGTTTCGGAATTCCGATTTTCGGCCCCACGAAGTATTTGGAACGCCGCAACTACGGTCCCGGCGTTCACGGTCCGAAGTCCCGCCGCAAAACCACCGAATATGGCGCGGGCTTGATCGAGAAGCAGAAGATGCGCTATTACTACGGCTTGATGGAGAAGCAATTTCGCGGCGTCTATGAAAAGGCGAAAAACCGCCGTGGCGTTACGGGTGAAACGATGTTGCAGATTCTCGAAACCCGTTTGGACAACGTCGTGTTTCATCTCGGATTCGGAACCACGCGCGCCGCTGCCCGCCAGTTCGTGAACCACGGACACATTTTGGTCAATGGCCGCAAGGCTGCCATCGCTTCTTACGCTTTGAAGGTGAACGACGTCATCAGCGTTAAAAACCATAACGTGTCGCGTCAGCTCGCCACGAAGAATTTGGAAATCTCCGCCAGCCGTGCCGTGCCGGATTGGTTGTCTTTGAACAAGGAAGAATTCAAGGGCACGATTATGCGCATCCCGACGCGCGCTGAAATCCAGCCGATCTCGAATGAGCAGGCCATCGTCGAATTTTATTCCCGCTAACCGAAACTAGAAAAAACAATTACACGGGCTTTTCCGGCCGGGAATAAATAAACCGGGAAAGCCAGATTAAAATTGTTGTAGAAAGAAAATATAGTTATGCCAGTTCGTCTTGGACGTTTTGAAATGCCGAAACGGTTGCAGAAGGAAGAATCCTCCGCGACTGACACCTACGCAAAGTTTGTCGCCGATCCGTTTGAAACCGGTTACGGACACACCGTTGGTAACTCGCTTCGCCGCGTGCTGCTCTCTTCACTCGAAGGCGCGGCCATCACTTCCGTCAAGATTGACGGCGCGATGCATGAATTCGCCACCGTTGACGGCGTCGCCGAAGACGTGACGGACATCGTTTTGAATTTGAAGAAAGTAAAATTCAAAGCCCACTCGCGTGATGAGCAAGTGCTTTTGCTCTCCGTGAACAAAGAGGGTAATGTCACCGCCGCCGACATCCAGACCAACCAGAACATTGAACTGGTGAATCCGGCTCAGCACATTTGCACACTGGACAAGAAGAAAAAATTTGAGATGGAGCTGACCGTGAAAATCGGTCGCGGCTTCTGCGTGAGTGACGAAAATAAAAAAGCCGGCCAAGCCATCGGCATCGTGGCGATTGATTCGATTTTCTCGCCCGTCACCCGTGTCCGTTACAACGTTGAAGCTGCGCGCGTTGGCAACCGCACGGATTACGACCGTCTGGTTTTAGAAGTTTGGACTGATGGACGCATCACGCCTGATGATGCGCTCACTCAGGCATCTGCAATTCTCGCCCATCACCTTGACGTGTTTGTCGGCTACGACAAAAACCAAGTGGAATTTGAAGAAGCAGCGGACAAGCAGGACGACGAGAAGTCCAAGCTCAAGAAATTGTTGAACATGAGCGTCAACGAAATTGAATTGAGCGTCCGCGCCGCGAACTGCTTGAACAATGCGAACATCACCACCGTCGGCCAGCTCGCGCTGAAGTCCGAACAGGAGATGCTCAAGTATCGCAACTTCGGTAAGAAGTCGCTGAACGAAATCAAAGACAAATTGACTTCGCTCAACCTTTCGCTCGGAATGAATTTCGAGCCGGGTCTCGTTGAGGCACCGAAGGAAGAAGCGAAGGCTGAATAAGGATTTACCATGAGACATTTGAAGCGCACGGCCAAACTGGGCCGCACCTCGGAACATCGCAACGCGATGCTCGCTAACTTGGTTTGCAGTTTGATCGAACACAAGCGCGTGACGACGACCTTGGCCAAGGCCAAAGCCGCCCGTTCCGTCGCCGAAAAGATGGTCACACTCGGCAAGAAAGGCACCATTCATCATCGCCGTCTAGCGGTTGCCCGCCTGCATCAAGAAGCCGCTGCGAAGACCTTGTTCAAAGAAATCGCACCGGTCTATAAAGATCGCAAGGGCGGTTACACCCGTATCATTCGCATGGAAAACCGCGTGGGCGACGCCGCCCAGCGTGCGATTTTGGAATGGGTTGATTTCACTCCTGCCGCGCCAGTCGAAGCCGCGCCGGTGGCTGACGTGAAAGCCAGCGACAAGAAGAAGTAAAATTTTTTTGAATCACAAAGCCCGCTCATGTGAGCGGGCTTTTTTATTGGCGCTGATGAGACGGGAATGGGAGTTGATCTGTGCGTAGGCTTAATCTGGCTCAATGTTCCAAATCTCACCGTTGCCCGTGACGTCCGTTTCTGTTAATTTGTCCGTCTTAATGTTTGGTAAAAAATCCATGAAACCCGAAACCGAAACGCCCGCGCCGGTGGAAGAACCGCTCACTCCCGAACAGCTTAATGATTTGCACGCTCGCGCTGCGAAGGCGGATGAAAACTGGGATCGTCTGCTGCGCACGTCGGCGGATTTTGAGAATTTCAAGAAGCGCGCCGCCCGCGAAAAAATTGAATCGGCCCAATACGCCACCGCATCGCTGCTCGGAAAAATCTTGCCGGTGTTGGATAATTTTGAGATGGCGCTGGCGGCCGCGCAGACTGCGCCCAGCGAAAAAACTTCCGCGCTGCAATCTGGTGTGGCGATGATACAGTCGCAGTTGAAATCCGTTTTGATGGAGGCCGGGCTGGAGGAAATTGATGCCGCCGGCAAACCGTTTGATCCGGCCTTGCATGAGGCCGTTTCGCAGTCGGAAACCGACACGGTGCCTGAAGACTACGTTGCCCAGCAACTTCGCAAAGGCTACAAATTGAAGGAACGTTTACTCCGTCCCGCCACGGTCGTTGTCGCCAAAAAGCCCGCCGCCAAAACGGAATAATTTTTTCGCGTCGGTTCGTTTTTTAATTTTACAATTTTAATTTTTAATTTCATTCGCATGGCCAAACGTGATTACTACGAAATTTTGGAAGTGACCCGCACCGAGGAGGCCGATGGCATTAAAAAATCCTATCGCCGCCTCGCTGTCAAATATCACCCGGATAAAAATCCTGGCGACAAGGAGGCGGAGGAAAAATTCAAGGAGCTGGGGCAGGCTTACGAAATTTTGAGCGACCCGCAGAAGCGTTCCGCCTACGACCAGTTTGGCCACGATGCGTTTGATCCGCGCGCGCGCCCGCAGCGGTGGTGGCGCAGAATTTCACGATCCGTTTGATATTTTCCGCGAAGTGTTCGGTGGTGGTGGCGGTGGCGGGAGCATTTTTGAAAATCTTTTTGGCGGTGGGCAGGATCCATCCGGCCCGCAGCGCGGCGATGATTTGCGTTACGATTTGCAGATCACGCTGGAGGAAGCGGCGCTGGGCTGTGAGAAGGAAATTTCCGTCACGAAGTTTGACCAGTGCGAGGGTTGCGGTGGTGCTGGCGCGGAGGCGGGTTCCAAAATGCGCCAGTGCGGAACGTGCGGCGGACGCGGTCAGGTGCTGACGTCGCGCGGAATTTTCAGCATCGCGCAGACGTGTCCGCATTGCAAAGGCGCGGGGCGCATCGTCGAGCGTCCGTGCAAAAAATGTCATGGCAATGGCAAGGCGGAGCGCAGTTCAAAAATAAAACTTCGCATCCCGGCGGGCGTCGAGGGCGGCTCGCGTTTGCGTTCGCAAGGCAATGGTGAGGCCGGCGTGCGCGGCGGGCCGGCGGGCGACCTTTACGTTTTTTTAGGCGTCAAGAAGCACGAGATTTTTTCGCGCGATGGCGACGACTTGGTTTGTGATGTGCCGGTGAGTTTCGTGCAGGCCACGCTCGGCACGGAGATTGAAGTGCCGACGCTCGAAGGCACGGCGATGGTGAAAATCCCGGCTGGCACGCAGCCGGGAACGTTGCTGCGGCTCAAAGGGCGCGGCGTGAAAAACCTGCAAGGTTACGGTCAGGGTGATCTCCACATCCGTGTGCAACTGGAAGTGCCGACGCGTCTCACCGCCGAACAAAAACAGAAGCTCGCAGAATTTTCCGAATTGTGCGACGGACAGGAAGCGCCGATTGCCCAAAGTTTTTTTGAGAAGGCGAAAACATTTTTCAAATAATCGTGATAACTGAAGCGTGAGGCGCAAAAAATTCGCATCACGCATCACGCATCACGCATCACGCATCACGCATCACGCATCACGCATCACGACCATGCACCGCTTCTTTCTGCCGCCTGAAAAATGCCGGAGTGATTCACTGCAGCTGGACGGGCGCGAGGCGCACCACGCGTTGCACGTCCTGCGTTTGCAGCGCGGCGAACGCGTGACGGTGCTGGATGGCGCGGGCGGAGAATTTTTTTGCGACGTGGAAAATGTGACGAAGGATTTTCTCACACTGACCGTGCGCGCAAATAAGCAGCACGCAGAAAACCCTTGTTCTATCAGCCTGTTGGTCGCGGTGCCGAAGGGGAAAATCATCGAGGGCATCATCCAGAAAGCTGTCGAGCTGGGCGCGGCGCGCATCGTGCCGTTGCTGACCGAGCGCGTGGTGACGCAGTTGGACGGCGACGGCGCGGAGGCCAAGCGCGAGAAATGGCAGCACGTCGCCATCGAAGCCGTCAAGCAATGCGGCGCGGCTTGGCTCCCGCAAGTCGCTGCGCCCATAGCGCTGAAAGATTTTCTCGCCGCAAAAAATCTCCCCGAACTCACGCTCGTCGGCTCGCTGCAAACGGCGCGGCGACATCCGCGTGAAATTTTTTCCGAATTCCGCGCGCAGCACGGACGTTCGCCGCAGAGCGTCGGCGTGTGGATCGGGCCGGAAGGAGATTTCACGCTGGCGGAATTGCAGGCCATCGAAGGCACTGGCGCACGACCGATCACGTTGGGCGAACTTACCTTGCGCGTGGAGACGGCGGCGATTTATGGCCTTTCGATTTTGAATTACGAACGGCACAACCTTTGAGGGAGCGATGGGTTTTTTGACGCGTTGAAACAATTTATTTTGGAAGCAAAAGCTCAATAGCACTGCCGAAAAGTCGCAGCGAGTTACATTTATTAAATCACCGCTGCCACTGGATGATTTGACCACGCATCTGCCCTTGACTGTGGATTCAAAAATACGCCAGCCTGTGCCGGTCGGCCGATTAGGGACACAAACGCATCATGGTTATGAACGCTACACTGGAAAAAATCCGCACCATCAGCAACCGCCTCGCGCGGGCACTGGCTATTCTCGTCGCGATTTTTATTCCCGGCGCGCTCTACGCTTACACGCATCCCGGCAGCCTGTTCACCTCGACGCCGATGGCGTGTTTCAGTGTCGGCATCATCGGCGGATTCGTCGGGTTGCAACGACGGCTGAAAAAAATGACGGAGGAAGACCTCACGTTGCTGGCGCATTCCTGGGTGTATGTCTGCCTCGCGCCGCTCGTGGGTGGCATCCTCGCGGTGTTGACGTATGTGCTGTTTGTTTCGGGGTTGCTCGCGGGCGATCTCTTTCCCAAATTTGTCGCCGATGCGGATGCGGCCAGTCACCAAGGGCTTTCCGCCATTTTTGCCATCCACGGCGAGGCGGCGGATTATGGCAAGATGTTGTTCTGGTGTTTCATTTCTGGATTTTCAGAACGGTTCGCCACCGACATCATCAGCCGATTTGAATCGCAGACTGGGGAGGGCGCAGACGGTGAAAAATCTCAAAACGGCAAAATAGAAAACCCTCTGCGGCCGGATGCCAACCCGCTAGCCGTCGGGAAACCTTGAAAATATCTAAACTATGACCAAATTACGCCGACTCAACTTTAGCGTGTTCACTTACCATTCTTTCAAATCCGGGTTGGCTGGCTGGCGCACTATGACCATCATCGCTGGCTTGATGCTGGTCGTTGGTGGCACCGCGCGCGCGAACCTGATCAGCACCAGCAGTTATATTTTTACTGCCTCCGGCGACAGTTCGACCGCGGGAACTGTGGCGCAAACCATCAGCACCATTCCGGGAGCGGTCTATCAGATTTCTTTTCAAGGCAACGTCTCCGCGATCTACACGCCGACGATCCTGAATTTTTCGTTCGGCAATCTTTTCAATGCTTCACTGACGGACGATTTATGGCACCAATACTTTTTGTGGAGTTCAATGCAAAGCGATAGCTCGGTGGCGACGTTTGATTACCTCGTCACCGCTGATGCCGCCGCCAGCACGCTGGCGTTTCAATACTATCTGGCTTCCGAAGATTACGGTGTATCCATCCGCAACCTCACCGTGAACCGCGTGCCGGACGGAGCCACCACGGCGGCGCTGCTCTCGGCTGGTTTGACGGCGGTGTTTGCCACGCGGCGCTGGTTGAGCCGTGCTCGTTAGAGATACGGCGAAAACAAACGCGCCACCGCGTCGCGCAATTTTTCAACCAGCGAACGTCCGTCCATCTCGGCCAGCGTCACTTCCCGCGCGTGGCAAATTTTCTGGGCGACCAACTGTTCCATCGCGCGCGCAAATTCACGGCCGTAAGCTTCGACGTTCAATTCAAAATTTAGCCGCAAACTCCGCGCGTCCCAGTTCGCCGAGCCGAACGCCACCCAGTGTCCATCCACCACCATCAGCTTTGAGTGGTCAAACGGCGACCGCGTGAGCCAGACGTGGCAACCGCGTTGCAACACCTGCCACCACAGCGCCCGCGACGCCCAATCCACGAACGGCAGATTATTTTTTGCGGGGAGAATGATGTCCACGCGCACGCCGCGCAACGCAGCGAGATTGAGCGCGGTGATGAGCGCGTTATCCGGCAGAAAATACGGCGTGAGAATTTTCACGGAAGTCTGCGCTTCACCCAGTGCGGCGAGCAGCATCCACCGCGCGTTTTCAAAATCCGCATCCGGGCCGTCCGGCACCACGCGGGCAATGACGTTTCCGGCCTCGGACAATTCCGGAAACCACCGTTCGCCCTTGAGAATTTCGCCGGTGGTGAAATTCCAGTCGTTCGCGAACACGGCTTGCAATTCCTCCACGACCGGGCCGGTGATGCGGAAATGTAAATCTTGCACCGGGCTTTTGGTTTTAGCCGCCAGAATATTTCCGTGCCGGATGTTCATGCCGCCAGTGAACGCGATGGCGCCATCCACGATCAGCGACTTGCGATGGTTGCGGAGATTGATCGTGGCCACGCGCCACGGGGTGAAGAGCGATGTGGGCAAAAATTTAGCAAAGGGAATTTTGGCCGCGCGCAATTTCCAAGTGATCGGCGGAAAGGAATAGCGCGCCCCGGCGGAATCCACGAGCACGCGAGTCTCAACATTCCGCGCAACGGCGCGGGCGAGCGCGGTGACAAATTTTCGCCCCGTTTCATCGTGGTCAAAAATGTAGCTGCACAGGGAAATGGATTTTTGAGCGGCATCAATCGCGGCGAGCATCGCGGGAAACGCCTCGTCGCCATTGATGAGCGGCTCGATTTTATTGCCGGCGGTGAGCGGTTGCGCGACGACGCGGCTGACGACGGCGGCGATGTGCTGGAGATGTTCCGCGCCGGCGGGTTCGTTGTCGCCGAGATTTTCCGGCACGGCGCGGCGGCGAGTTTTGTGCACGCGGAGTTTGAGCGCATGGCGGCGGATGCGGTTGATGCCGAGCACGACGTAAAACAGAATTCCCAGCCCGGGAAAAGTCCAGATGACGCCGAGCCAGATGGTCGCGGCACGCGTATCGCGCTTGTGCAGCAGCGCATGGCCGGAAGCGAAGACGTTGGCCAGCACGATGAGCAACGTGAGGTGCCGCCAGTATTGAGAGAAAAATCCGTGCCAATCCACGCGGCAGTTTCAGCGGAAAATTTGCCGGATGCAAGTGCGGGGAAATGGAAGCCAGTGGTAGCGGCGCTCATGATCACCGCCTTCAGGCGACCACCAAATTTTCATGTGTGTCGTGAAAGGATTGTTGTATAACAGCCTCATGGTTCAAACCGGTGCGAAAAAAATTGAGGCACGCGCAGCGTTGCCGCTGTGGCTGCGCGCCGTATTTTTTTCGGTGGCTTATTTTCTGTGTGCGCTCATCGGGAGCCAGTTGTCGGTGCCCGGTTCGGTGCAAGTCAGCTTCTGGCTGCCGGCGGGGCTGTTCATATCGGTGTTGTTGCGTAATCCCACGAACGATTGGCCGTGGCTGGTGCTGGCGGTTTTTCCAGCGGGCGTAGCGTTTGAAATGTTGCACGATCCGGCCCCGGACGGGCGGTTGATCATCATTTTTTATTTCGCCAATGTCGTGCGGTCGGTCACGGGTGCGTGGCTGGTGCGGAAATTTATCGCGGAAAAACCGACGCTGACCACGCTGAAGGAATTTTTTGGTGTGATGGTGCTGGCGGGTATCGTCAGCGCGCTGCTCGGTGGTTTTATCGGTTCGTTGTCGCTGCGGCTGCTGGGCTTGAACGAGCATTTTTTCCTCACTTGGTTCCGCTGGTGGGCAGGCAGTGCGATGGCGGTTTTGGTTTTTTCACCGTTACTCCTGACGTGGAGCCAGCCACCGCCTGGTCAGCGCATCATCCCGTGGCCATTGGCGAAAGAAGTTGAAATCACCCTGTTGTTTTGCGGCTTGAGCTTGAGTGCTTGGTGGTTTTTGGTTTGGGGCGCGGGGGTGAATGCGCCGAAAGTTCCACTGCTGATTTTTGCGCTGTGGGCGGGGCTGCGTTTTGGCGCGTGCGTGGCTGCCATGGTGGTTTTATGGATGGCACTGCTGATGTCGTTTTTGACCACACATTTTCTGACGGGACTTTCGCCGACGGACATCGCGTCAGGAAATTACATCGTGACGCTGCAAGTTTTCATGGCGGTGACGGCGCTAGTGGGGTTGGTGCCGCCGATCATTCTGGCGGAGCGCGACCGGACGTTGGCGCAGTTGCGGGAGAGCGAGGAGCGTTACCGAAATCTGACGCGCGCTTCGTTTGAGGGCATTATCATCAGTGAAAATGGGCGAGTCATTGACGTGAACCAGCAATGTTTGGATCAATTCGGCTGTGCACGGGAGGAAGTGGTCGGCCGTGAGTTGCTGGATTTTGTCGCGCCGGGATCGCGGGCGGCGGCGGCGGAAGCCATTCGGGTGCGGCGGGAAAAACTCATCGAATACCAACTGCTGCGTAAGGATGGCACGACGTTCCACGCGGAAGTGCAATCAAAAGTCATGCAGCTAGGCGAACGGTTTGTGGGCATGATGGCGTTGCGCGACATCACCGAGCGCAAACGGGCGGAAGACTTGAGTCGCTCGCAAAAACAGGTTTTGGAAATGATCACGGGCGGTGCGCCGATGCCCCAGACGTTGGACGCATTGTTGCGCGCGGTGGAAGCGCAGTCGCCGGACTTGCTCGCCTCGATCCTGTTATTGGATGCGGATGGCGTCCATGCGCGGCATGGCGCAGCTCCGTCTTTGCCGACGGAATATCTCAAGGCGATTGATGGTATGGCCATCGGCCTATCCGCCGGTTCGTGCGGCACGGCGATGTTCCGGCGCGAGCCGGTGTCGGTTACGGACATCGCCAGCGATCCGTTGTGGGTGGATTACAAGTCCATCGCGCTGGCGCACGGTTTGCGCGCGTGCTGGTCCACGCCAATTTTTGACGCGCAAAAAAATATTCTCGGCTCGTTCGCCATCTACCAGCGCCAGCCGGGCTTGCCGACGGAATGGCATCGCCGCCTGATTGAAACGGCCACGCAGACGGCGGCGGTGTGCATCGCCAAACAGCGGGCGGATGAATCGCTGAAGGCCAGCGAGGAAGCGCTGCGCGCCAGCATCGAATACACGCCGAACGTCGCGGTGCAATGGTATGACCTCGCTGGCCGGGTCATTTTTTGGAACCGCGCCTCCGAGAAAATTTATGGCTGGAGCGCCGCTGAGGCTCAAGGCAAAACGCTCGACCAGCTTATTTTTTCTGCCGAGCAGACGGCAAATTTTCAGCACTTGTTGAAACTAATTATCGGGAACGGCGAACCCATCGGTCCCCGGGAATTTCCGTTTCGCCGCCGCGACGGTTCGGCGGGCGTCACGTTCTCCACCATTTTTCGCATCCCCGTCCACACCGGCGAATTGCGGTTTGTGTGCATGGACGTGGACATCACCGAACGCAAAAAAGCCGAGGCCGAACGCGAGGCATCCGTCGCGCGCGAACAAAAAGCGCGCATCGAATACACTCTGCGGCTCATCGCCTCACAAGAGGCCGAGCGCAAACGCATCGCCGCCGAACTGCACGACAGCCTGGGCCAAAACTTGTTGCTGATAAAAAATCTCGCGGCGATGACCTTGCGGGAAGAGAAACCGGTCTTGGCTCTCAATCACCTTGCTAGCATTGATCAACTGGCCGCACAGTGCATCGCCGAGACGCGGCAGATTTCGCGCGATCTGCATCCGCCGCAGCTCGACCATCTCGGCTTGAAACGGGCGTTGGAGTTGATGCTCGAAACCACCGCGCAAGCCAGCGAGATTAAATTCACTTGGAAGTTTGACGACGCCGACAAAATTTTTTCCGCCGAAGCCGCGATGAATTTTTACCGCATCGTGCAGGAAAGCCTGAACAACATCCTCAAACATTCTCGCGCAAAGAATGCCCGCGTCGAAATGGAGCGCGACCTGCACGAGGTGCAGTTGCTCATCACGGACGACGGCTGCGGCTACGCGACGGACGATCCGGATGTGCTGAAGCGAGGCATGGGTTTGCGGAATTTGACCGAGCGCGCGCGGATGCTTGGCGGCGCGTTGCAGATGGATTCGGCACCGGGCCAAGGCACGCGCCTCACGGTAACGGTTCCCATCCACGAGGTGGCGGAATAATTTTTTGATTTTTTGCTGGTAACAATTCTGCGTTTGAACAAAAGTGGCTTCATCATGGCTGGGCGCACACAGGTTTTGATTGTGGACGACCACCCGCTGTTTCGCAGCGGGCTGCGGCAGGTGATTGCTGGCGATGCTCGTTTTGAACTCGTCGGCGAGTCAGGCGATGGTGAGGCGGCGTTGAAATTCATTCTCGAAAAAAAACCCGCCGTAGCCGTGCTCGACATCAATCTCCCCAAGTTGACCGGCCTCGAAATCGCCCGCAAACTTCAGGGTAAAAAAAATCCCACGCGCCTCATCATCCTCACCATGCACAAGGAAGAGGAACTCATCAACCGCGCGCTGGACTCCGGCGTGAACGGCTTTGTGCTCAAAGATAATGCCGGGGAAGACATTCTCGACGCCATCGAAACCGTGGCCGCCGGCGGACATTATTTAAGTCCCGGCGTTTCCGGATTTCTCGTCAAACGCCGTAACCGTGCGGAATCCCTCACCGCGCAGAAGCCCGGCCTCGCCGATCTCACGAAGGCCGAGCGCCGGATTTTGAAGCTCATCGCCGAGAAAAAAACCAGCAAGGAAATCGGCGCGGAACTCTTCATCAGCCCGCGCACCGTCGAGGCGCACCGCGCCAACATCAGCACCAAACTGGATTTACACGGCGCTCACAGCCTGCTTCAGTTCGCTCTCGAAAACCGTTCTTCGCTCTGACCTGCTGCTTCCGTCCCACCCAAATCTGCTGGGCGTTTTTTGGAATTCGGCACTTGGCCAACCGAACGAATTTCATCCGCCAATTCCGCTGATTCGCGCCGGTGGAATTTTTTAATCTGCGAACATCGGCGGAATCTGCGGACAAAGTTTGTGGCCGGCAGGATCACATTTTTGACGTGTTCCCCTAGGTGAAACTACCTAGTCAAAAATATGCGGCGGCAACCATTACGCTCCGCTCCCGCCTACGTTAAAGTTACGCAACCTTTAACCCATGAAACCTATGGCTAAAAAATTGATGATCGTAGATGACCGCGCGATTTCGCGACACCTCGTCCGCAAGGCGGCGGCCTCGCCGCTCGACACCGTGCTGGAATGTGCCTCGCCCGAGGAGGCGCTCAAGGCGCTCGGCACTTTTAAGCCTGATTGCGTGATGATGGGAATTTCCTGCCCGCCCCCCGGCGCCTTGCAAGCGATCAAAATTATTCGCAAACAACATCCCGAAGTGCGCGTCGTGGCCGTTAGTAATTTTGACGAAAACGAAATGCGTTTGGCTGCGTGTGCGGCTGGGGCGTCCGGCTATGTGACCAGTGAAAATTTATCCGAACTATTTATGCTCGCCGCCCCCGAACGGTTGGCCGACCGCCACGCTGCCTATTCCGTCCCCCGCAGCAACAAGACCCGAAAGAATAAAAAAACCTAGACCCGTCCGCAGATTTTTGAACCCAATGAAATTGATGATTGTAGATGACCATGCCGGAATGCGAACCACCATCCGGCAATTGATTGCCGCGCCCGGCGATACCGTGCTGGAATGTGGTTCGGGTGATGATGCCTTGACCGCCTTCAATGGCTTCAAAGCCGATTGCGTGACGGTGGATGTCAGTATGCCCGGCCACTGCGCGTTCAAAACTATTCGCAGCATTCGCAATACACATCCCGGCACGCGAGTCATTTGTGTGACGAGCCACGACCTGCCGGATTACCGCCGCGCCGCCTACGAAGCGGGGGCTTCCGGTTTTGTGTTGAAAGATAATCTTTCCGACCTCTACCTCCTCGTCGCCACCAAGCGCCTGCTCGCAAATTTGCAGGTGTGAACTTTTCCGCCGCGCTCCGGCTTCCCTCACCCCTCGGAGGGGAGAGGGATTGAGGGTGAGGGGTCAACGTCCGCCTGACGTTTGAGAACTTCAAATTTTTTTTCGCGGCCAGCTATTGAGCTAATTTTTTCCCGCCGCAAATTTCGTATCGGTCAAAGTTTTTAGAAACGCCACCAGCGCATTTTTATCCGCCGCGCTCAACGGCACGCCGCCATCGGGATGCTTGGCGAGATTGGGATCCAACGTCGCGCTGCGCGGAATGCCCGTGGAATAATGGCGGATCACATCTTCCAAAGTGCGGAAACGTCCGTCGTGCATATACGGCGCGGTGACTTCCACATTCCGCAAACTCGGCACGGAAAATTTCCCTCGGTCACTCGCCTTGCGCGTGACTTTCTCGCGTCCGATGTCCGTGAACGCGCCATCCGAACCGTTGTTCGCAAACGCTTGGCTTTGAAATAACGGCCCGCCGTGACAATGAAAACAGTCCGCACCGAATTGCCCGCGACGCGGATCGTATTCGGTGGAAAATAATTCAAACCCGCGCTGCTCCGCCGCCGTAAAAGTTTCCTCGCCGCGCACCACGCGGTCGAATTTGGCGTTGAACGACGTGAGCGTGAGCAGATAATTTTCTAGCGCGAGCGAAATTTTTTCCGCCGTGACCTCCGGCGAGCCAAACGCGGCGGTAAAGAGCGCGGGGTAATTTTGCTGGCCGTTTTGTTCCCCGACACGTTCTCCCTCACCCTGACCCTCTCCCGCTGGGAGAGGGGATAGCCGTTGCCTGCTTTTATTTTGTTTAACATCGGTTGAGCTGAACACAGCCGTCGGTTTGCCAAGCGACTGGGAGCGTTTCTCCCTCTCCCCGGGAGAGAGGGCCGGGGTGAGGGCAGACGTCGCTCGCAATTTCACCACCAGATTCGTCAGCGACTGATGCATCTCAAGTGGATTCTGGATCGGCTCCAAAACCTGCGCCCGCAAACTGTTCGCGCGCCCGTCCCAGAAAAATTCTTTCTTCCACGCGAGGTTGAACAGCGGCATGGAATTGCGCGGGCCGAATTTGCCCTCCGCGCCGCGCGCCGTGCGGCGGTTATCCGCAAACGCTTTTTCCGGCAAATGACAATCCGCGCAGGACTGTGCGTTATTGATAGAAACGCGCTTGTCGAAAAATAATTTTTTGCCCAGTTCCACACGCTCGACGAGCAGCGGATTGTCGCGCGGCAGATCGGGAATCGGAAACGTCGCGCTCATCTGAAATTCATACGGCGTGTATTTCGCCGGCAAATAAAGCGGCTGCGGTTGCGCGACGGCGATTTCCGTTTCGCTCAACTGCGTGATGCGATGCACGCGAAACGCGCCGGGGAAATTTTTTACGAGCGCGGCGGAAATGGGATCGCCATCGCGCGAGTGTGTGGAAGAACCGTCTTTCGAAAATGAAAGCGAACGCGGCGCATTTAGCAGCGCCGCCAAATCAAAATCCATTTCCACCTTGGTTTCATTGGTGATTTCCAGCGGCGCGGCGAGTGTTATGCGGACGGCATTCGTATCGCGGGCGAGGTGATAAGCCCAGCCGTCCAACGCGCCGGAGGAATTGCGCCACAACCCTTCGAGCGCGAGAAAAATGTAGCCGCCCTGCCAACTCCAGTGCAAACCGTTCACGTTCGGATTCAGCGGATGAGCCGCCGGAAACTGCGCGGCATCCGCGTGATTCAAATTAGTATTCAGCCCGACGAGGAATCGAACTGCGCGAAATTCACCGACTGGAATATTTTCCAGACGGATTGAATTGCGGTTCTGCTCATGATCCAGCCACGCGACGGAGTTAGAAATCTCCAACCACGAACCGTCATTGCGTTGCAGCGCAAATTCGCTGACGAGATAGCTGACGCGCGTGATGGAAAATGTTTCGCCCGCCGAAGTCTGGTAACGGAACGAGGCGGGCTGCAAATTTTCACCGGAAACTTTTGGTGTGATTTCAATCCGCAAAGTTGCGCTGTGAGCGGACCTTGTTGGAAGCACAATTGCGAGCAACAGCAGCAATGCAAAAAGTGGGCGGATAAAATTTTCCGCGAGCCTCTCCCACACCCCGAGCCTCTCCCGCTGGGACAGGGAGCAACTTGCGATACGTTTTATTTTCTTTGATGCTCCTTCCGCGAATCCAGCCGCAGGAAATTTCAAATGGCGGCAAACAATTCTCCCTCTACCAGCGGGAGCGGACCGGGGTGAGGGAGAACGGATATCCCGCCAGCCGACGAGTTCCAAAAAAGTTGCCAGCACCAATTTCATTTTGCCTCGTAACCATTGGTTTTCCACAGCAGCGTCGTTGTTTTGTTGGCGGACGCTTTTGCCGTCAACGCCATGTTTGCCGTGTTCACAAAATTAGTCGTCACCGGCTCGTAAATTCCCGTGACGAGCCGTCCGTTTGGAACGCCGTGAAACCGTCGGCCCATGTTGTAAGGATAAATTGGTTTTCCATTCGCATCAATCGTGGTGAAGTAAGCGTAAGTTCCCTGCGGAAATTCCGGTGTCACGCACCAGCGGCCATTCAGTTCATCGAGGTCAAAATCTTTTCCCAAAATTTTTCCGCAGTCGCTGAGAAACGTAAAATCCTCCATGTAATGACCGAGCGGAAAAAATTCACCGACGTTCGGACCGGTTTCAAAACTTTGCAAAATGGCCGAGCGATTGTTTTCCCGCGCTTCCCAAGCGGGCAGAGTTTTTCTGCCACTGATCGCGAGGTTGTCTGCACCATTTTTTCCATCGCGCAAACTAAAACCGGAAATCATCCGGCGGATTCCGCTCGTCGAATTGGTCGCGTTGGAAAATCCATAAGGCCCGTAAAGCGGATAGCCATCGTGCAGCCAGCCGAGAATCGGTGAATGTTTTTGCGGCGCAGATTTGCTCTCGCGATACGTCTTCGTCGCGGCGTCAAAGTCCACGTGATCGCCGAGCAAATAACGCAGCGCGATGGGTTCGGTGTGGTAATGATAAGTGCCGCGATTTTGCTGGTGCGCGAGCGCGGCGTCGAAGGTGCGACCCTCGTTCATTAGCGCGTCTCGGTTCCAGATGCGATCACCTTGACCAATGTCGGCGCGGGGTTCGGCGTCACGGCTATCTTGATTCGAGTAAGAAAAAGCATCGCCCGCATCGAACATCCGCACGCCATCCACAAACATTCCGATCTCGCCAAGGTGATTGAAATTGTGGTTGGTCTGCGCGGTCGGATGGCGCGGGATGGCAAAAACAAAATGTTGGTCAGTCGGCAAATTGGGGAAGCGTCCGTTCTGCCACGGCCCCATGATCTGGCTGCCGAGGCCGGTGCTGCGGACGTAAATCCAGTTCGCCGACGATAAAATTTCCTGCACGCCGCAGTAGGCTGGCTGTGCTTGCGCGTTGCGGCCATTGCTCCACGTCGTTGCGGGCTGGCCGGAATTTTTGTCGGCATCGTTGCGGTAAATTTGCGCAAACTTGCCAGAATCCAGCGTGAACCATGAGGTCAGTTGCGGGTCGGCAAAAGTATTTGCAGTCAGCGCGCAGAAAATGGCGGCGGAGAAAATGATTTTCATGCGGTGAGGGTAATTTAACGAACCTTAAGCAAACGTGAAGCGCGCGCCGAAAACTAATTTGAAACACCGCTTCGTGCTTTTCATTTCGCGCCGTTGAATTAGAGTTTCGCGCAACCAGAATTAATCATGAAATTTGGCATCAACACCTTTCTTTTCACCTCGCCGTTCACGAACGCGAGCGTGCGGCTGTTCCCCAAATTCAAGGCGTGGGGTTTTGACGGCGTGGAAATCGCCGTGGAAAATCCGGCGGACATTGACGCGGCTTTCGTTCGGGCACAGTTGGATCGGCACGGGTTGGTTTGCACTTCCATCTGCGGCTGTTTTCCAGCCAGCCGGGATTTGCGCGGCACCAAAACGCAGCAGCGGGCGTCAATGACCTATCTGGAAAAGCTGGTTGATATGGCGGACATTCTCGGCACCGACATCGTCATGGGGCCGGTGTATTCGGCGGTCGGGCGGGCGGAAGCGGTTCCGGCTCCAGAATACAAACGTCAATGGCAGACCGTGCGCGGGCATTTGAAAACAATTTGCGCTTACGCCGAGGCGCGTAAAAAAATTATTTGCTTGGAGCCGTTGAACCGTTTTGAAACCGATTTTATCAACACGGTGGAGCAGGGGATGCAGATGATCAGTGAGGTGAATAGTCCCGCGCTGAAATTGTTGCTCGACACGTTTCACATGAACATCGAGGAAAAAAATCCGGCGGAGGCCATTCGGCGCGCGGGCAAATGTGTCGGCCACTTTCACGCGAGCGCGAGTGATCGCGGCACGCCGGGCAATGATAACGTGGATTGGCGCGGTGTGGCGCAGGCGTTGCGCGACCTCAAATATGATGGCGCAGTGGTGATCGAGTCGTTCACGCAGGACGTGAAAGTGATTGCGCGGGCAGCGGCGATCTGGCGGAAAATTGAACCGCGCCGCGATGACATCGCGAGCGAAGGTTTGAAATTTTTGAAGAAGACTTTGAAGTGAAATTTGAACTGATTTTATGAAAACACTCATCGGTTTATTGCTGCTGTCGTTGATTGCCTTCGCACCTGATTTCGCGCGGGCGGCGGATAAGAAAATTATGCTCATCGCGGGTAAGCCCAGCCACGGCTCCGGCGAGCATGAGCATCGCGCGGGCGTTTTGTTGTTTCAGAAATGTCTCGCGGATTTCCCCGGTATCGCCGTGGAAGTTTTCACGAACGGCTGGCCGGCGGATTCAGCGGCACTGCAAGGCGCGGCGGCGATTGTGATTTACAGCGACGGCGGCGGCGCGCATCCGGCATTGCAGGAAAATCATTTGGCAGAACTCGGTGCGTTGGCGAAACAAGGCGTGGGATTCGCCTGTATTCATTACGCGATTGAGCCGACGATTGAAAAGGGGCAAAGCGAATTTCTCGACTGGATCGGTGGTTGTTTTGAGATCAATCGTTCGGTGAATCCCACTTGGGAGGCGGATTTCAAAACGTTGCCGGATCATCCCATCGCGCGCGGCGTAAAACCGTTCAAGCTCAAAGACGAATGGTATTTTAATATGCGTTTCCGCGACGGCATGACCGGGGTGACGCCGATTCTCTCCGCCGTTCCCGATGCTGACACGATGTATCGCGCCGACGGCCCGCACGAAGGCAATCCCGGCGTGCGCGCGGCGGTGGCGCACGGCGATTTGCAAACGGTGATGTGGGCGAGCGAGCGTGCCGACGGCGGACGCGGCTTTGGTTTTACCGGTGGCCATTATCACCACAACTGGGGCAATGAAAATTTTCGTAAACTCGCGCTGAACGGGATTCTCTGGATTGCCAAAGTGGAAGTGCCGACGAATGGAGTTCAATCAACCGTGACCGCTGCCGACCTCGAACAAAATCTCGATCCTAAAGGGCGCAAGGCAAAAGTGAAACCTGCGGCCATGCCCGCACCGGCGGCGAAGTGAGGCGGCGGCAGGCACCGAGAACCTCAATAAGGAAAGCAGGAATTAAGGAAAAGATTTCCCCTGCCTGCCTGCTTTCCTTATTCAAGATTTCTATTCTTCACGGTGACAATTTTTCGCGATGCGGCTGGTGGTCGCGGTTCCAGCGGGACAAGGCGTCGTCGCTGGTGTCGGCAATTTGATTTGATGTTTGTGAATACAGCACGGGGCAAAAGAGTGATAAACCTTGCTTCATTTCGGCCAAAGAATCTTGGGTCACCTTCGCTGTTCAAATCAGTGGATGCGGATGCGAGTTTCAACATTGAAATTTTACCAAGAGATGATTCAAAACTCATTTTCAAATTCAAGGTAACGGGCGGCGATGGGGACGTGGACACAATTACAGAATCCCACATTTTGAGCGTCCCGTTGCTGCTGCCGGAAAACAGTATTGATAATCAGGTAGCCAACCTAAATTCACTTTCGCACAATTTTCTCCGCTACCTGCCGGTTTTTGATAAAATTAATAAATCTACAGAAAAAAACGTTTCTGAATTATCAAAAGAAAAGGAAGCAGCAGATTTCAGGCATGGACGAGTTGCGGGTTTTGATCCAACAACGCTTCCGGTTTTTTGCCGGTCACTTGCAGCCAGAGCGAGTCGGGGCAAAAATCAAGCTGGTCGTTCCAAAGCAGTTCGCCGTAGTCACCGATGCGCGCCTGGCGAAAATTTTCGTAGCTGTTCCAAAAAGCAAAAACGCCCGTGCGTGGCTTTTCGGAAAAATTAACTTCGCCTTCCGCACCATCGTTGAAGCGCAGCCAGACGCGATAGTTTTCCAGAACTTTGATGGCGGTGATTTTTTTCATCACGGCTTTACCATACGGCAATCAGATGATTTGCTCAAACTTAAATCTTACGCGGCAGTTAAATTTTTCCGCAGTGTCTCCGCTATCTGAATAAACGCCTTGCCTGCCGGGTGATTCGGCGTGGAGACGACGATGGGCATTCCGCTGTCGCCGCCTGCGCGGATGGCGGTGAAGATCGGGACTTCGCCGAGGAAGGGAACTTTTTGGCGCGCGGCTTCGTCTTTGCCGCCGCCGTGACCGAAAATTTCTACACGCTCGCCGTTCGGCGTGGTGAAGTAGCTCATGTTTTCCACGATGCCGAGGATGGGCACGTTCACTTTTTGAAACATCGCAATGCCTTTCCGCACGACGCCAAGCGACGCTTCCTGCGGGGTGCTGATGATGACGCCGCCATCGAGCGGCACGGTCTGGCAGAGTGAAAGCTGCGCGTCGCCGGTGCCGGGCGGCAAGTCCACGAGGAGAAAATCCAAGTCGCCCCACTCCACTTGCAGAAGAAATTGCTGGATGGTTTTGGTGATCATCGGACCGCGCCAGACGACAGGTTGATCATCGGGAATCAGCAGGCCGATGCTCATCACTTTCACGCCGTGGGCAATAGGCGGAACGAGTTGTTCGTTCGCGCTCACGGTGGGTTTTTCGTGGACGCCCATCATCAGCGGAATGCTTGGCCCATAAATGTCGCAATCCAGCAAGCCGACTTTCGCGCCGAGGTGCGTGAGCGCGCACGCGAGGTTCACGGAGCAAGTGGATTTGCCGACGCCACCTTTGCCGCTGGCGATGGCGAGGATGCGTTTGACGCCTTTGACTTTATTCTGATTCGCAAACGGACTCGCGGGCGCAGCGTTTCCCGCCGCCGGTTGCCGGACTTCGACATAAATTTGTTTCACGCCGGGCAACGCAGCGATGGCGCGTTCACTTTCAATTTTGATTTGCGCGGCGGCTTCGGGATTCGGCGAGGTGAGTTGCATCGTGACGTTCACCGCGCCATTGGCGGCGGAAATGTCTTTGACGAGGCCGAACGAAACGATGTCGCGCGAATAGCCGGGATACTTGACGGCTTTGAGCGCGTTGAGAATTTCTTCCTGCGATAACATGGCGAACAGGTTGCCAGCTTTGAAGGCGAAGACAAGTTTGCGGAGCGCGGACGGCTCGTCCGCGAGTTTCTTGGAGTAAATGTTGTGGCTGTGTTTAAGTGAGTGGGCCAGCGGGCAGCAAACCTCGGTAAAATTTTGCAAAGAAAAGTTTTGCCAGCGCGGGCAGGAACTCACGGGCGAGCCGTCCGCGCTCCCTTCGCCGAAGCACAGACTTGCACGCGATGCGATTGCATGGAAAAATGTGCGTTCGATAGAAAGCTGACTATGACGCAAAAAACAAACAACGGGACGGAATCATTGGTGGAAAAATTTTCGCTGTTGCCTGCTGCCTCGGCGCAACCGAAGTGGCTCGCGCCCGTGCGCAAGGCGGGCATTGCGAGCTTTGCCGACCAGGGGTTCCCGCAGTTGAGTGACGAGGACTGGCGTTTCACGAACGTGGCGCCGATTGCGAAATTAAACTTTCAACCCGCGCCGCAAATTTCCGCGAACGGTGCGGAGAGCAAATTGCTGGATGACGCGGCGTTCACCAAACTGCCCGGCCATCGCCTCGTGTTCGTGAACGGATTTTTTTGCGCGAAACTTTCTAGCCTCAAGCCGGTGTCTGGCGGCGTGCGGATTGAAAATATTTCCAGCGCGCTCGCGAACGATTCTGCGCTGATCGAAAAGCATCTGGGCCGATACGCGCACACGGCGAACAACACGTTTGCCGCGCTGAATCAGGCGTTTTTCACGGATGGCGCATTTATTTTCGTGCCGAAAGGCGTCGAGGTTCTTGAGCCGGTGCAGTTGATTTATATTTCATCCGCAAAAAATTCGGGGGAAATGATTTTGCCGCGCAACCTCATCTTGGCCGAAGCGAACAGCAAACTGACGGTCGTGGAAAGTTACATCAGCACTGGCACCGTGGCGTATTTCACCAACGCGGTGACGGAAATTCTGGCGGGCGAGAACGCGAAGGTGGAGCACGTCAAATTGCAGGACGAAGCGTTGGACGCGTATCACATCGCGACGATCGCGGGCGAGTTTGGTCGCGCGAGCAATGTGAGCGTTCACTCGATCGCGCTCGGCGCAAAAATTTCCCGCAACAACATCCGCACGAACTTGGCGGGCGAAGGTTTGGAGTGCGTGCTGAACGGACTTTATCTGACGCGTGGCGAACAGCTCGCGGATCATCACATGATCGTGGAACACGCCCAGCCGCATTGCGCGAGCCACGAGTATTTCAACGGCATCCTCGATGACAAATCGAAGGGCGTTTTTCACGGGCGGATTTTGGTTCGCGAAATCGCGCAGAAAACGGATGCGAAGCAGACGAATAAAAACCTGTTGCTCTCCGACGACGCCACGGCGGACACGAAGCCGCAATTGGAAATTTACGCGGACGATGTGAAATGCACGCACGGCGCGACCATCGGCCAGTTGAACGATGAAAGCATTTTTTATCTCCGTTCGCGCGGCATGAGTTTGGATACGGCAAAACAGATGTTGATCCACGCGTTCGCTGGCGAAATCATCGAGCGCATTAAGTGCGAACCGGCGCGTGAGGTGATTGATAAACTGGTGTGGGATCGGCTGGAAGCGAATCCGCATTTGATTGGAAAATAATGTGTAATGCGTGAAAAGCATTTCACGAATCACGCGTCACTCATCACGAATATGTTCGACGACGTCAACGACCTTTATCAACAAGTGATTTTAGATCACTGTAAAAAGCCGCGCAATTTTCATGAGCTGGTGACGGCGACTAATTCGGCGCAAGGTCACAACCCGCTCTGCGGCGATAATTTGAAATTATTTCTCACGCTGGACGGCGACCTTATCAAGGACGCGAGCTTTGTCGGTTCCGGTTGTTGCATCTCGAAAGCATCGGCGTCGTTGCTGACGGACAGCGTCAAAGGCAAAACCAAAGCCGAGGCGGAAGCGATGTTTGAGCGCGTGCGCGAAATGGTGACGACGGGCAAGGCCGTTGGGGACGTGGGCAAACTCGCCGTTTTCGCGGGCGTCTATAAATATCCCGCGCGGGTGAAGTGCGCGATTCTCTCGTGGCACGCGTTGATTGGCGCAATCAAAGGTGAGGCCAAGCCAGTTTCCACCGAGACGGAAAATTCCTGAACGTTTTCAATCGGCATGACGACGGCCAATAAAATCACCATTCTGCGGATGTTGCTGATCCCGTTTTTCGTCGTGGAAATTCTCTACTACGTCGAGACGGGCAATGAACTTCACCGCTTGCTTGCGTTGCTTACGTTCGCGGTCGCGGCGATTTTGGATGGCGTGGACGGCTACGTCGCACGCCGCTACAAACAGTGGAGCGAACTCGGCACGATCCTCGACCCGCTTGCGGATAAATTGCTGCTCGTGTCCGGCATCGTGGTATTGAGCTTTGAGCATCATTCGCGGCTGGCGACGATTCCGCTGTGGCTTACTGGCACGATTATCGGGCGCGATTTGCTGCTCGGCATCGGCGCGATTGTGATTTGGCTGACGGTGGGAAAAATCACCGTGCGTCCGCGCCTGACCGGGAAGATTGCGACCGTGCTGCAAATGTCCACGGTGCTGTGGATTTTATTGAAGTGGTCGGACAATCATGCGCTGTGGCTGAAATATATTTCTATCGGCGCGGCGGTCAGCACGGGTTTGTCCGGGCTGCTCTATGTTTTCGACGGCATGAAACAACTCGGCACGCATCCGTCCAGTTTGCCGGCGAAAAACCAAGCGGCGAATAACCCCAAGTAAACCCCGAAGTTTTTGAATTTATGGCAAAGGAGATTGAATTGAAATTGAAGGTGGGCGACATAGCTCCGAAATTTTCCGTGGCGTCGAGCGGTGGCGGAAAAATTTCCATCACGGATTATCTCGGCAAAAATGTCATCCTCTATTTTTATCCACGCGACGACACGCCGGGCTGCACGAAAGAGGCGTGCGCGTTCCGTGACGGTTTTGCGGATTTCAAAAAAAGGGGCGCGGTCGTGCTCGGCGTCAGTCCGGACTCCGTGAAGGCGCACGACAAGTTCGTGGAAAAATTCAAATTGCCGTTCACCCTGCTCGCGGATGAAGATAAAAAAATCGCCAATGCCTATGGCGTGTGGGGTGAGAAAAGTTTCATGGGCAGAAAATATCTTGGGGTTTTTCGCGTGACGTTTCTCATCGGCCCGGACGGTAAAATCAAAAAAATCTGGCTGACGGTGAAGCCGGAAGAGCACGCGGCGGAAGTGCTCGCGGCATTGTGAAACGGTGTAAATTTGATTGCGCTTGAAGTTTGCTTTGCTAATTTTTGAAAATTCTAATCTGAATCCACCACCACCATGAGCAATATTCCACTCGTTAGCCTGCGCCGAAAAATTTTAGTTGTGGATGACAATCCCGTCGTGGTGAAAGCGCTGTGTCTCAAGCTGGAGGCCGCTGGCTACCAGCCGGTCACGGCGCTGGACGGTTCGGAGGCGGTGGCGCAGGTGCGGAAGGAAAACCCGGATTTGATTCTGCTGGATCTCAATTTTCCCGTGGACGTGACGAGTGTGCAATGGGACGGGCTCCGCATCATCGAGTGGCTGCACCGCTTGGATGCTGCCAAAAAAATTCCCATCATCGTCATCACCGGGTCGGAAGATACCAAGACGAAGGAGCGCGTCAGCGCGTCGGGAGCCGTGGCACTCTTCGTGAAACCGCTGGATCACGAGGACCTGTTGAAAGTCATCCGTTCGACGTTGGGCGGTGCTTGAAAAATTCAGCTTGCCTGCCGCTAGGTTTTGGCTATTCTTACCACGCTTTCGGACGCGAGCGTAGCTCAGTTGGTAGAGCATCACGTTGCCAACGTGAATGTCGAGGGTTCAAATCCCTTCGCTCGCTCCATTTTTCTTCTAATTTTTTCTACCAGACAATTCTTTGTCAGTTTCAAAAATAAATTGTCCCGTGCCTCGATTCGCGGCAAGCTGTGCGTTCATTTATGCAGCAGGTCAAACTTGGAATC
>JANYCI010000230.1 GCA_025360325.1 Limisphaerales bacterium | reverse complement strand
TTGGTGTCGCCCACGGCGATTTCGCGCACGGGAACCTGCACCTCGGGAAAAATCTGGCCGGGCAGATAAACGCGGGTGGAGTTGGGCAGTTGCTCGCTGCTGTGCGGTTCAAACGACGTTTTCGGATCGGCGATCATAATTTTATTTTAAGACGAGAAGTCAAAGAGAGTGCGAAATCCCTGCGCCGGCATTATCCGGTTCAAGTTCACGGGTCATGGTCGCTTTCGCAACCAACTCTCAGCGTCACCCACTAGGTGATTTGGCTCCCCGAACAAGTGCAAGGCTAGAGCGATTTCACGGTAGCGTCAAGCGAAGGCAACCGACGAGCCTAGCCTACGGCGGATTGCTTTTCGCGCCACGCCGTTAGAAAATACGCGGCAAAATGAATCACGCCGCCAACCTCATCGCCGCCGCCCAGGAACTTTCCGCAGCGGTCGGGCGGTTGAAATTTTCCGCACCCGTCGCGCTCACTTACAATCCGCTCGACTACGCGTGGGCGGCGCATGAATTGTATCTGCAAAAATTTGGCGGTAGCCGCAAGCGCGTCGTATTTCTCGGCATGAATCCGGGGCCGTTCGGCATGGCGCAGATCGGGATTCCGTTCGGCGAAATCGCGGCGGCGCGCGACTGGCTGAAGATTTCCACGCCGATAAAAAAACCAGCGCGCGAACATCCCAAACGTCCGATTCAAGGCTTTGCTTGCACCCGTTCCGAAGTGAGCGGACGCCGCCTGTGGAAATTATTCGCCGGGAAATTCGGCACGCCGGAGAAATTTTTTGCCGAACATTTCGTGACGAATTTTTGTCCGCTGGCATTTCTTTCCGAAACCGGGAGCAACGTGACGCCGGACAAAATTTCCAAAACGGAACGCGCGCGGCTGGAAAAAATTTGCGACGCGCATCTGCGGCGCGTGCTGGAGATTCTCGAACCCGAATGGCTCATCGGCATCGGCGCGTTTGCGCGCAAGCAGGGCGAACTGGCGGCGGCGGGAACGAACATCCGCGTCGGGCAAATGTTGCATCCGAGTCCCGCGAGTCCGAAAGCCAATCGCGGCGATTGGGGCGCGACGGCGACGCAGGAACTCGTGGCGCTCGGCGTGTGGAAATAATTAAATTGCTAAAATGGGCAGGGCGGTTACAACACGCGCATGAGCGAACCTACCATTGCCCAAAAATCCCCGTATGTGCTGCCGATGAAACCCGGCACATTTTATTTCTGCACCTGCGGCAATTCCAAGTCCCAGCCGTTCTGTGACGGCTCGCACAAAGGCTCCAGCTTCGCGCCGAAGAAAACCGATCTCACCGAAGCCAAGACCGTGGCGTGGTGCGGCTGCAAACATTCCAAGAATCTTCCGTTCTGCGACGACAGCCACGCGAAGCTGTAACGGAAATTTTCTTCGCCACCGCGATTTAATTTTTACCGCTTGAAGACGCGCTGGAAATTTGTGATCGCGGCGGGAGTTTTTTTCGCGCTGCTGGTGGCGAGCCTGTTGCTGAACAGTCACTATCAGCCATCCAATGAGGTTGAGGCTTACAAAAAATTCCTGCGCGAGCACGGCGAGAAACTGGAATTGAGCGAAGTGCTGGCAGCACCGGTGCCAGCCGCAAGCAACAGCGTCGCGGCGGTGGAGGAGGCGTTTCGGATGTTTGTGCCGGGTGACACGAAAATCCCGGATGCGATGAAGATGGTTGCGCCCGGCAAGGCGCTCATTGGCTGGCAACAGCCGGACGCGCGCGGGTCTGACTTTACCAATTCATGGGAGGAATTTTCCATCTATATTGATGCCAGCCTTCCGGCCATCGAACAATTGCATCAAGTTTTAGACAAGCCGAAGCTGGATTTTAATTTGGATTACAAAAAGGGGGCCTCGTTGCCGCTACCGCACCTTGGGCAAATAAAACGCGCCACGCAAATTTTGCAATCCGTGGTCGTCAGCGATTTGCATGACGGCAATCTGGGCGAGACGGCGACAAATATTTTGACGATTCTGGCTTTGGTGCAGAAAAATTCGGCGGAAGGACTGTTGATTTCTCATCTGGTGCGGCTGGCCATGACTACCATCGCGATCACGCCGACGTGGGAATTATTGCAAGCCACCAATGTCACGGAGGCACAACTGGCCGCCGTGCAATCGGGCTGGGAGCAAATGGATTTTTTTGGCGATGCCACCAATGCCTTTGTGGTGGAGCGGGCCTGGATGACAGGCGAAATCCAAAAGCTCCGCGCCATGTCGCACGACGACCTAGCGGCGGCAATATCCATGGGTTCGCTTGGCTCCAGTGGCTCCAGTGGCGGCTGGGATTGGGAGGCATTGACGGAAAAACCGCGCATGGCCATCGGGGAATTCATGTGGCGTTCCTCCTGGAGTTATGCCGATGAGCTGCGCACGCTCAAAGGTGAAGGCATTATCCTGGATGCGTTGCGGGCGATGAGGACGAATCAGAGCCAGAATTTCAGGGTGGATTTTGACGCCATGAAGTCGCGGATGTCCACGCTGGGAATCACGAATGTCGGCGCGGCATTTTTCAAAAAACTGAACATCCCCAATCTGGGCGAACTGTTCGGAAATTGGGACATGAGCAGCCCGGTTCGAAAAACCATTCGCATGGAAACCGCGCGCCGCATGGTCGTCACCGCCCTCGCGCTGAAACGGTTTCAATTGCAGCATAGAAAATTGCCCGCCACGCTGAACGATTTGGTGCCGGAATTTTTATCGTCGGTGCCGATTGACCCAAATGACGGCAACCCGCTGCGTTATCACGCCAACAGCGATGGGACATATCTGCTGTATTCCGTTGGTGAAGATGGCAGGGACGACGGCGGCGATCCAACAGTTCCGACGACGACGGAAGCCAGTCTTTACTGGCAAAACGACCGCGCCCGCGACTGGGTTTGGCCGCAGCCGGCGTCGGCAGCGGAAATCCAAACGTATTATGACGAGCAGGCGAAAAATCCAAGTGAGGCGGGGCGGAAATGAACCGCAGCGAACGCAACACAGCGGAGCGGCGGCTAAATTTGGGGGAAATAAATTTTATCCGTTCCGCTTTTCCGTTATAAATTCACGATGCACGAACTGATCGCAAAACTTGGCCACTGGTATCTCGAACAATTGCAAACGTGGGGTGCGTGGGCCATCGGCCTGATGATGGCGCTGGAAAGCACCATCGTTCCCATCCCCAGCGAACTAATCATCCCGCCCGCCGCGCATCTGGCTTACACGGGGAAAATTCCGGTGAGTCTCGCGGCCATCGTCATTGCGGGCACGCTCGGCTCGTGGCTCGGGGCAGCGGTGATGTATTGGGCGGCGCGGCTAGCGGGACGTCCGTTGGCGCTGCGCTACGGAAAATACTTTTTGATCTCGCCGGAAAAAATCGAGGGCGCGGAACGGTGGGCGGCGCATTACGGCGGCATGGGGATTTTCATTTCACGGCTGCTGCCGGTGGTGCGGCATCTCATCGGGATTCCGGCGGGGATTGTGCGAATGAATTTCTGGAAATTTTCCGCGTTCACGCTGCTCGGTTCGGCGATCTGGAGCGCGGTGTTGTGCTACGTCGGCATCAAGATGGGACAGGATGAAAATTTGATGAAGGGTGAAATACATTCCCTCACGCTCTGGCTGGGCGGCGCGATGCTGGTGCTGGGCGGGCTGTATTATTTTTTTGTGCACCGGCAGATGCGGGGCAAGGCGTGACGCAACGCCCTGCACACGCGGATTGACAAGCGAAAGCGGAAATGGCTTATTATGCGCCGATTGACGGCTGGTAGGTTATCCAAGTGGCTAAAGGGTGCAGACTGTAAATCTGTCGGCTTACGCCTTCAATGGTTCGAATCCATTACCTACCACCATTAATTAAAAACCCCAGTGGGACCAATGGTTCCACTGGGGTTTTGTTTTTAGCCGCCTATGAAATCCGCACATCTCTACCACACACTCGCCGATCTCGTGCTCCTCACGCACACGGCATTTGTCGCGTTCGTGGTGGTGGGTTTGCCACTGATTATCGTGGGCGGATTCCGCGGCTGGAAATGGATCCGCCATCCGTGGTTTCGCGCGCTGCACCTCGCGGCTATCGGACTCGTGGCGGTGCAAGCGTGGCTGGGCATCGTTTGCCCGCTCACAACTTTGGAAATGCACCTGCGCGAAAAGGCGGGCGATACCACTTACGACGGCACATTCATCGCGCACTGGCTGCAACGATTGCTTTTTTACGAAGCGCCCGCGTGGGTTTTCATCACCGGCTACACGGTGTTTGGACTGTTGGTCGTGGCGAGCTGGTTCAAGTTCAAGCCCCGTCCGTTTGGAAAATAAACTTCGCCCCGACGCGTTGAACTCACTGCAAAAAACGCCGCTCGATGGTGGCAACGGAATTATTTTCCTGCCGCCGCTGCTTGGTCGCGATAGTGATAGGTGCTGGCGATGAGGCTAAATAAAATCGCCACGCCAAACATCATCCACGCATAGAGCATGAAACGTCCGCTGCTCACAGAGGCGGACCCGGCGTTGGCTACGGCAGAGCCAGTGTGTGCCAAAACAGCCGTGAGGATGAGGGTGAAGAGATTCCCGGCAGCAACGGTCAGCAGCCAAAAACTCATGATCAAGCTTTTCATTTCCGGCGCGGCTTCGCGGAAAGCGAACTCTAATCCGGTCGTCGAGACGAGCACCTCGGCGGCGGTGACGACAACATACGGCCACGTCTGCCACAACACGCTCAAATGCTCGCCTGTCTCAAGACGTTTTTGTAGCCACGCTACGATCACGAATGAGGCAGCGGCGAAGAATAGTCCGTAGCTGATGCGCTTGAGCGGTGAGGCAAACCGACCCATTAGCGGATAAATAAACAGCGTGAAGATGGGCACGAAAAATAGAATCAGCAGCGCGTTAAGCGATTGCATCTGCTCCGCACCGATTTTGAAATCAGGCAGATAAAACATTACCCAAGTAATCAGTCCACCGCTGGCCACTGAAAGCAACAGCAACAGAAGGGTAACGCCCGTTGCCGGCCACCGTTTGTTTTTGGCAAATCTGAAAACCATCATCAAAATCAAAGCGGCCATTGCCGCCATGCCAGCCCCGATGGAAATGGCTGTCCAGTGCGGCTGGAGTGCGCTGATGAAATCCAAATACCTAAATCGAAAATCGTCCATCTTATCGCCCTGCGATACCCAAGTGGAATTGGTCTGGTCGTAGAGCGACCAAAACATCGGGATGGTGGCAAAGACGAAAAGAATCGGGAATACGGAGCGCGCGCCGGCAACTTCATTTTCGGTGAAACGCGTGCGCGCCGCGTCCCAGAATTTCTTCCCCGGCTGTCGCAGCTGGAACAACGTGGTGAACACCACGTTGAAAAAACCGTTGTGTTTCAACTCACGATTTGTCTGCACGATGACGTAGAGTTTTTTTCCGCGCCAGAAAATGAAAGTCGCCATGGCCATCAAAATTCCCGGCACCGCAAAGGCCGCGCTGTAACCGCGCTGATCCTTCACCCACGGCACGACGAGAAACGAAAAGAACGAACCGAAGTTGATCGCCCAATAAAACGCGCCGTAGGCTTTCTGCATCAGGTGCGATTGGTCGGCGCGAAACTGTTCACCCATGAACGCAGACACGCAGGGCTTGATGCCGCCAGAACCAAACGCGATCAGCGTCAACCCGATGTAGAGGCAGATGAATTTACCCTGCGATCCGAAAAAATCGCTGCACGCCAGCGTGCCGTGGCCGAGGCAGTAAAGCAGCGAGACCCAAAAAATAGTTTGGTAGCGGCCTAAAATTTTGTCCGAAAGCCACGCGCCGATCAAAGGCGTCAAATAATTGACACACTTGAATCCGGCGATGACCATCGCGGCATAATCCTCGGTCTTGCCCAAACTGCCATCAATCAGCTGGCCGCTGATGTAGCCATTCAGGATGCCGGTCATCCCATAATAACTGAAGCGCTCGCACGCCTCGTTGCCGATGATATACTTGATCTGTTTCGGCCAGCGGGCGGGCGAACTGCTCATGTCGTTGGTTTAATTTTTATTCTTTGTCCACGCCAATGCGCTTGAGAAACGGTTCGATGGAACGCGGGCGACCGAGAAATTTTTCAATGGATTCATTCACGTCGCGCGAATCGCCGACCTCATAGATTTCCTTACGCAAACGCATCCCGACATTCTCGTCGTAGTAACCACCGGGAGATTTTTCAAACACCGTCGCCATGTCAGCGGCGATGGCGTCTGCCCACGCATAGCCGTAGTAGCCCGCGCCGTAGCCGATGATGTGGCCGAAATACGCCACGAACGCCGTGTCCGGCAGCAGCGGCAGAAACACCTCGCCGAGTTTATCGTTCGAGAGCGCCAGCACCGTATCTAGATTCGTCGCGGTGATTTGCGAGTGCAACGTGAGATCCATCAGCGCAAACGAAAGTTGCCGACGATAACGCACGCCTTCCGTCGCGAGCCGTGCCGTCTTGAGCTGCGCGAGAATTTCCGCCGGAATTTTTTTCGACGGGTCACGATAATCAGCGGCGAAGCTGTCCAACACGGCTTTATCCCACGGCCAATTTTCCAACATCTGCGACGGCGCCTCGACGAAATCGCGTGGCACGCTCGTGCCGGAAAAGCGCGCGTATTTCGCCCGCGTCAAAATCGTGTGCATCGCGTGGCCGAACTCGTGGAAAATGGTTTCCACTTCGGCGTGCGACATGAGCGACGGATGCTCGGCAGTCGGCGACGGAAAATTGCAAACGAGACAGCACACGGGCCGTTGGTATTTTCCATCCGGCAATTTTTTCCCGGCGATGATGCCGAACTGCGCGAAGTGATTGTATTTCCCATCGCGCGGAAACATATCGAGATAAAATAGACCCATCGGCTCGCCGGTTTTCGCATCGCTCACCGCGTAAAGTTGCAAATCACCGACCCATTTGTAAGGCGCTTCCAGCTTCTCAAATTTCAAACCAAAGATGCGCTGATAGATCGCAAACATCCCGTCCAACACGCGTTGATACGGGAAATACACTCGCAACTGCTCCGCGTCCACGTTGTATTTTTCCTTCTTCAACTGGTTGGAAAAATAGCGCCAGTCCCAGATGAAAATCTGCGCGTTCGCATCGCCGGTCTGCTTTATTTTCATCTGCCGAAATTCTTCCAGCTCGGCGGCGAACTTCGGCTGCAAACCCGTTTTCAAATCCTCGATGAACTTCACCGCGTTCGCGCCGCTCTTGACCATTTTCACTTCTGTCGTCAAATCCGCATAGTTCGCGTAGCTGAGTTTTTTCGCGATGTCATCGCGCAGGCCAAGAATTTTTTGCAGCAACGGAAGGTTCGCCTCGCGCGCGAGATTGTCATGTTCCGCGATAAATTTTTTCCGCGTCGCCTCCACGGAACAATTATCCATCAGGCTCAAATAATGCCACGTCACATTGGCTTTCACGGAAAACTCGTCAGCGCCCGTTTTGATTTGCGCGAGAAAATCGTCCGGCACGCCCGCGAGTTCCGCGCGCGCGAACTTCACTGTTTTCGCGGCTTTGGTGACATTGTTATCGTAATCCGTTTCCAGCCCGGTCAGTTCCTTTCGCAATTTTTCCACCGCGTCGCGCTCCGCTTTCGGCAGTTCCAAACCGGCGCGGCGATAATCCCGCATCGTCTCCACGAATAATTTTTTATCCTCGCCCGCCAGTTGCGGGGTCGTCGCGGCAAAATTTTTCAGCGCGCGATAAACATCCTCGCGGTAATCCACGCCCACGCCCCACTCGGAAAGTTTTTTCAACGCTTCCGTCGCTGCCTCGCGCACCGCGGCGTTCGTGCTGGTTTGCTCAATGAGACCAAGGCGTTCGCTCGCGAGGCCGGTCTGAAAATTCATATCATCCAGCGCGACGATGGTGTTGGCGAACGCGACCTCGCCCGCGCCAAGTTTGCCGATGCGATCCAGCGCCGTGTTGCCGGCGGCGATGGTGGCGGTCGCGGTCGCGGCGATTTCCTCCGGCGTCGTCTCGAACTGCGGCAGCGCGACGACGGAATTAAATTTCGCCGCGCGGTTTTGAAATTCCGCGAACGGGTTGGGCGCGCAGCAATCGTTTTTTTTGAGCGAGCTGCACGCGGCGAGAGTTGCGGCCATAAGGAAGAGGAATGAATTTTGCCAACGCATCGCGCGAGACTACCGGCGTCGGAGCGAGTTTCAAGTGGAAAGCGTTGGGCCGGGGAAATTAAACATTCAATGGTTCATTTTGAAAACGCGTCCCCGAACCCCGCCAGATTTTCTGCTGTTCAGCCGCGCGGGGCTGCCACATTCTTGGCCGGAAACATGAGCCAGCCGCCGGACATTTCAGACATCGCCATCGTCATCCCGGTTTTTAATCAAGTGCACTACACGCGCCAATGTGTCGAGAGCTTGAACCGCGCGGGCGTGGCGGACGCGCAAATTTTTATCGTCAACAACGGCTCAACCGACGGCACGCGGGAATTTCTTGATGCGCGTCCCGGCCTTCACACCATTCATAACGAAGTGAATCGCGGCTGCGGCGGCGCCTGGAGCCAAGGTGCCGCCGCCGCGCAGGCCACTTGGACGGTGCTGCTAAATAACGACGTGCTCGTGCCAGCGAATTTTTTCCAGAACCTAAAAAAATTTGCCGTCGAAAATAAAATGGCGGTCGTCAGCCCCGCGATGTGCGAGGGCGATTGTGATTACGAGTGGCAGAGCTACGCCGCCGAGTTCATGCAAAAAATGCCGACCGTGCGCCGCCACCGCGTGGCGCATGGCGTGTGTTTCATGGTGCAGCGGCGCGTGTTTGAGGCCATCGGTTATTTCGACGACGACATGAAATTGGGCGGCTACGAGGATGATGAATTTTTTCGCCGTGCCCGCCGCGCGGGTTTCCCGATGGCGACGACGGGTGCGGCTTTCTTGCATCACTTCGGCATGGTCACGCAAAAGAGCATGAAGTCCGAGCAAGTGATGGCGAAAGTTTTGGCTCGCCGCGCTTACTACCGGAAAAAATCCGGGCAGACGTGGCTCTCCCGAAAATGGGTGCAGCAGCGCGATCGCTTTCGTGGCTGGCGTTGGCGCACCACGGAAAAAAAACAGTTCGGCCACACGCTGAAGGAACGCCGCGTGGCGGGAAGCTGGGAATTTTATTGAGCGCGCCCGCAGACTTTCGGGCGATTGCCTTGAAGCCGCGCATCTGCTAATCAGTCCGCCAACAATGTCCCAATCAAACACAACTCCCCGGCTCGAAATGCGCGGCGTGCGCCGGAGCTTCGGCGCGACGAAGGCGTTGCGCGGCGTCGAACTCACCGTCGCGCCCGGCGAAGTCATGGCGCTCGTCGGCGAAAACGGCGCGGGCAAATCCACGTTGATGAAAATCCTCTCCGGCGCAATTCCGCCGGACGAAGGAAAAATGTTTCTCGACGGCGCGGATTACGTCCCCGGCAATCCGCTGCACGCGCGCAAATCCGGCGTGGCGATGATCTATCAGGAACTCGCGCTCGCGCCGCACCTGTCCGTGATGGAAAATATTTTGCTCGGCATCGAGCCGCGTCGCGGGCCGTTGATGAACTGGCCGGAGATGAAACGTCGCGCCGCCGCCGCGCTCGCGGAAGTCGGCCTCGCGGACATCGCGCCGGAAACGCAGGTGCGCCGTCTCGCCATCGCGCAGCAGCAGTTAGTGGAGATCGCCCGCGCCGTGGCGCTCGACTGCCGCGTGCTGGTGCTGGACGAGCCAACGAGTTCGCTCACGGCCAAGGACATCGAAAAATTGTTCGCGCTCATCCGCCGGCTCAAGGCGAAAAATATTTCCATCGTCTATATCTCGCATTTCCTCGAAGAAGTCCGCGCCGTCTGCGACCGCTTCACGGTTTTGCGCGATGGCGAAACGGTCGGCAGCGGCGTGACGACGGAAACGCCGAACGAACGCATCATCGCACTGATGGTCGGGCGCAATGTGGATGAACTTTATCCGCGCTCGGCTCGAATTCCGGGCGAAGTCATACTCGAAGTGAAAGATTTGAGCGGCATCACGAAACCAAAATCGGCGTCGCTGCAATTGCGTCGTGGCGAAGTTTTAGGAGTTTCTGGCATCGTTGGCGCGGGGCGGACGGAATTGATGCGCGCGATTTTTGGTTTGAACCGCGTGACGAATGGCGAGATTCGTATTGGTAGCATTGAAGGAACTGCGTCGCCCGCCAAACGCTGGTCGCAACGCGTCGGCCTCGTGAGCGAAGACCGCAAGACCGAGGGCCTCGCGCTCGGCTTGAGCATCGCGGACAACATGACGCTGTCGCGGCTCGACGGACTTGGCCCGATGCGGCTGGTCTTGCCTTCGCGCCAGCGCGCGGCGTGCAAGCCGTGGATCGAAAAAATTCCGATCAAGTGCCAGGGGCCGGAGCAGCGCATCAGCGGCTTGAGCGGCGGTAACCAGCAGAAGGTCGCCATCGCGCGCCTATTGCACGCGGACGTGGACGTGCTGCTGCTGGACGAACCGACACGCGGCATTGATGTCGGCTCGAAGGCGCAGATTTACCAGTTGATTGATGAACTCGCAGCGCGCGGCAAGGCGGTGCTGATGATCAGCAGCTACATCCCCGAACTGCTCGGCACCTGCGACCGCATCGCCGTAATGTCACGCGGCAAATTGACCGAGGCTCGTGCCCGCGCGCAGTGGGACGAGAAACAACTGCTCGCGGCGGCGATTGGGCAGGAATAAAATTAGATGTCGCGCCGGTTACGTTCGCTTTTACCTTTTCAATTTGGGCAACCAACGGCCTCGCGCCAGTGCTCGCCAACGACCGGTGGTCACTGCTAGTCTCGCCCACGAACACATTCAATTATTACCGAATACAACGCTGAAAATTATGAGTGCCAAAACCATTACCGTCGTCGCCACCTTTCAAGCCCGACCGGGCAAGGAAGCGGAATTGAAAAAAGCCTTGATCAGTCTCGTCGCGCCGACACGCGCGGAGGCTGGTTGCCTTAATTACGATTTGCACGCCTCGCCCGAGGACGCGGGAAAATTTCTCTTCCACGAAAACTGGATCAGCCCCGCCGCACTGGACGCCCACATGAAAACGCCCCACATCGCCGCGCTGCTGCCGCGCGTAGATGAACTCTGCATCGCCTTTCCTGAAATCAAAATCTGGGAAAAAATCGCCTGAACAATTTTTTGAAAAAAGAAACGCCGCGTTGAAAAATCAACGCGGCGTTTTTATTTCACCAAAAATTATTTCGCGCCCTGATCAATCCACGCGCGCACCAGCCCGACTTGCTCGGCGGTCAGCGGTTTCATGGGCGGCCCAAAATTGCGCGGGCGACCCGGCGCGTTCGTGCCTTGCGGACCGGCGGGCGGACGCTCACCTTCACCGCCCGCCAAGTGCGGCGGCGGAGCGGCGTGCTCGCCTTCCGGTCCGCCTTCACGCGGCTGCATCGCCGGAGCATCCGCACCGGGCGGACGGCCCATGTTGCCGCGCGGCCCGCGCGGCTTCGGCGGCATCGCTGTTTTTGGATCAAGTTGCGAAACAGATTTCACCAGCAAACTTCCAGCGCTGTCGCCCACTTTCACCACCGCGCCATCCTCAGTTCCACCGAGCACACCTTCGAGCGTGTCTAGCCGCAGACCCGCTTTGGGCCGTTGCGCGCCGTGGCAACGCACGCAGGACTCTTTCAAAATCGGCGCGATGTCGGCGGCGAAGGTGAGACCAGCATTGGTGGCTGCCGGCGGCAGTTTGCTCCAATCCACCAGCACGCGTTTGGGTGCCATCGCGGGCGGGGCATTAGGTGCGAGCGTAACGTTGTCTGGATGCGCTCCGGGTGGCAGCGCACTGTTGTCTCCCGGTGCGGCCAACGCGGAAAAACCGGCGGTAATTCCGGCCAATAAAATTACGGATAATGTTTTCATAGTTTGAATAAGATTTAGTTGGTTCAGTGAAAAGAATGGCGAATTGCCCGCCGCCGTCACGCAAAAAATCAACCGCCGCGTTTCAACGCAGGAATTTCCACCGCCCGCACATCACCCGCGAGCGCGTGATCCGGCGGCAGATTTTCGCCAGCCCAAATTTTTTGCGCCGTCCACTTCGCGGCGGGGGCGCTCCAAAATTCATCGGTCGGCGGCAGGCCGAGCGGCAGCAGACCAGCGGTGCACAAATACAAACTGCCGGTCGAAATGTAGCCTTCGCCAATCGCGGCCTGATGGCCGCAGAAACCAATCTGCAACCAGCCGTGCGCATCAAACGTTCCCGGCGCGATCGTCATTTTGCGGATGACGGCGGTGAGCGCGCAGCGGACTTGTGCCGGATGGATTTTCTCCGGCAGTTCGCGCTGCAAGGAAATTTGCGCCAGCGTTTGGAACGCGCCGAAGCGATACGCCATCGAACGCCCCAGCAGCGGAAACGTCCCGTCCGGTGCGATGAAACGCTCCTGAATTTCCGCAAACCGTTTTGCCCGCGCTAAAATAATTTTGCGAGCGGGAGAAAATGCGAAATCGTTTTTCGCCAATGTTTGAAACACATCCAGCAGCATCGGGTGGATGACAAAACTGTTGTAGTAATCGAAGTGAAAAAATTCGCCATCGCCATACGCGCCATCGCCCAGATACCAACCGAGCATTTTGCGGACGCAGCCTTCGAGTCGCGGTTCGAGCGTCGGCTCGCCAAATTCCAGCAGCGCAGCTTCGACCACCGCGGCGAACATCACCCAGTTGTTGTTCGTGGGCGTGGCGATCTTACGCGAGGATTTGAGCGCGGCGATGATTTGCAATTTCACACGCGGCTCCAGCGGCTCCCACAAAATTTTCGGCGCACGCAAAATTCCCTGCGCGAGAAACGCCGTGTCCACCAATGCCTGTCCGCCTTCGGAAAAATTCAGGAAGTCGGGCGACGCTGGATCAGTCGCCGCGTCGAGCACGGCTTGCGCGAGCTTGATAAATTCCGTTTGCAACTTGAGTTCATCACCGGAAATTTTTTCCACCACCAGCCACGGCGCGATGCCGCAGAGCAGACGACCAAACGCTTCAAGGTGCGTGAATGGCGCGCGCTTGGCTCCGCGTTGTTCCTCCACCGGCATATTTTTTTTCAACTCGCGCCGCGAAAGGTTTTCCAAAACTGGACGGGAAATTTTTTCGAGGATGGAAATCCAGTAACGCCGGTCATCGCCGGGCGCACCGGCTTCAACTTTGTTTTCCGCCGCGCCCAACGGCAGGCCGGTGGCACCGAGCGCGCCGAGCACGGCGGCAGATTTGAAAAATTCACGGCGCGTCTTCATAGGGGAAAATTTAACAACCAAAAAACCAATGAACAAAGTGAAGAAAAATCCAGACTTCGTTGCTTTGTTCCTTTGTTGTTCTATTCATTCGTCTCCGCCACCGCCGCCGGTGTTTTTCTTTTCCCAACTGCGCTTCGCCTTTTCCGGCAGGCTGGCGTCCACGCGGGCGTAGTAGGTTTTTTCGCCGAACATTTTGTTCACCGCGTGTTCCAGATCAATGGACGGCGTGACGCCGAAACGTTCGTGGGTCTGGAGAAAAATCATCGTGCCTTCGGGGCGCAGGAAGCAGAGGGTCAGCGGGCATTTGCCGGCGTGCGCGGCGGTGAGTTGCTGCACGCGCGCCATGTCTTCCGGTTGCAAGTGCGCGGTGTTCAGGCGCAGGTGAACCGCCTTGGTATATTTCTTCGCCGCATCTTCCAGCGGCATGATTTCCTGCGGGAAAATTTTTGGACGATCCTCGCCCGTGCTGACTTCACCGATGACGAGGATGGCCTTGTTCTCCTCCAGCAGCGGACGGAACTTGTCGTAATCATTCATCAC
Source organism: Limisphaerales bacterium (assembly GCA_025360325.1). GTDB lineage: Bacteria > Verrucomicrobiota > Verrucomicrobiia > Limisphaerales > UBA11358 > UBA11358. The sequence goes on along the minus strand of JANYCI010000230.1, from coordinate 1,839 downwards.
GAGCAACTGCACCGAGCCGTCTAAATCTTCCAGCGTCACCATTGAATACGGCTTGCCGGATTTTTTGGAAACGCCGTGCGTCACGGCAGAAATCATCCCGCCGATGCGCGTCATGCTGCGATTCTGTGCCGTCGCTAGTTGTGCAGTGTTGTGCAGCGAAAATTTTTCCAGCAACGGCACGAGCGGCATGAGCGGATGACCGCTGATGTAAAAACCGAGCAGCTCTTTTTCGTGCGCGAGCAGTTCGTGCTGCGGCCATTCGGGCAAATTTGAAATCGCTTCCGGCATCGCGGGCGCTTTGTCTTCGAGCGCACCGAAGAGCGAGCTTTGCCCTTTTTGTTTGTCGGACAAAATGCTTGCCGCGCGTGACAGCGTGCGTTCGATTTGCACAAACAACGTCGCGCGCGTCTGGCCGAAGGTGTCGCACGCGCCGGTTTTTATCAATGCTTCCAATGGTTTGCGCGTGAGCGCGCGACCATCCACGCGCTCGCACAAATCGGAAAGTGATTTGAATTTTCCGCCCTCATTGCGCGCTTTCAAGATCACCTCCACCGCGCCTTCGCCCACGCCTTTGATCGCCGCGAGACCAAACCGGATGCGGCGAGAAGGCAGTGGGACAGGCGTCCCGCCTGTCTGTCCGGCGGGCGTCTCGCCCGCGTTTCCCCTGTTCGCCACCGCTTTTCCACCGCCCGACCGGAAACTTCCCGCTGCTATTCCGGCATGACGCGGATTTTCCTCGATGTAGAAGGCAAAATTTTCCAACGCGGCTTCATTACGCACGATGTGGTCAAAGGATTCGTCCTGCCAAAATTCCCCGGTGCGATTCAAAATCCGGTTGGCCTCGTGGGCGGTGAACGATTTCCAAGAGTGCAGGATTTCGGAAAGCCCGTGTCCCATGATGGGCCGCACCAAAACATGAACATGGTTGGGCATGATGACGAAGCTGCCCAGCCAATAACGCTCGCCGTCAAAATGCCGCAACGCTTTCTCAACCATTTCGGCCACCGCCGAATTTTTCAGCCAACATTCACCGTGTGCCAGATCAATTTCGGCCTCCAATTTTTCGCGGTAACTTTGCAGCACGTCTGTTTCGGAAGGAGCGGCTTTCGTTTCGTTCTGCCCGGAAATTTTCAAAAGCTGCAATGCCGCATCACGCTCTTGCTGCCATTTTTCATAAAACGACCTTGGCAACGAATCACCCAGCCGGAACGTGACAAAATACGTTGCGCCTTCCTGTGTCCAATGCGGCAAGTGCCGGAGACAGATGGCCGCATCGCGCTTTTTGTCGAAGGCGTTGAAGGGCAGGACAAGGATTTCTTTTTTGTTCTTGGCGGGGGGAAACACGGGCGAGACGCCCTTCGGATAGACAGGCGGGACGCCTGTCCCACTGCCTTCGCCATGCTGGCTCACTAGGGCCGGGGCAAAATATACATCGCTCTCGTTCACATCCGGCCCCAAAACTTCGATGCCCGCCGAGCGTGCCTCGGCGATGTATTCGCTCAACTTTTCCGTAGCCGCCATGTCGTTCGTCATCATGGCGCAGTAGTATTCCACCGGGTAATTCGCCTTCAGATACGCGGTCTGATACGCGACGATGGCATACGCGGCGGCGTGCGATTTATTGAATCCATAACCGGCAAACTTTTCGAGCAAGTCGAAGATCTGGTTCGCCTTGGTCTTGGGAATTTTGTTTTTCTCGTGGCAGCCTTTGACGAATGTCTCGCGCTGCTGCTGCATTTCCTCGACCTTTTTTTTGCCCATCGCGCGCCGCAGCAAATCTGCGCCGCCGAGCGTGTAGCCCGCGAGCAACTGCGTCGCCTGCATGACTTGCTCCTGATA
>JANYCI010000226.1 GCA_025360325.1 Limisphaerales bacterium | reverse complement strand
TGAAATCCGCTCGCTGGTGTTGTCACCGCTGAAATACTGAACCGGGCGGCGAGCAAGTAAGCACGCGAAACCCTTAGAGCCTCTTTTGTAGCCTTTGTCGGACAAACCTGATCCATAATTCTTTGCAGAAAAATATGTTGGCCAGCATTTTAACCCCGGTGCAACCTTGAATTCATGAAACGAGATAGGCTGCAAAACTCGCCGTCGAATCACTATTAGGCGTATCTGCGTTTATGTCATTTACCAGCGCACCAGCAGACAAAGCAGCAGTAGATTTTGTAGCTGCCGAGCTTGAGCGGCTCATTTCGTTGCCGCTCGGCACGCTGGAAGATGTCGAGCGTTGGGATATTGCGTGTGCCGATTTTCAGACTGCACTTGAGGCGCGCTTTCCGAGTTTTCCGCTTGAGCATCACGTCGAGCATTTTTTCACCGATTCAGATATTCGTCAGAAGGATGCAGGTTATCGGCAGAAGCAGCACCAAGCTATTTCAGATTATGTTACACGGCTTAGACATTGACGATACGTTTAGGCAGCCTTATTTGGTTGATGATTTTGAGAAAGAGAGATCGTGATGCCTAACAGCTAGATAGACTGCAAAATTCAACCGCCGAACTCTGCCCTATTCGCTAGATCATTGACGCGTAAATTTATTTCCCAGACGCCGCGTAGATTTTCTCCACCACCGCCAGCGCGGCCTTGGCTTCCTTCAATCCGGGAACGGGCGGACGCTTCAATTTTATATCGTCAAAAAATTCCGCCATCTCAATTTTCCAAGACTCGTCGCCGCGCGGAAATTCCCACGCCGTCGTCTCCGGCGGCCCCATTTGCGGGAGCATTTTGTAGTAGGTCAATTTCTCCAAACCGTAACTGCCGCCGAGTCCTTCCCAATGCAGCTTCGCATCGCGCCCGTAGATTTCTAGGCTGAACAAATTTTTCCATTCGCTGCAACTGACGTGCAACCACGCGGTGTTTCCGCTCGCGTTCCGCAAACTTAAAAACGCATTATCATCCACCGGCATTTTCCAAAAATACGTCGTCGCGTGGCCTTCCACGCTGGTGAAGTCGCCGAGAAAAATTCCCGCGAGATCAATCAGGTGAACGCCTTGGTCAATCAATTCGCCGCCGCCGGAAATTTTTTTGTCCGCACGCCATTCCTTCTCGTAGCCGAGGCGTCCGCCGTGGCCGTAACGTCCGCGCAAAAACATCATCGGGCCAAGCGCGCCGCTGCGGAAGAGTTCCACTGCTTTGAGCGCCGCTGGATGATAGCGATGATTGTAGCCGACGCGAACGAGGGAACCGGATTTTTTCGCGGCGGCTTCCAACTCATCCAGTTCCTTCACCGAAATCGCGGCAGGTTTTTCAACCAAAATGTGCTTCCCAGCTTTGACGGCCGCGAGCGCAACGGGCGCCAGCGCTGAATTAATTGTGGCAATCATCACCACGTCCACGTTCGGCGAGCTGACCGCTTGCTCAAACGATTCGGTAGCGATGCAGCCGGGACTTTGCGCGGCGATTTTTTTAGCGCGATCCAGCACAGTGTCGCACGCCATCGTGACGCTGCCGGGCGGCAAGAGGTTCAACCGTTTTTGTCCGATGAGGCCGCAGCCAATCAATGCAACTCGTAAGCTCATATCAATTCCATTTCTTGCCGCGCTCTTCCGGGACGATGCGGCGCAAAGTATAAATGTCCGACTTCATCAACTCCTCACGCAGCGCGGGGAAATTTTGCCACGGATCCCACGGCGCACTGATGAGTTTGCCGCTGATACCATTGCTTTTTTCCGACAGCAAAAATTCCACGAGGCCGAGGACTTTTTCCAACTTTGCAGAATTATCGCGCTGCAACTTGGCGGCGGATTCAAATTCTTTTTGTCCCGCTAATTTTTCGCCACGCGCCAAAACTTCTTCGGTCATCTTCGTGAAAATTGCACCGGGCGCGATGGCGTTGATGTCCGGCGGATTGCCTGCCCATTCGGACGCGAGCATTTCCACGAGGCGAACCACGCCGGTCTTGGCCACGCCATAAGCCGCGAAGTTCGGACGCGGACCCGTAGAGCCGCCGCCGGAAAAACAAATCACCTTGGCGCGGGCGGAAGATTTTTTTAGCAACGGATACAGCGCGCGGATGGCGAAAAAAGTTCCGTCCAAATTCACCGCGAGATTTTTCCGCCACTCGAGCGGATTCATTTCCATCGCCGGGCCAATCGGCTCTTGAATTCCCGCGCAGCAGATGAGCGCATCGAGGGAATTCCATTTTGCAGAAATTTTTTCCGCGCAATTTTCCACCGCGTTCCAGTCGCCGACATCACATTGAAAACTAAATCCGTCCTGCGGCGAACGCGCGACGCGGCAGACGGCGTGACCGCGAGCGGCGAGTGCGTCGGCAAGAAATTTGCCGATGCCGGAGCTTGCGCCTGTGATGACAACATTCATGAGAAAATGGCGAATGACGAATGACGAATGACGAATGAATGACGAAGCCAAAATGACAAATGGTCGTGCGGCGCGCGGGTGCACCATTCGACATTCGACATTTGGATTTCTTTCGTCATTCGAGCTTCGTCATTCGGATTTTTTAGTGCCGCGTCTCATAAACCCACTGATTGGCCTGCAACCATTGGAGCGTGCGCTTGATGCCCTGCTCAATCGTGAGCGACGTTTTCCAACCGGTGCTTTGAATTTTTTTTGTATCGAGAAAGATGAACGGATTATCGCCCACCCAGCCTTTGTTGCCGCCGGTGTATTCGAGCTTTGGTTTCAGGCCGAGTGCACCGCAAATGTGGCCGACCGAATCGTTCACCTGCACATATTCTGCGGTGCCGAGATTGTAGAGTTCCACGCCGTGCTTCGCCTTCTGCGCCGTGCCTTGGCCAATGACGTGCAGCATCGCGCTGACGCAATCTTGAACGTAGAGATAACTTTTCCGCTGCAAACCGTCACCGAGAATTTTCAAACGGTCGGGATGATCAAGCAGTTGTTTGTAGAAATCAAAAATATGTCCGTGCGTGTAACGTTCACCGAGAATCGAGACGAAGCGAAAAATGTAGCCCTCGAATTTGAAGCCTTCGCAGTAAGAGGAAATCATCGCTTCGCCGGAAATTTTTGATGCGGCGTAAAGCGAAGTCTGAATCGGAAACGGCGCATCTTCCGGCGTGGGAACCATCGCCGATTCGCCATACACGCTGCCGGTAGAGGAGAACGCGATGCGCTTGATTTCATTGGCGCGCATGGCTTCGAGCACGTTGAAAGTGGCAACGGTATTTTGCTGCAAATCCTTCGATGGATGATTGAGACCGAACCGCACGTCAGCATTCGCGGCGAGATGAAAAACGGTGTCGCAGCCGGCCATCGCTTTGGTGAGTGCGGGCAAATCCAAGTTGTCGCCTTCGATGAGTTGGAAATTTTTATGCTTGAGCGCGCCGTCGAGAAATTTCCGCTGGCCGGTGGAAAAATTATCCCAGCCGACCACCATTTTTCCGTCCGCAAGCAAACGGTCAGCAAGCGTGCTACCGATGAAGCCCGCGACGCCGGTGATGAAAATTTTGTTCATTTCGTGAGCGCGGAGTCTAATCCGCCGCCGCCGCGCTGGCCAACTTTTTTGGCAGTTTCCGATTGTCAGCACGGCGGCGTTGGCGCAACTTTACGCGTTCCTAATGAATCCCATTGTCAAAATTGTCGGCGCACTCAAGTTCGTGGCCAACCATCCTGTGAACCGCGACCGCAGATTCCGTGCGGTAGCGGAGTATGGTTTCATCCAGATCGCCGCGCGGCTCACGCCGGGCGATGTCTGCGTGGAATTTCCCAATCGCACGCGGCTGATGGTTTCGCCGCACATGAAAGGCGCGGCGCATTTCATTGCGCCCCGGCTCGTCGAGTTCGATGACATGGCGTTCGTGATGCACTTTTTGCGACCCGGCGAAATGTTCGCGGATGTCGGCGCGAACGTTGGCGCGTTCACCGTGCTGGCGGCGGGCGTGGCCGGTGCGAAAACCATTTCCTTCGAGCCGAGCGCGGAGACTTTTGAAATGCTGGCGCGCAATGTGCGGCTGAATAATTTGGACAAGCTGGCGCGGCCGGTGAACGCCGTCGTTGGCCGCAAGGCTGGCAACGTCCAGTTCAGCTCCGGCCTCGGCACGGAAAACCACGTCGCCGCCGCGAGCGAAAAGGCAAATTCCGTCACCGTGCCGATGACGACTTTGGATCACGAACTCGAAGCGAATCCCGCGACGCTGCTGAAGGTGGACGTGGAAGGTTTCGAGACGGAAGTTTTTGGCGGCGCGGAAAATACCCTTAAGAATCAGGCACTCCGAGCGATCATCGTCGAGCGTAACGGTTGCGGCAACCGCTACGGTTACGACGAGGAAGCGTTGCACGCGCGCATCCGCCAGCACGGATTTGCGCCCTTCGGTTACGCGCCGTTCGAGCGGCAGTTGTGTCCGCTCGGCGGGAGTGAGGCTGGCAACATCATTTACATTCGTAACGCCGACAAAGCGAATGAACGGCTCCGCGCCGCATCGGCCTTCACGCTGGGTGATTTGAAAGTCTAAATTCTCATGGCGACTGAATCCAAAAATTTTCCGCGCGTCAGCGTCATCATGCCCACGCTGAATGTCGAGGCGTTGCTCGACAATGTGCTGTCCTCCGTCGCGCGCCAGACGTATCCGCAGGACAAAATTGAAATCATTCTCGCCGACGCAAATTCCACCGACCGCACGCGCGAGATCGCAAAAAAATTTAACGCCATCGTCCTTGATGACAACGGCAAAAATATGGAGGAAGGAAAACGCCTCGCGCTCCAGCACGCGACGGGCGATTATATTTTGTTCGTGGATGCGGACAACGAAATCACGCACAACGATTATCTCGAACTCGCCGTCACCGCGCTCGCGAAAAATCCACAAGCGCTCGGCGTGGAAGGTTATTATCTGCCATCGCCGAAAATGAGTTCGTTCTGCGCGTATCTGTCGCACCGCTTGCACATCAGCGATCCCATCTGCTGGCTGATGAGCAGCAATCCGAAACTCGTCGCGCGTGACGGCGAAACGGAGCGCTGGATTTTGCCGGATGGAACCTATTCTTATCCGCTCGGCGCGAATGGATTTGTCTATCGCCGCGCCGATTTGCAATCCGTTTCGGCGAACGAAAAGTTTCAGGACACGCACGTCGCATTGTTTCTGATGAAAAATGGAAAGCGCGAATGGCTGCGGATTCGCGGGCGCGGCGTGCATCATTTCTATGTGCAGACGTTGTGGAAATTTGTGCAGAAGCGCCGCCGCGCGACGGTTCACTTTTTGCGCGTGCAGGAAGAAATGCCGGTGAACTGGATGAAAGAAAAACCGCCGGTTCCTATCTGGCTCGCCGCGATTTATTGTGTGACGGTTTTCGGCCCGGCATATCACACCTTGCGCGGACTCATCCGCGACGGCGATCCGTGCTGGCTGTGGCATATGCTCGCCTGCCCCGCGAGCGTGCTTGGGAATGCTTGGGGAGTTATCACTTACAAGCGACGCGGCCAAGACAAGCAGCTCATCGCGGATTTGCAGGTGAAACAGGAACTAAAAAAATAATTCGCGCTGCCTCGGGGTTTCTCCTTGAGGATTTGGAATTAGATGAGATATTTGCCGCCTCATGAAATTCAAAATCCAAAAAAACCTCTCAAACATTGTTACTTCACGCGGTCTGGCTCTGCTGATTATCGGAATCAGCGCGCTCACCGCAGCGGCAAATTCCAACCTCATCCTGAACGGCAGCTTTGAAGCCGGAAGTTTTTCCCAAAACTCCATTTACCCCGGGCGGATGCAACTCGGCGATGGTTCGACCGTCATCAGTAGCTGGGTTGTCGGCGCGCCCGCTGGCAATTTTTGGTGGATGAATTCACCAAACAATGCGGCGGATGGCGTCCGCTCCGCCAATCTGGATAGCAACGGCCAGACGCCGACCTACATCGAACAATCGTTTGCGACGACGGCGGGGATGCAATACCTGATCACCGCCTCATTCTCGAGCGAAGGCAACGGCGGCCCGGCCAGCACCGGCGTCTCCATCAACGGCAGCCTGCTTGGCACCACCACCGTGGGCGCGGGCATCGGTGAAGCTGGCGATTTCTGGAGCGATCTGGCTTGGACGACCCAGTCGTTTTACTTCACCGCCGATTCCGCGTTTTCAACCTTGCGGTTTCAAGATGCTACTCCGTTCGGGCAATTCTATAATCCGCTCGTGGACAATGTTTCCGTGGTGCAATCGGCACCGGAACAAACCTCGACGCTGGCCTTGGCGGGCATTTCCATGATTGGGTTGCTGAGTTTCCATCGCCGATCTGCCAAATAATTTGGCTCTTGAATTACGGACAGACCATGAGAAAGTGGCTGCGCATGAAATTCAGAAATTCATTCCCCAAATCAACCCTTGTTTTCACCAGTTGCTTGGCAGTGGTGGCCATCGGAGCCAGCGTATTCAATGCCGCCGCCGCCAACCTCATTCAAAACGGCAGCTTTGAACTAGGAAACTATTCGGTGAATTCTTTCATTCCTAACCGGATGCAGCTAGGCAACGGCTCCACGGTGATCAACAACTGGGTCGTGGGCACCACGACGGGAAATTTTTGGTGGCTCTGGGTGCGCCAAACAACGCGCAAAACGGCACCCATTCAGTTGACCTCGACAGCAACGGCCAAGCGCCCAGTTATATTGAACAAACTTTTGCGACCACGGCGGGCCTGCAATATTTGTTCACCGCTTCGTTTTCGAGCGAAGGCAATGGCGGCCCGGCGGTCACCGCCGTATCCATCAACGGGAATCTGATTGGCACGGCAACTGTGGGATCCGGCATCGGCGAGGCCGGGGCCAGTTGGACTGATTTGGTTTGGACAACAAAATCGTTCTTATTTATCGCCACCTCTTCAACCTCGACGCTGCGGCTGCAAGATGCGACCAGCACAACCCAATTCTACAATCCGCTCATTGACAATGTCTCCGTGGATTTGGCGGTGCCGGAGCCTTCCACGCTGGCGTTGTCCGGCTTGTCACTAATTAGTTGGTTTGCCTTCCGGCGCAAAACCGCCAAGTGAGTTTGATCGGCTGAATTTTTTAGCGTCATTACTGCCAAAGGCTAGAGTGAATCCGACTTCGGATGCGTTCCCACAATCATCACCTCCTTGAGCACTTCACGCGGGACGAGCGGCGACAAATCTTCCAGCGGCGGCGAAACCAGACTGCCATCACTGCGCAGGGCGAGTGACAGCTTGGGAACGAACAATTGTTCTGGATGCATGAACACTTCGCAGATGGCCGGGCCAGCGTAGCCTTGAAATTGTGGAATCACACGGTCGAAATCTTCCCAAGTGCGGATCTGCCAGGTCGGCATATCAAACGCTTTGCCCAGCTTGCTGAAATCTGGGCAGCTCACGCCGGATTTTTTATCCGTGCCAGAATAACGGCCGCCATGGACGGATTTTTGCGTGTGCTTGATCATCAAGTAGCCGTCGTTGTTGAAGATGATGATCTTGATGGGCAGCTCGTGATGCACCACCGTTTGCAATTCCTGCAAATTCATCATCATCCCGCCGTCGCAGTTCAGACACAGCACTTCGCCGCGATCTCGCGCAAATGAAACTCCAATCGCCGCCGGCAATCCATAGCCCATTTCGCCCAGTCCCAGTGAGGTCATCAGCCGTTGGCCGCGATTCACGCGCAAAACTTGATGCCCGCTCAACAACGCGGTGCCCATGTCAGTGGTGATGATTTGATCCGGCTTCAAGTGTCCGTTGAGCCGCTCCATGAACGTGTAGGAATTGATGAAACCGCCTTGGTCTTGGTGCTCCTCGCCCACCCACGGAAAACGCTGACGATAGGAATCACATTGCGCGAGCCACGCGGCTGGCTTTGCGAGCGGGGCCGGTTTCAACAACTCAATCAACCCGGCCATGAAATCCCGCGCATCGGCGCAAATCGTCTGGTTGAAACGTTCGGGATATTTTGCAAGTTCAGCCGGATCAATGTCCACCACGACGATTTTCGCGCCGCGCGCGAGTTCGCTGGATTCGTAACCGACCTGCGGAATGGCGAGCCGCGTGCCGATGGTCAAAACATAATCCGCATTTTGCAAAACGAAATTCGCGCAGCGTTGTCCGTAAACTCCCGCGCGGCCAAATACCAGCGGATGATCCGAGTCCACCATGTCAATGCCGGACCAAGTCACGAGATATGCCGCCGGCACCAGCCGCAGCAGTTCCGGCAAAAGATTTTCCGCACCCGCCATGCGGATGCCGTGACCGAGCCAAATGACCGGACGTTTGGCCGCACGCAAATCGGCGAGCACCTGCTGTAACTCCGCGGCGAGGCGCGAAGCGGCGGCGGAATCTTTTACGGCCAGTTCAGCGGGATCAAACGTCACCAACTCACTTTCCTCAATGGACGCCGACTGAATGTTCATCGGCACATCAATCCAACACGGCCCTGGGCGGCCCGTGCCCGCGATGTGATATGCCTTTTCCAATTCATACAAAACCATTTTCGGCTCCATCACGCGCGCGGCGTATTTCGTGATTTTGCTGACCATGAACGGGCTGTCGTAACCTTGCACGCCATACATCCGCACATGATTGTCGGGGCGGATGTATTTGCTGTTTTCATTTCCAGAAATGACGAGGCCGGGAATGGAGTCCGCCCACGCGCTCAATACGCCCGTGATGCCATTGGAAGAACCCGCGCCGGTCGTGAGCAGCGTCGCGGTGATGACACCGCTGGTGCGCCAGTAGGTCTGCATCGCCATCGCGCCCGCCTGCTCGTGGTGAACGCAAATCAATTCGATGTCGTCGCGTTGATAAACGGAATCAAAGATGTGGGAATTTCCGGCTCCAACAATTCCAAAAACGTGTTTCATCCCTTTGCGGGCAATAAATTCGGCGATAAGATCGCTGACTTTTTTCTTCATAAATGATTTGCGGAAAACTTAAGCGGTGCGGTGCCAGTGGATGGTTTTTTGAATGGCCTCGGCGAGCGGCACGGTCAGTTCCACGCCGAGTTCCTTGCGCGCCTTGTCCACGCACGGAACGAGCCGCGTGGTCTCGTGACCGGACTGGCCCACCTTCGTCAAAATTTCCGGCGCCGGCGAGAAGTGCTGCGTGATCATTCGCGCGAGCGCGAGCAAATCCACCGGCTCAGGACTGCCGAGGTTAAAGACGTTGCGCGCCTCGCCGCGCGCCAGCGCCGCGAGCGTCCAGAACGCATAATCGCTTGCATACATAAGGCTGCGAACCGTTTTGCCTTCGCCCATGATTTTGATCGGGCGTCCCGCGAGACTGTCGCGGATGAAATCCGTGACCGCCCACGGCAGCTCTAGCGATTGATACGGGCCGACAAAAGCGAACGGCCGCGTGATGACGAGCGGCAGCTTGGCTTCGCTGACCGCGGCCATCGCAAACGATTCCGCAAAGCGTTTTGATTCGGCGTAAATGGCGTTGGCATTGTCGCACGCAAAGCCGCTCGAAAAATTTTCGCCGATGCGCTCCACGTTCAGCGGCTGCGCCCCATAGACGAGGCCGGAACTGACGAGGAGAATTTTTTTCAAATCCTCGAGCAGATTGGCCGCGCGCAAAAGGCGGATGGCTCCCATGCCGTTGACCTCGCCCACCGCCGTCGGGTTGGACGCGAACAAGCGGCGATCCGTCAGCGCGGCGGCGTGGATGATGTAATCCGTCTCGTGCGGCAGCTCGGTGAGATAGCGGATGTCGCCTTCCAGAAAGTGAAATTCCTTGCGCGCCCCAAGGTGTTTGTGCCGTCGCGCAAAATCCGGGGCCGAGCGGCTGAAGACCGTGACGTGCGTGTTGAATTTGTGTTTTGCATTCAGCATCGCGATCAACTCCAGCAGCCAGGTGCCGAGAAATCCCGTGCCGCCGGTGATGAAAATGTTTGCGCCCGCGAGCGGCTGGAGCAAATCCGTCCGCCCCGACAACACGGCTTCGGTGTCGAGGCTGACTTGTTCTTGTCGGCTCTTCATGGAGAAATTATTTGTGTGAGGCCGCGCCGTTGTGTTTTTTGCGCGCAGCCAGTTCGCTGGCCACTTCGAGGATCAAATCTTCCTGGCCGCCGACAACTTTGCGTTTGCCGAGTTCGACAAAAACATCGCGTGGATCCACGTCCAACTGTTTGGCGGCGCGCTGCACCGGTTTGGCAAAACCAGAAAACACTCCGGCCAAACCGCTGACGATGGTGATGGAATTTGAAACCGGCAGATTCTCCGCGAACAGTTCCTCCGCGAGTTCACCCGCGTCGAGGACTTTGTAAAGATCGGCGCGACATTCGTAACCGAGACGTTGCATGGCCGCAACGACGAGTTCGAGCGGGGCGTTACCCGCGCCCGCGCCAAAACCCCGAGCGGTTCCGTCCAGAATTCGCGCGCCGACTTCCAGCGCGGCGAGTGAGTTGGCGACGCTCAAACCCAAATTATTGTGCGCGTGAAAACCGACCGGCACTTCCAATTTATCCGCAAGCAAACCGATTTTTTGTTTCACGTCGTCGGGCACCGCTGCGCCCGCTGAATCCATGAGCACAATTCCCTGCGCGCCGTAGGACTGCATCTTCTTGCTCTCTTCGAGCAGCACATCTTTCGATGCCATGTGCGTCATCATCAGGATGCCCCACGCTTCTTTGCCCGCGTTGCGGACATATGAAATGTGGCGCTGCGTGAGATCGGCCTCCGTGCAATGCGAGCCGACGCGAAACAAATCCACGCCGACTTCGATGGCATTCGCGATCTCGCGATTCGCCGTGGCGAACCCCGGCATGACGTGAACGCTCAAGCCGGTGTTCTTCAAACACGCGCGGGCCGTCGCCAGCATTTCACGTTCGGGCACGAGGCTCAACCCGACTTGCAATGAAGACGCGCCCAAACCATTCCCGTGGCCGACTTCCAGATAATCCACACCCGCCGCCTCCGCCGCCGTGGCGTAACGACGGATCTGCTCGACGCTGATCTGGTGGCTGCACGCGTGCGAGCCATCGCGCAACGTGGGGTCAGTGACGATGATGCGTGGGCTTTTCATGGGACGATGCGATGCGATTGGCGGCGGTCGGCTGCGCCGCTTTTTTCTTGGCGTGCGCTTCGGCGATGGCGATGGCCGCGCAATTGATGATGTCGAGGTTGCCCGCGTATTTCGGCAGGTAATCGCCGCGACCTTCCACGCGCACCATCACGGCGAGACGATTGTTTTCAATCATCGGCGGCACGATCAACTGATAGCCGGGAACATATTCCTGAATTTTGAGAACAATGGCGGCGACCGCGACTCGGGTTTTTTCCAGGTCAGGAGATTTGATTTTCGCCAGCACCGTCGTCTGCATGTGAACGCAAGGTTGTGCCGGGTTCAGATTCAAAATGGCCTTGGTGTTCGCGCAGTGGGAAAACGCGGCGATGCCCTGCTCCGTCGTGCAAAGATATTCATCGAGGTTGATGCGCGTGGCCGGCCCGGCGCTGCGCGCGGCGATGCTCGAAACCGTTTCGACGTATTCGATGTCTTTATTCGCCGTCGCGATCGCGTGCGCGATGGGAATGGAAGCCTGCCCGCCGCAACTGACCATGTTCACGTTTTCCTCGCGCAAACATTCTTCGAGGTTCACGGCGGGCACGCACATCTTGCCGATCTTGGCCGGAGTGAGATCCACCGCGAGCAAACCCAGTTCGGAAAAAATCTTGGCGTGACGCCGGTGATCCTCCGCTGAAGTCGCGTCGAAAACCAAATCGAAATCCGCGTGCCGCTCAGCGATGCCTTGGATGCTTTTACTTGAAACCGGCACGCCCAATTGATCCGCCTTCATCATGCCGGGCGACGAAAGATTGCGTCCCGCGAAGAGACGGCACTCCAGCCACGGCGAACGCAATACTTTGATCAGCAAATCTGTGCCGATATTGCCGGTGCCGAGGATGGCCACCTTCATTTTTTCATTTGCTGTCGGCATCTTCGTTCGGCAACCAACCTAGGGTTTTTGTGATGGCGCTGCAAGATTCAATCTCCTGCGTCAGCCCCAATTCCGTGCGCGCCCGCCGCGTGCTGGGAACATAACGCGCCGCCGGGCCGGTTCCCGGTGCACTGGCAATCTTCACCTCCACTGGCGGCGAGAAAAAATCGCTAACGACCCGCGCGGTTTCCGCAATCGTCAGGCAGGTTTCAGAACCGACGTTGTAAGCCCGCGCATTTACGCCGCGAATTAAAATCGTCCACAGCCAGACCGCCAGTTCTGCCGCGTGCAAATACGAGCGCACCGGCGTGCCGTCGCCTTGCACGAGAATCGGCCCGCCGCGCAAACCGTCGCGCATGAAATTTCCCACGGCAAAATGCGCGTCCAACGGCAGATGCGGGCCGACGAAAGCGAAGCACCGGGCGATCTTCACCTGCATTTCTCGCCGCGCCGATTCAACACAAAGTTTTTCTCCCGCCCGCTTGCCCTCGGCATACGCACCGAGCGGTTGCGACATATCCACGGCCTCAAAAAAATCTTCCGCGACATGGCTCACTTCCGGCGACTGCCGGCCATACACCGCGCCGGAACTGACAAACAAAAACTTTTTCGCCTGCGCCTGCGCCGCAAAATCCAGCGTCTGCTGCGTTCCTTGCACAATCGTATCTCGCATGAGCTGCGGGTTTTCCGCGTTCAACGTCACGCTCGCCGCCGTCGCGCCGTGAATGACGTGGCTGAATTCTCCCGTCGGAAAAATAAAGTCGCGCACATCGCCGGCATGAAATTGTATCGCCGCATCCGCAGTAAGATTCGGCGCGGCGTTTTGAAAAGCAGACGGATCACGGGTGAGCGCCACAACTTGCGCTTTCAGTTCCAAACGCCGGTTGGCCCACGCAAAACTTTCCAGCAGCCAGCGGCCAAAAAATCCGGTGCCGCCGGTGATGAAAATTCTTTGGCCGCGCAGCTCCGTCCACAAAGGTTCCGTCCGCGACAAAATCAATTCCAGATCAGGCGCGAGTGGATTGGACGAAGTCATGCGGGTTCCGCTCCGTCAGTGTTTCGCCACGACCGCGCGGATCGTTGCGATGATGTAGGCGAGCATCTCCGCCGTCAGTCCCGGATAAGTGCCGATGAAAATGGCCTCGTGCATGATGCGATCCGCGCCCGCCATGTCGCCCACGATGCGGAGCGCGTCCGGACGATCTTTCCGCAACTGCACGAACGCCGGCTGGCGCAGCAGATTTCCGCCGAACAACATGCGATTGCCGATCTTCGCCTCGTCCAACGCGATCGCGAAATCGCGGCGCGAAAACGGTGCGGATTTTTTCACGAGCATCATAAAACCGAACCACGAACATTCGGTGCGGTGGCCGGAATTATCCCACGAGAAGCCCGACTTGGACCAGCCGGTCGCGTGCGTTGGTAAATGAAATTCAAAAAAATCTTCCAGGCCCGCGAGACCTTCACGCAACACATTCCAGTTGTTGCTGCGCGCCTGAATGAAGGATGGAAGTTTTTTCAACTGCTCGCGCCCGATGGCCGCCTGCGGATCGAGTGGCTTCAAATTGTAGCCGAGGTGCGAGTAAATATATTTGTGGTCGTAGCCTTCGGGCAATTCGCCGAGCTGCCAGCCGAAACGTTTGTGGCAGGTGTTGTCCTTGCCGCTGGCGCACCAGCAGTCGCGGCCCCAGTCACGGAAACTTTCCACGAGCACTTTTAATTTCATGTCGCGGACGATATTCACTGCGCCGCCCTCGCCCATCGTCAAATGGTGCGGCGGATAAAACGATTGCGTGGAAAGATCGCCCAGCGTGCCGGTGAGTTTCCCGTCGTAGCGGCAGCCGAGCGCATCGCAGTTGTCCTCGATGAGCCAAAGATTGTGCCGCTTGCAAAATTCGGTGACGGCGGCGAGGTCGAACGGATTGCCCAGCGTGTGAGCCATCATCACGGCCTTGGTTTTGCCGGGAACGAACGCGTCTTCAAGTTGCTCCACGCGCCCGTTGAGCGTCACCGGATCGTTATCAATGAACACGGGCACGCAACCGTTTTGGATGATGGGTGCCACCGTCGTGGGAAAACCGGCGGCGACGGTGATGACTTCATCGCCTGGTTTCAAACGCCGTTCGCCCAGCTTGTGACTGGTGAGCGCGGAGAGCGCGAGCAGATTGGCCGAGGAACCGGAATTGACGAGCAACGATTTTTTGACGCCGAGAAACGCCGCGAGTTCATTTTCAAACGCATCGCCTTCCGGCCCGAGCGTGAGCCAGAAATCTAACGTGGAGTTGACTGCCGCCGCAACTTCGTCTTCCGTGAAGACGCGTCCAGCATACGGCACCACGGTTTTGCCCGGCTCGAATGGCGCCGCAGCTGCGGTGCCGGGGCGGTTCGCACGGTGCGTCAGCGCGGAATATTCGCGGGTAAGACGGAGAATTTCAGCTTTGAGTTCAACAGGTGTCTTTGACATGGAAATTATTTTGTTGCCCACTATATTATGACAAGCCTTTGCTTGAATGATTCAAGAAATTTTCCTGTTCATGTCATGCCCGATCTTAATCACGTTTGCGGAAAATCCTATTAAAAACAAAACCATAGGCGCTGGGGCTGAATAGTGAACGCCAGTTATTTGCGAGAAGACGAATTGGATGACGGGACACTTTCTTGATCAACTCCCGGC
Organism: Limisphaerales bacterium; assembly: GCA_025360325.1. Lineage (GTDB taxonomy): Bacteria > Verrucomicrobiota > Verrucomicrobiia > Limisphaerales > UBA11358 > UBA11358. The sequence goes on along the minus strand of JANYCI010000226.1, from coordinate 10,191 downwards.
GCGCATACTCGCTCGGCGCCGTGGGATCGAGTTCCGGCAATTCCAGTTCTTCACGCAGCCATTTGAAATAACTGATCCAGATTGCATCGAGATCGTTAATCCAGACGCCATCCACCGCCGCTGCTGGAGCGTCACGCATGATGATGATGGGGAAATCAGGCAACACCACCGAGGCTCTTTTTTTGAACAGCGGCCGAACCATGCCATACAGTTGCGGATAGGAGGTGTGCAAAGTTTCGCGGGCGAAGTCAAAGTCGTAACAATCTGCGCGATAAATGTTGCTGGAGATGAGCGAATGTTCGGCGAGCGCATGAACATTGGTGCGGACGCATTCTTGAGCAAATTGCCGGAAATCATCAAAAGTGTGCGGCATGCTCAGCCGTAAATCATAGCGACGATCATAGGCAAGAATAAGCCCGGGATCGCCTTGGCGAAGCAGGCTCACCAAATTGATGAGAGCGCCATCAGCCAGCAATTCGTCGTCACCGATCACCCAAATGTATTTTCCCCGGCCCATAGAGCGGACATAAAGGATATTATTGTCGCCACCCAGATTCTTTGCATTGCGCGAATAGTGCAAACCGGGAACTTTCTTCGCAAAGTCTTGACACACCTGCGGGGTGTCGTCATCCGAAGCGTTGTCGGAAATATAAAACGTCACTTGATCAGCCGTAAGTTTGGCCTCATGCATCTGCCGAGCGTAGCTGGATAAAAGCTCCTTTAGATATTTCGCACGGTTGCGAGTCGGGATGCAGACGGAAAGAAGTTCGGCGCTCATTTAATTTGAGGAAATTAGCTTAAACTTCACATTGGGCTTGTTTAGCGACGTCGGCATGGAAATTATTTTTGCGCCCACGGCAGTTTTTTCTTCTTGGCGGCGGCGCAATAATCCGCGATGTCCTGCGCCAAAATCTCCTGCGCGCGCGACGGCGTTTGGGCGACGACGTTATACCAGCCGACCGTCTCGCGAATGGTTTCGGAAAAACTCCAGACGGGTTGCCAGCCGAGTTCGCGCTTGGCCTTTGTGGTCACAAGATGCAGCAGGCGCGCTTCGTGAACGGCGTGCGGATTCGAGTTATCTACCCACTCACCTGGCCAGTGTTTCAAAATTTCCTCGACCAGTTTGTGCACCGTGCGGTTGGCCTCGCGGTCGGGGCCGAAGTTGAACGCGGAGCAGAGTTTGGCAGTTGAGTCGTTGAGGGGTTGAGAAGTTGAGAGGCGCGCGCCGAGCCAGAGATAACCGCTCAACGGTTCCAAAACGTGCTGCCACGGACGCGTGGAAATTTTATTGCGGACGGGAATTGCCGATTTTTTTTGCAGCGCACGGATGCTGTCCGGCACGATGCGGTCCGCCGCCCAGTCGCCACCGCCGATGACATTGCCCGCGCGAACACTGGCGATTTTCACCGGATGATTTTTGAAGAACGAGCGACGATAGGACGCGATGGCAATTTCCGCCGTGGCCTTGCTCGCGCTATACGGATCGTGTCCGCCCATCGGATCCGTCTCGGCATAGCCGCGATGACGCTCGCGATTTTCGTAGCACTTGTCCGTGGTGATGAAAACGGCGGCGCAAGATTTTGTCAAACCGCGCAGCGCTTCGAGCACATTCACCGTGCCCATCAAATTGGTTTCAAACGTTTCGACCGGTTGCTCGTAGGATTCGCGCACGAGCGGCTGCGCGGCGAGGTGAAAAACAAAATCCGGTTTCGCGTTTTGAATCGCGCGGCGCAGTTTCGGCAAATCACGGATGTCGCCGATGATGTGATGCAACCGTGATTTCAATCCGAGCTGATTGAACAACGCCGGTTTAGTGTTTGGCACCAAACTGTAACCAGTGATTTCCGCGCCGAGTGAAAGCAACCATTCGCACAGCCACGAGCCTTTGAAACCGGTGTGGCCGGTGACAAAAACTTTTTTGCCGGCATACGCGCCGGAAAAAGGTTGAGCGGTTGAAATGTTGAAATGTTGAGATGAGGGCGTCACTTGGCTTGCCTTATTTGCGAGTCGTAGAGTGCGTTCAGCTGGGCGGACAACGAGGCAATCGCCTTGCGTTGAGCAACCAGTCCGCTTTCGCCAAAAATCTGCTGGTCACTCGCCAGCATCAATAAATTCATACATTCCATCAGCGAAGAATAGGCCCGATGGGTGAAGTGAGCCTGATCTTTTTTTGAGATTCTGGCTGAACCCTCGGCTAGGTTAGTCGGCACCGAAACCGCTGCGCGGTTGAGTTGCGATGTCATCCCAAATCTTTCATCCGCCGGAAACTGCTTCGTGATTGCGTAGATGCTTTTCACCCAGCCTCGCGCCTCTTGCCAGACGCGCAGTTTCTCGAACGGAAATAAATGGCTATCAGTGTTCATCTCAACATCTCAACCTTCAACTTCTCAACAAATCGCGCAGCGATCTCACCAAACTTTCCAAGGCGCTTTGTTCGTCGCCCAAAGCTGGTTGAGGTATTGCATTTCCTGATAGGTGTCCATCGGCTGCCAGAAACTTTCGTGGCGATAGGAATGAAGCTGTCCGTCCGCGACGATTTTTGCAATTGGCTCGCGCTCGAACATGATCGTCGGATCTTCCGTCAAGTAATTGAAAATTTTGTAATCGCAAACCATGTAGCCGCCGTTGACGTAGGCTTCCTCGACCTGTGGCTTTTCAATGAACGTGCGGATTGATCCGTCGTCCTCAATCTTCAACGCACCGAAGCGCCCCGCCGGATGGACAGCCGAAATGGTGCAGGTTTTTTTGAAGCGCTTGTGCTCTTTGATCGTCGCGTTGATATCAATGTCCGAAACGCCATCGCCGTAAGTGAACAAGAACGATTCGCCTTTGGGAATGTAACGTTGCACTTGCTTTAAACGGAAAGCCGTCATGGCATCTTCGCCGGTATCCGCGAGCGTCACCGTCCAATCCTCTTCATTGTGACGGTCGTGAAATTTAATTTTTTGTTCACGGCCAAGTGACAACGTCGTATCGCAGGTATGCCAAAGATAATTGCGGAAATAATCTTTGATCATGTCGCCCTTGTAACCCAGGCACAAAATGAACTCCTTGTGCCCAAAACTGGCGTAATACTTCATGATGTGCCACAGCACCGGGCGCGGGCCGATGGGCACCATGGGCTTGGGACGAAACTCGGTTTCTTCACGCAACCGCGTGCCACGACCACCGCATAAAATGACGACTTTCATTGGGAAAATAATTCGGAACCGGCCGACAGGTTGGATTCTCCGTCTGCTTTTGGCAACGTCAAATTCGGCGATTGGCGGGAAATTATCCTGCGGGAATATCCACCGCTGAAAAATTGAACCGCTAATCCGCGCTGATCTCCGCTAATGTTTTATCAGCGTGGATTAGCGCAGATTAGCGGTTGAAAAATAATCTGCTGGACTACCGATTGCACCAGACGCAACCTCAACTCCATGAAACGAAATAGACTGCAAAATGCGTCGGCAAATCACTGTTAGGCAGCATCACGCGTATGGCCTATTTTTTCAAGCTGAGAGATTTTGAGAAGCGTTTCGATACTATGGATGTTGAGGAGTTGAAGCGTTGGTTGGTATATTGGACGGAGCACGCGCAGCAACTAGCACCCAAGATTCGGAAGATTGGGATGAAACGAGTCCATGAGATTGAGAGAGCCATCGAATTGAAGTCGAGAGATGACAGTTAATTTTATGCCGCCTAATAGCTTGGTTGGCTGCAAAACTATTTATTGAGCCAGCAGCCGCTTGACCCACGCCCGCGCCTCGTCCAGCGTCTTCAATTCCTCCGCCAGTTGCCGCTCGCGGATTTCATGCAGCACCTCGCCAATTTTTTTTCCGGGCGCAACACCCAGCGCCATCAAATCATTTCCATTCAACAACAGCGGAATAATTTCTGGCAAATGTTTCAACACCTCCGCTTGCTCGACTAGAAAATGGTAATGCTCCAAATTACCATTCGAGCCAAGGCAGTCGAGCCGGTGCAATTCCAGTTCCAGCGGAAACGTCGCGCGCATCAGCAGCCGTCGCAACGTCGCCTTCCGCATCTGCCTCACGTCCTTGAACTGCATATGATGCCGCACGCAGTCCACGATGATTTCGCGCTCGCGGTTCGGAAACTTCAACCGCCGCAAAATGTCGTCCGCCATCTCCGCCCCGATTTTTTCGTGACCGTAAAAATGAATTTTCCCCGTCGCCGCGTCGCGCTCCCCCGTCGCCGGCTTGGCGATGTCATGCAACAAAACCGCCCACGGCAACAACTCATCCGCGCCTGCGGGCATTTTTCCCAGCATCAAAGCAATGTGATTGAACACGCTGCCTTCGGGATGAAAATCCGGCGACTGCTCGCACGCAATGGTCGCCGCGAGTTCCGGCAAAATATGTTCCAGCAAGCCGCTGTCTCGCAGCAATGACAAGCCGCGCGAAGCAGGAGAATAATTGGTGAGGGCGGTCGTTTCACCACCTGGCGGCGCAAATAATTTCACCAGCTCCTCGCGAATCCGTTCCGCGCTGATGATTTTTATTTTCGGCGCGAGCGCTTGAATCGCGGAAAAAGTTTTCGCCTCGATCTCAAAACCCAACCGCGCCGCAAAACGAATCGCGCGCAACATCCGCAAATGATCCTCGCCAAAACGTTCCTCCGCCACGCCGATGGTGCGGATGATTTTCGCGCGCAAATCTTTTTCGCCGCCCACCCAGTCGTGGATCTTTTTCGTGAGCGGATCGTAGAACAGCCCGTTCACTGTGAAGTCGCGGCGCGCCGCATCCGCTTCAGCATTGGCGAATTCAATTTTCTCCGGGCGGCGACCGTCCTGATAATCCGCCTCGGCGCGAAACGTGGCGACCTGAAATTGCTGCCCACCGACAAGCACGATGATGACGCCAAATTGTTTTCCCACGGGAATCGTTCTGGGAAAAAGTTTTTCCACCTGCTCCGGCTTGGCGTCCGTGGCGATGTCAAAATCGTGCGGCTCGCTGCCGAGCAAAAAATCGCGCACGCAGCCGCCCACCCAGAACGCGGCGAACCCCGCCGCGTGCAAGCGGGCGACAATTTCAGCGGCGGTTGTTTTGAGCGATTCAGGCGTCATGGTTTTTTTTGCGTGGGCGCTGGCTGATCACGATACGGCTGATGATTTTGATACGATGCCAGTAGCTCCTGATTTTTCCGAAGCAAATTTGTTTCTCCGTTCATCGCCGCCACGTCGCACGCTCGCTGCGCGGCCATAATCGCCTCGTCGAAACGTCCCGCCTCCGCATACGCCGCCGCGAGTGTGCCGATAAAAATGGTCTGCTTGAATTGCGTCTGCTGGCACGCGTCCTCGGCGAGAATCACGGCGCGCGCGCCGTTGCGGTTTTTTGCATCGGGACTCGTCGCCAGCGTCCACGCGAGATTGTTGTTGGCGACCGGTTCCACCGGCATCAGCTTGAAGGCGACCAGAAAACTGCCGACGGCGAAAAGCAGCAACACACCAGCGGTTCGCCAAAAATTATTTTTCACCGCCGCAGTTTTGACCGGCGCGGGAATTTTTTTCGTTAGAACGGCGGCTTCATTCCGCGCCGCAAGTTTTTGAATGATGCGTTTGCCGAGGGCGATGCCGGGGATTTCAAAAAATTGATACCACAAAAAACTGAACGGAATCACAATCAGCCAGCAGGCGACCACAATCAAAAAAGCGACGGGAGCCGGACGAAATTCGGCGGGCACCAGCCAGTTGATCGCGTAGGAATAAACATTCAGCAGCGGCTGGTGCAGCAGATAAAGGCTGTAACTCCACAAACCGATTTTCGAGAGCAGCGCGAATTTATTCGCCGGAGTTTTATTTTCCAGTTTCGGTTTTGATAATTGCCGACTGATGACGATGGCGGTAATCAGTGAGAACAACAAAAACCGGAATCCAAAAAGCGGCTGCGCGAAATAGCTGACCATCGCCAGCACGAGCCACAACTTCAGCGGCGATTTCAAAAACGGCAACGGCTGATTTTTCAGCAAGGCGTCAGCAATCGCCGCGCCCATCGCCCAACTGAACCAGTAGCCGAGCGGAGAAATCGAGAATAACCACGACACATTGCCGCCAGTGGTTTCCGCCGCGCCTAGCGTTTCCATCAGGCCGTAAACGCCGCGAATGAGAATTTCAATCCCGGCCAGAAGCATCAGCGCCCGCTGCCAGCCCCATTTGCCAGCCAAAAAAATCAGCGCGGGATAAAGCAGATACAATTGAAATTCCACCGCCATGCTCCAAAACGATCCGTTCACCGCGCCAATGGTGGTGGTTGAAAAATTATGGACAAAAAACGAATGGGACAGGAGTTGCGTCCAGACTTGTCCGCTCATCAGGTCGAAGCGGAAATGGTGCATATAAAACAACGTGAAAAAAATCAGCGCCGCCAGATACGCGGGACAGATCCGAAAAATGCGGCGGATGAAAAAGCTGCGCCACTGTTGGCCCTGCTGCTGAAAACTCAAGTGGATGCAAAAGCCGCTGACCACAAAAAAAATGGAAACGCCAACGTTGGCGAGGCTGATCGGAAGAAAAAATAAAAACGAAGTCGGCACGGAAAAGCCTCGGAACCAGCCGTTCCACGGCAGCACGTCATAGCCATAGACCGTGCTCAACGAATGAAACAGCAACACGGCAAGAATGGCCAAACCGCGCAGGTGGTCTAGCAATTCAAGATGTTTGACGGAATTTTTTATTGATGCCACAGCCATGATTGCGGTGGGATTATCTACTGTTTTCGCGCCGGTTTGCGACAAGATTTCCAACGCCGCTGGGGATGTAAATTATTTTTCAATGATTTGCACTTGCCGTCGCGCTCCGCCCTCGCCTATTTTTTGCGTCATCACTCTAACTCCAACCAAAAAATTATTATGCGAATGTTAATGACTGCCAGTATGCCTCATCACACTTTCAACGCCGCTGTGAAAGACGGTTCGGCGGGCGCGAAGATTGGAAAAATTTTGGACGCCCTCAAACCGGAGGCGGTTTATTTCACGGAGGTCAACGGTATCCGCACCGCCTTCCTCGTGGTGGAGGTGGCGGACGCGGCGAAAATTCCCGCGCTGTGCGAGCCGTGGTTTTTGACGTTCGAGGCCGATGTGCAGCTTCATCCCGTGATGACGCCGGACGATCTGAAACGCGGCGGCATTGACAGCATCGGCAAACAGTGGGGTTGAACTGGTGGCGCGGATGGCGCCGGTTCAAGAATGTTTCGCCAGCAAATAATTTTTGAACGTCTCGTAGTCCGCGTCCATGCGGTCGAAATCTTCCGGCAGTCTTAACGCCACGAGCATATTCTCCGGCACGTCCGGCGGCCAGCCCACGACCTTCTCGACTTCTTCGGGAAATTTCGCGGGATTAGCAGTTTCGACAATGACGGCGGGCGCATCGCCAAGCGGTTCGGTGGCGAGCCAATCTTGAAAGCCCTGCCACGCCACGGAGCCGTGCGGTTCGAGCAGAAGCTGAAACCGGTTCCAAAAATCCCGCACGCCCGCAACGGTGCGCGCGTCGGAAATTGAGGTGGAAAAAATGTCGCGCCGCATTTTGGCAAGATCGGGCTGGCGCGATATTTTTCCGGTCTCGTCCATCTGCCCGCCATAAACCGCCACGAGCCGCGCGAGGTTGCTCGGATGGCCGACGTTCATCGCGTTTGAGAGCGAGTTGCGCGACGGGGAAATTTTTTCATACACGCCGGTCGCGAGAAATTTCGGGAACGCATCGTTCTCGTTGACGGAAGCGATAATTTTTTTAACCGGCAAACCCATTTCACGCGCGACGACCGCGCCCATCATGTCGCCGAAATTTCCGCTGGGGATAGAGAAGACAATCGGCTCGCCATTTTTCGCGAGACGCGAGGCGGCGTAGAAATAATAAACGCTCTGCGGCAGGAGGCGACCGATGTTGATGGAGTTCGCGGATGACAGCGCGATGTGCGCGAGTGCGGGATCGGCGAAGGCGCGCTTCACCATCGCCTGACAGTCGTCGAACTTGCCGTCAATCGCCACGGTGCGGACGTTGTCCTTGAGCGTGGTCATCAGCTTGCGCTGGCTCACGCTGACTTCCGCGATGGGAAATAAAACGATGACGCGGATGCCGGGAATTTTGTGGAACGCGTGCGCCACCGCTGCGCCGGTGTCGCCGCTCGTCGCGGTGAGAATGGTGAGTTGTTTGCCGTCTTCCGCGAGGAATCGGCCAAACATCCGCGACATCATCTGCGCGGCAAAATCTTTGAACGACGCCGTCGGGCCTTGATCCAGCCGCATGAGGTGGACATTGCCGTGAATTTTTTCGAGCGGCACGCGGAAGGTGTAGGCCTCGCGGCACATCGTCGCGAGCACGTCGGCGGGAATGATGCCGTCGGTGAATTTCGACAGGACGCGGAAGGCGATCTCGTGATACGGCAACGCGGCGAACGCGGCGATTTCGGCGGGCGTGAGCTGCGGAAATTTTTCCGGGAAATAAAGCCCGCGATCCGGCGCCTGCCCGGCGAGCAGCGCCTCACGCAAATTGATGGCGGGAGACTGTCCGTTGGTGCTGTGGAATAAGAGTGCCATTTTATTTTTAACCACGGATGGGCACGGATGGGCACGGATAGGGAACAACGCAGAGACGCAGAGAACGCGGAGTTACGCAGAGGAAAAATTTCTTCGCGACTCTTTGTGGCCTCTGCGTCTCTGCGTTTGGTTTTTTATCCGTGCCCATCCGTGTCCATCCGTGGTTGATATTCATTCAAAACTTTCCACCCGAATCATCACCGGCTTGCCTTTGACGGCGGGCAGTTTGGCGATTTTGGCAAATGCTTTCATTGCCGCGCCGTTGGTGGCGTAGTGCAGCATGAAAATCAGCGGCACACTTTTGCCCTCATGCCCTTCCGGCTGGATGACGGACGAGATGCCGATGTTCAATTCGCCGAAAATTGTCGCGATTTTCGCGAGCACGCCAGGTTTGTCCACGACATTGAGGCGGACGAAATACTGCGAGACGACTTCTTCAATCGGCGCGACGCAGCCGGAACATTCGTGCGGCACGAACGCGGGTAAACGATTTTTTGCGCCGGATTTCAAATCGAGAACGGCATCACCGAGGTCGCTCAAGACCGCGCTGGCCGTGGCGTCCTTGCCCGCGCCGCGTCCGTAAAAAAGCGCATCGCCCACCACATCACCGCGCACGAAGACGGCGTTGAACACGCCGTTCACGCTGGCGAGAACGTGCGAGTTGGGCACGAGCGTGGGATACACCGAAACCTGCACCTGACATTTACGATTTGCGATTTGTGATTTGCGCGCGGAAGTATTTTTTGACGCGTCCATCGTCATTAGTAAATTGGAAATGGGCTTCACCGTTCCCAGCAACTTGATGGTGTAGCCGAGCTCGCCGGCGAATTTGATGTCGAGTGCGCTGATATGCCGGATACCTTCGACATGAATTTTTTTCGGATTGATCCAAAAGCCGTGCGCGAGCGAGGCGAGAATTCCCGTTTTGTGCGCGGCGTCGTGGCCGTCAATGTCGAGGTCGGGCGGCGTCTCGGCGTAACCGAGTTTTTGTGCGTCGGCGAGAACTTCATTGAAGTCCGCACCTTCCAATTTCATGCGCGTCAAAATATAATTGCACGTCCCGTTGACGATACCGTAGAGCGCGTTGATGCGGTTGCCCACAAAACCTTCGCGCAATGATTTGATGATGGGGATGCCGCCGCAGACGCTCGCCTCGTAATAAAGATTCGCACCGTATTTTTTCGCGGCGGCGAACAATTCTTCGCCGTGCGCGGAGAGCAACGCCTTGTTCGCCGTGATGACGGGTTTGCCCATTTTCAGCGCGGCCAAAATAACTTCTCGCGCCACCGTCGTGCCGCCGATGAGTTCCGCGACGAGTTCCACTTGCGGATCGAAAACGACTTCGCGCCAGTCCGTCGTGAGCAGTTTTTTGGGAATATTGCTCGTGCGGATTTTTTTCAAGTCGCGCACGGCGACGCGCTGCACGGTCACGGTTACGCCAAGACGAGACGCGAGCAACGCGCCATTGCGCTGAAGCGCGTCAAAGACGCCGCCGCCCACGGTGCCGCCGCCGATGATTCCAAGTTTGACCTGCTGCATAAATGAACGCACAGCTTGCCGCGAATCGAGGCACGGGACAATTTATTTTTGAAACTGACAAAGAATTGTCTGGTAGAAAAAATTAGAAGAAAAATGGAGCGAGCGAAGGGATTTGAA
>JANYCI010000218.1 GCA_025360325.1 Limisphaerales bacterium | reverse complement strand
CCGCGCCGTTCCGGAAAATCGCGGCGCGCAAGCCCGGCGTTTCCATCCTCATCGTCGGCATTGGCCGCGCGAACGCGGAGAAATCCGTGCGGAAATTTCTCGCCACGAATTCACCCGAGCGCGTGCTGACCTGTGGCTTCGCGGGCGGACTGAATCCCGATCTGAAACTCGGCGACGTGGTGTTTGAAGTGTCTGAACCTTCAACCTTCAACTTTCAACTTTCAACCTGCGGCGCCAAGCCCGCGACATTTTTCTGCGCCGACCGTATCGCCACCACCGTTGCCGAAAAGAAAAAATTGCACGCCGAGACTGGTGCCGACGCTGTGGAGATGGAATCCGCCGCCATCCACGCCGTCTGTGCCGAGAAAAAAATTCCCTGCGCCACCGTGCGCGTGATCTCCGACACGGCGCACGAAGATTTGCCGCTGGATTTCAATGCGTTGACGAAGCCGGATAAAAATTTGGATTTCGGAAAATTATTTTTCGCCATCGTCAAATCGCCCGGAAAAATCGGGGCGCTGTTGCAATTGCAAAAGAAAACCAAATTCGCCGCGCAGCAACTTGCCGAGGCTTTGGAAAAACTAGTTTCTGTTAGCACAGCTTCAAAAATCCTGTGACCAAGCATCTCGATTAGGTTGCTCGGATTGCGCGCCAGCGTCCTGGACTGCGGCAGCCCTCTGCCGCTTTTCGCCCGATAGACCAAGCGACGCAAGTGCGGCAGAGGTCTGCCGCAGTCCAAAACCTCGCGGAATTATTCAGACGGTTCAGCGAAGCCCGACTGCAGATTTATTGAAACCGCACATGACGCAGTAGTGCTGATCAGCCACTAAAAAATTATTGCACCGTCAACACCCGGTAAAACTTCTGCCCACTCGTCCCCACGGTATCTACCAACGACATGACGGAATTAAACGCGGGCAACACCGGGCCGAGGTTCACCCAAGCGCCGGAAAGTAGGTTCGTCTTGAACTGCACTTGGTAATCCAGCCCGATGGTCGCCGACCAATTAAGGAAAAAATTTGTCCCTACCCGCAATCCTGTAAGTTCAGGTCGAACGGGCGGCAGCGAGATGGCCGTGCCCGCCCGGATAGTTTGGTTGTAAGTATCCGCCACATAGATCACGCCGCTGGCATCCACACAAACGCCGTAGGGCATATCGAACCGCGCCACGGCATTGATGCCATCCGCGCTGCCAGTAACGTAGGGAAGTCCGCCGATGGTGTTCGCAATCCAGTTGTTTCCAACCGGCGTAAGTTTGCGGATAATTGAACTATAACTATCCGCCACATATAAGTTCCCTAAGCTATCCAAGGCAATCCCGCCCACGCCGTCAAATAAAGCCAAGTTATTAGTGCCGTCAAGCGCGCCGTTCGCTCCGGCCGTGCCGCCCAGCGTGGTCACAATATAATTTGCTCCCGAAGGTGTGATTTTGCGGACAGTAGAATTTCCAGAGTCAGCCACAAACAAGATTCCGTTGGCATCTACCCTGATGTCGCTCGGCCAAAAAAACCGTGCTGCGTTGTTCACACCGTCAGTGCTGCCACTCACGCCCGCCGTCCCGGCAATGGTAGTTACCGACCAGTTATTAGATCCCGCCGGAGTTAGTTTGCGGATGGCGGAATTAATTTGATCGGCCACATAGATGTTGCCCGCCGCGTCCACCGCGAGTCCAGACGGATAATAAAACCGCGCGGCACTATTGGTGCCATTGGCGTTGCCATAGCTGCCCGCCAAGCCGGCAATGGTAGTCACCGTCCAGTTAGTGCCGTCCGTCGTAAGTTTGCGGATAGTTGAATTAACCTGATCTGCGACATAGATAACTCCGTTAGTATCCAATGCCAGGCCAGTAGGAAAATTAAACCGCGCCTGACTATTAGTGCCATCCACGCTGCCGGGAAATCCGGCCAATCCCGCGAGCGTGCTGGAAACCCATCCGTTCGTCGTCGGCGTCAACTTACGGATGACCGAATTACCGGTGTCCGCAATTAGCAGATTACTATTCAGATCAACCACCATGCCGACCGGTGTGGAAAATAGCGCCGCTCGATTAGTGCCGTCCGCATAGCCACCCACTCCCACTACTCCGGCAATGGTGGTGTAAGTATAGCTTAAACCTTGATAAGTCCCGTTCGTAAGCACCGTTTGACTGGAGACAACAGTCACTGCTTGGGTCGCTGGAGTAACAAATCCGCTGGTAGGTTTGTAGCCTACGGTATGCGTTCCCCGGTTCAAACCGGAGACAATAAAATTATTACTCAACCAATTACCACCATCCACCTGCCACATAGCTCCAGCCACAATGGCATTCGTTGGCAGTAACTGCACCTGCAACGAACCTTGGCCCGTGTAGATAGCGGTGATATGTGCAGTCTGATTAGACACGATAGCAATCGTCTGGTTCGTCGGCGACGTCCAGCCAGCTACATTGGCAAAGCTGATCGCGTGATTTCCAGCGGCGAGGTTAGTGAGTGTCGCGCCGCTATTTTGAAAAGCGCCGTTATCCAGTTGCCATTGCGCCCCGGCTCCAACCGCGCCGATGGGAGACAGCACGACTTGCACGCTTCCAAATTGCTGTAGATAGACGCCGGTAATTGCTGTCGTCTGACCCAAGCTCACGGTCACGACTTGGTTGGTTGGCGTCGTCCAACCGACAATATTTGTGAATGTAACTGTATGATTTCCGGCAACCAGATTCGTCACCACCGAACCACTTGTCTGCCACGCATTGCTATCCACCCGCCACACCGCACCAGCACTGGTCGCACCAATCGGCGCGATGAAAATTTGCAGCGAACCCAGTGCGATGTATGTCGCCGTGATGTTCGTCGTCTGGCCGGATACGACATTAACAACTTGATTGGAAGGAGTAATCCAACTGCTTATCGGCAGATATGAAATCGTGTGCGAACCTAGTAAAATATTGGAGGCAATCACGCCACTATTTTGCTGTGCGCCGCCATCCAATGCCCACTGTGCGCCGCTGCTGACGGCGTTGGTTGGATTGATTGTCACCTGAACATTCCCCAGCGGGACATACGTTACGTTCACGTTCGTCGTTTGGCTGGAAACCACCGTCACCGTCTGGTTGCTGGGAGTGATAAAGCCCGTGATAGACAAATAAGAAATTGTGTGACTGCCCAATGTAACATTGGATACAATGACGCCGCTGTTAAGGAATCCACCACCATCCAAAGACCATTGCGCACCGGCGTTCACGGCATTTGTGGGACTGATACTCACGGACACCGTGCCAAGTGTGACATAAGTTGCAGTGATATTTGTTGTGCCGCCGGGATTAATATTCAGAGTTTGGTTTGTTGGCGAGACGTATCCTGTCACCGCTGAATAACCAATCGTGTGCACCCCAGATGAAAGATTGGAAACCACATTGCCGCTGTTCTGAAAGCCCCCACTATCAACCTGCCATTGTGCGCCGCCATTCACCGCGCCCACCGGGTTGATTGTGACCTGCAATGAGCCAAGCACCACATAGTTTCCCGTGACCGTATTCGTCTGGCCGGAATTGACCGTGATCGTTTGATTACTAGGTGTGATCCAGCCCGATGCTGGTAGAAATGAAATCGTATGACCGCCCAGCAAGACGTTGCTTAAAATAACCCCGCTATTTTGTGCTGCGCCATTATCAAACTGCCATTGCGCCCCAGCCGACACCGCGCCTGCTGGATTGAGATTTACCAACACCGCGCCCAGCGCAACATAGTTTCCAGCCACTACCGTAGTTTGATTGGGAACGATGGCAACGTTTGTCTGCGATGCTGGCGTAATAAAGCCAATGACATTGGTGAAAACAACCGTGTGTGCGCCAACGGTGAGATTGGAAATAATTGTGCCACTGGTTTGCCACGCACCGCCGTCCAACTGCCACCGGGCTCCAGCATTAGTCGCACCTGCTGGCGTTAGATTCACCTGCACCGAACCAAACTGCTGCATGTAATTGCCGGTCACCGTCGTCGTGACGTTATTTGAAACCGTCACCCACTGGTTTGATGGCGATGCCCAGCCGTAAACTGGCAGGAATGAAAGCACATGATTGCTACCTGCCATAAGATTTGTGACTGTCGCACCATTAGTTTGCCATAAACCCATATCTACGCGCCACGCTGCGCCAGCACTCACAGCGTCACTTGGTTCGATTGTGACTTGCAGGCCGCCTAATGCCAGTAAACTTGCCGCTCCCCGCCGAATAAGTTGATTGAAATAATCAGCTACATATAAAATGCCGCCAGAGTCAGAGGCGACAGCTTGTGGGTTACTAAATCGCGCCTGAATATTTGTTCCATCGGCATAACCGCTAATGGAATTTGAACCGCCGATTGAAATCCAATTCGTTGTTTTCGCTAAAAGCTCGTAGATGCTTTGATTTCCAGTTCCAAAAACATTTCCGGCACTATCCAGCACTGGATATAAGTAAGGAATAACTGGCATCGTCGCCGCAACCCAATTGCCACCAGAGGGTGATACGGTGCGAATTTTGTTATTATCTGTAATATAAATTGTTCCAGCACTATCCACGCCGAAAACACTCGGTGAATAAAAACGCGCAACTATATTTGTGCCATCAGCACTTCCTGATAGCCCCGGAAAACCAGCCAGTGTTGTTGCAATAAAATTTGTTTGCGATGGAATGCCGTTTGCTACCACACTTGACAATTGAATGACTGCATAATTTGAAGACGTATAGTAATTGCCAACAGGGTCAATCGCCCAGCCACCGCCACCTGCCCAAAGTTTGTAAATCGTGGTCACCACCCAATTCGTGCCAACAGGTGTAATTTTTCTGATCCAGTAAAAACCATTGCCATAGCTGTAATCTTGGACGTATAAATTGCCAACGCCGTCAATTTGAAGCGTGGAAATTGTGTTGAACCGCGCCGCACTGTTGGTGCCATCGGTGAAGGCTTGGCTCCCGGCACCAAGCCCGGCAAGCCCGGCAATCGTGGTCGTCACCCAATTTGATCCGACCGGTGAAATTTTTCGGATGACGCGATTGTTTGCATCCGCCACAAAAACATTTCCCGCACCATCCACGGCGACACCTTGCGGGTTGTTGAAAAACGCGGCGTTATTGGTGCCATCGGCGTAGGCGGGAGTATTCGCCAGCCCGGCAATCGTGGTCCAACTGTAATTTTGTGCGTCAGCGCGCCCGCCGCAAAGCCACGCAATCGCCGTGACCAAAATGGTGATTTTGTTTCTCATAATTTCCGTTCCCAATTTTAACCTCCCTGAATGAATCACTTTACCCGCACACGGTAAAGGCTCATTTACAATGATGCATTCAAATCGCGCAGGGCGCGAGAATGGCGTCGCTCATGCCGTGGACAATTTTTTTGTCGGCGGGAACAATCGTGGCCAGCACGCCGCCGAGTTGTGTTCGCGCCGTGTCGCCGTCGCCGCTGACAAAATAATACGGACACAACCGCACGCGGCCTTTCATCGGCACGACTTCGTTCTTCTCAAAATCAAACCAACTTGCGTCCACGGTTTTTGGTTTTTCAAAACGCTGCAAGACACTGGGCGACATTTCAAAATTTCTCAAGGCCGCATCCACCGCCGCGCTCCAGTCAGACTGTGAGAGATCGCTGCCGAGGAACACGCCGCGCGCACCCCACGCGAGTTCCGAGAAGCCGGAGACTTTCAAAATCAGCTCGCGCTCTTTTTGCGAGAGCGTTTTTAGTTGTGACCAGTCGGTGAGATTCAGTTCTGGCAGCGCCGCGTGCGGCGGGAGTGGTGTGGGATCCACGAGCCAAGTGTAGGGAATTATTTTTTTCAGCTTCGCCAAAAATCCTTCGCCAAGTTCCTGCCGCCAGAAGCTTTGGAGATTGCGATTCCACAACAGCGCGAACAACATTTTCTCCTCGAACAATGGCTTGGGCGGCGGCGTGAGGCGGATTTTTTTTTCAGACGCCAGCTTGAAAATCATTTTCGCATTGGCAACATTGGGCAGATCGAACAGTTCAAAAAAACGGTAAACCGCGTCGCCGTCGGCGAATTGGTTGAAGGTTGAAGGTTGAAGGTTGAAGGTGGCGCCGCCGCGCGGGTTCAATTGTTCC
This sequence comes from Limisphaerales bacterium, assembly GCA_025360325.1. Classification (GTDB taxonomy): domain Bacteria; phylum Verrucomicrobiota; class Verrucomicrobiia; order Limisphaerales; family UBA11358; genus UBA11358. The sequence goes on along the minus strand of JANYCI010000218.1, from coordinate 405 downwards.
GCGAGCCATTTCATTTCTGGTTTGTAACTTGCGGCTTCTTCGGAAACGACTAGTTGAACATTTTTTGAATCGCCGAAAATAGAGGCAAAGCCATTCATCATTCCATCCGCGCCGCCGATGATTTTCGATTCTGGATTCTGGATTCTAGATTCTGAATACGTTTTTCCCAGCCACGCCGTCAGGCCGATGCCGCCGGGGACAGAATCCAGCTCCGTGATGCTGAAACCATTTTCCGTGAGCAGAACGTCGGGGCGGATGACGCGGGGAAAATCATTTTTGAAAGCGATCGAGCGTTGAAGCTCGATCAGCTCCGGCGGCTTGCCGAGATCGAGCCAGTGCGCGACCCACTCCGGTTGTTTCCCCTCAACGCTTTTGCGATAGAGCAAATTCACCGCGCGGTAAAAT
>JANYCI010000348.1 GCA_025360325.1 Limisphaerales bacterium | reverse complement strand
CTTCGATAGGCGCGTCCAAAGTTCCGGCAAATTTCCGGCGGCCACGGGCGCGGTGTGAATAATTGGAGTCGGTGTGGCGACGGGTGCAATGAGTTTGGCGGCGAGCGTGGGCGCAGCGGTTTCGTGCAATGAAAATGCGGGCGCGGGGGACGGTGCGGGGCGAGCGGGAGCCATGGACTGGACAGGCGAGACGCCTGTCCCACTACTTTGCGGCGCGTTGCTGCGGAGTTGGTTCAACTGTTTCAACACGGCATCGAGTGAAAGGGAATTACGCGCTTCGATGGCACGGAGCAGCGTGACTTCCAGAAGAATTTTTTTGGAAGCGGCGTCCCGCAGACGAAGCTCGGCATCGGCGAGCGTTTCGAGAATGCGCGTGAAAGCATCGGTGCTGGCGAGCGCGGCTTGTGTTTTCAACGCGGAAACTTCGGACTCGGAGGCTTCGAGCAAATTCAAATCGCCTTTAGATACTTGGTAAATCAGCAGGTTGCGAAAATGATTTAGCAAATCGCCGAGCAAGCGGCCGAGGTCTTTGCCGCCGCGAGCGAGTTCGTCCAACTGCGTGAGCGCGGTGGAAATTTCTCCGGCGAGAACGGCGTGACTCAAAGTGAGAATTTGATTTTGCGCGGCGAGACCGAACATCGAGAGCACGTCGGCTTCTTCGATTTTATCGCCGCAAAAACTGATGAGCTGGTCGAGCGTGGATTCGGCGTCGCGCATTCCGCCGTCGGCTCCGCGAGCGATGGCGTGCAGCGCGGCGGCGTCAATCGTGACATTTTCCTTCCCGGCGATTTCCGCAAGATGCTTCGTGATGAGCGCAGCGGGAATCCGGCGTAGATCAAACCGCTGACAGCGCGAAAGAATCGTGGGTAAAACTTTTTCGGGATCAGTCGTCGCGAACAGGAATTTCACATGGGCGGGCGGCTCCTCCAACGTTTTCAACAGCGCATTGAACGCCGCCGTGGAGAGCATGTGAACTTCGTCAATGATGTAGATTTTGTAAGGCGAATTCGCGGGCGCATATTTGCACGTCTCGCGGAGTTCGCGGACTTGCTCGACGCCATTATTACTCGCACCGTCAATTTCCAAAACATCAAGCGCGCGGCCCTCGGTAATTTCCTGCACGCGCGAATCGTTGTCATCGAAATCCACGCTTGGCCCGCCGGTGCAGTTGAGCGCCTTGGCGAAGATGCGCGCGATGGTGGTCTTGCCGGTGCCGCGCGGTCCGCAAAAAAGGTAGGCGTGCGCGATGCGTTTTTGCGCGATGGCGTTGGCGAGCGTCTGCGTGACGTGTTCCTGCCCCACGACGTCGGCGAAACGTTGCGGGCGGTATTTGCGGGCGATGACTTGGTAACTCATGTGAACTGGAAATTCCGTCGGAAGACTTTGGCGCAGTCGCCTTGCTGCTTCAAGGAGAATTGCCACGAAAACTCTTGCGATAATTTTGCCATTCGGCAAGTTCTCGTTTGTAATCTGAAATCAGACGGGAGTGATTATGGAAATAAAAATTGAATGTGGTTGCGGGCAGCCTTTTGAATTTGACGTGGAGCCGGAGAATGGCCAGATGCCGTGTGAAATAAAATGTCCAGCTTGCGCCGCCGATGCGACGCCGCTGGCCAATGCTTACATCGCCCAAACACTTTCAGCGGGCTCCATTTCAACGCCGGTCGCGCCATCCGCCCCGGAACCGCCAATGGAACCGGCGTCCGGGCTTCGTATCAATCGGCCACATTCGGCACCCGCTGCGGCTCCGCTCGCCATTTCTCCGGTTGCCCCGGTGAACATTGCGCCCTTGTCTGCGGCGACGGCTCCAAAAAAATCAAAAGGTGATGGCGATGGCTTTATCAAAGGCGTTGCTGGTGCTTTGATCGCCTCGTTGGTGGGAATGTTTGGCTGGTATATCCTCATCAAAATCACGGGATACGAGATTGGTTTCGCTGCCTGGGGTGTGGGTGCCCTTACCGGTCTGGGCGCGCGGCTACTCGGCGCAAGCGGAAGCACCAAGCTGGGCGTGCTGGCTGGCTTATTTGCTTTCATCGCCATCATCGGTGGCCAGTATCTGGTGGTGCGCGGCATTGCCGCCACGGAGTTTGATAAAATCGCCCTTGTTTCCTATCAGGAACAAATGGATTTAGCCAATGCCGCTGTGGTTTTGAAAACGGACGAGGACGCGAAGGCGTTCATCGCCAAGCAAGATGAGGTCAACGTCTCCGAGGTCGCGAGTGACCGGCTGAAAGAATTTCGTGAAACCGACCTGCCAAAATTCCGCGACCTGATTGCGGGCAAGCCGTCGAAGGCGGAATTTATGAGCCGGATTAATTTGGTCATGAATTCCTGGAGCGTCCAATTCGCAATGTTGAAGGAGAGCTTCGGCCTGTTCACGCTGCTGTGGATTTTTCTCGGTGTGGGCAGCGCCTATAAAATGGGCGCGGGAACGAATGATTAAAAAAGGTGTCAGGGTGACTGCGGCAATTGCAAAGCATGCTGCCGTTGCTGCCTTCCGGCCCTGGCGGGATTCGCAAGTCCGCACTCCACAGGCCCTGACGCGAAAAGCGTGCGAAAAAATTCCCGGCCTGTCGAGCCAAAGTGCGCCGGGGCAGCGGCTGCCGCCACCGGGCGCATGATTGGCTGGCATGACCAACCAAACTGAAACCATCCGCGTCGGGCAAATAGAAATCCGCTTTCTGCTTGAGCACAAAGACTCGAACGGCCAGTTGGCCGCGTTTGAATTCACCGTTCCGGCGGGCGCGAAAGTGCCCGTGCCGCATTCACACGAACACTACGACGAAACCATTTACGGTCTGGACGGCGTGGTGACGTTCACCGTCAATGGCCGGCCAAACGATGTCGCGCCCGGCGACGTCTGTTTCATCCCGCGCGGTGCGGTGCATGGCTTCAACAATCTGAAACCCGCCACGGCCAAAGCCCTCGCCGTCGTGACACCCGCGCTCATCGGGCCGGAATTCTTCCGGGAAATGGCCGCCATCATCAACGCCGGCGGCCCGCCGGACGTGGAAAAACTCAAAGCCGTGATGACCAAGCACGGCCTCGTCCCCGCGCTGCCGCAGAAATGAGGGGCGGAAAAAATTCGAGCTGGAGATCTTGCCGCCGTTGAACTTATCTTTACGCCCATGACCCCCATCCATGTCCCCGCTGGCGAAGGCAACAAGCTGAACATCTTCGGCAACATTGATAACATCCGCATCCGTGGACGCGACACGGGCGGCGCGTTGGCAGTGGTCGAATCGAATAATCAGCCGGGCAGCGGTCCGCCGCCGCACGTTCATTCCCGCGAG
>JANYCI010000193.1 GCA_025360325.1 Limisphaerales bacterium | reverse complement strand
CACAGCGTAGCATGGAGGTATTGCATTCAAAGAATGAAGCATGAGTCAGCGATTGCGAGGCTTGCTGTGCAGGGCGGTTGCCGCCGCCAGCAACCCTGGACATCTTCCACGACTTGCACGACATGGCATGGTCACTGCTTCAGGGACATTAGGGCAACCCTGGACGCCGCCCGACAACGGCACGCGCTGCCTGCATGGCCGACTTCAAAAGTTCAACGGGCGTGTCGGGTTGCAGGTTGCACGCGTTGCCTTCATCCGTATCAATGTGAACTTCCAATTTGAAACTTGGATCCACGCGCACGAGCAGTTGATCCAGTGTGATGCCGCACGCGCCGCCGATTTTCAATTTCATGTGGTCGCCCGCTTTGACGCCGTAAAATTCCGCATCGGTCGGATGCATGTGGACGTGACGCTTGGCGCGGATGACGCCAACGGGCATTTCAAAAAATCCCGCCGGACCCATCAACATGCAACCGGGCGTGTCCTTGATGTCGCCGGAACTGCGCAGGGGAATTTCAAAACCAAGCGCGACGGCGTCGGTGTAAGCGAGTTCGATCTGATTGAGGTTCCGGCACGGGCCGAGAATTCTTAAATTGGAAATCACGCGACTGCGAGGCCCGATGAGTGTGACCGTTTCCTTCGCGGCAAATTGCCCATCCATGTAGAGCCACTTGTGAACGGAGAGCTTCGCGCCTTTGCCAAAAAGAGCTTCCACCGCTTCCGGCGTGAGATGGCAATGCCGCGCGCTGACGTTGACGACGAGCGGGCTTTGACCGGCGGCGATGCGCGGGAGCGGCTTGCCAAGCTTGGCATAAACCGCTTGTCGAACCATGTGTTCGACGACGGCGCGATGAGGTGCAGGTGCAGCAACTGACATATTGTTTGCATGACTTTGCCAGTTTTTAGAAACAAGTCAACTATTATCTTGCAAAACATTCCAAAAGATTCCAATGTATTGGAACTATGACGGCAGAAGAGCGCAAACACCGCATTGAAGCCTATCTTCAACGCGTGGAATTCGCGTCGCTGGAAGAACTCGCCCAGCACGTCGAAGCCTCGACTTCCACCGTGCGGCGCGATTTGACGACGCTCGAAGCTGCTGGAAATTTGCGGCGCACCCACGGCGGTGCGCGGATCATCACGCCGAAGACCGATGAATTTGCTTTTACCTCGCGCGACACACACCAACTTTCTGAAAAAGAAGCGATTGGCAAAGCGTGTGTGGAATTGCTCGGCACCAATCGCAGCGTGATTCTGGATGCGGGCACAACGGTGTATCACGTCGCGCGGTATCTGGAGGAAAAAGCACCGCAGATCGTTACGAACTCGTTGCCGGTCGCAAATCTTTTTGCCTCGGCGAACAAGGTGGAAGTGATTTTGGCGGGCGGCGTGATTTATCCGCGCCTCGGCGTGTTGGTCGGGCCGATGACGGTGGAGGCATTTTCCAAAATGCGCGCCGACGTGGCAATCATGAGCGCGGGTGGAATTACTTTGGAGGGAATTACGAATTCGCACGCGCTGCTGATTGACATCCAACGCGCGATGTTGAAGGCCGCGCAAAAAATTATTTTTTGCCTCGACCACACAAAGTTTGGGCGGCAATCCGTTTCGCCACTGTGCGGCTTGGACATGGTGGACACAATTGTGACTGACAGTCGCGCACCGCAGGGATTGGTTGCGGCACTCCGCACGCAGGGAGTAGAAGTCATTCTTGCGCCGCACACTTGAAGTTCCGCGCCATTCGCGCCACAATCGCGTTCATGCCGTCACGGAAAAACCAATGGTTCGCCGAAATTTTTTCGGGGCGCGGAACATTTATTTCCGTTGGTCTGCTATCGCTTTTTTTATTTTTCTCGCCCGCAAAAATGTTTGCCGATGAACCGTCCACGAACGCCGCCGTGGACTGGGTGTTCACGGCCACGAATCATCTGGGCCAATGGATTTGGGAGACGAACGCTTACGACAAACAAACGGTGCGCTTGTGGAAAGCGTTTGAAATTCCGGCGCATAAAAAAATTTCCAGCGCGCGGCTCCACATCACCGTGGACAATGGCTACACGCTGTTTCTTGATGGCGAAGAAATCGGGCGCGGCAGCGATTGGCGCACGGTGACGGAATACGACGTGACGCAATTGCTCGCGCCTGGTCGGCACGGATTGGGCGTGGAAGGTTTTAATGATCGGCTGGAAGGCGGCTTGGTTTTTGGTCTGCATATTGATTTTGCGGATGGCTCGGTTTCGGAAATTATTTCCGATAATTCGTGGCGCGTGGCCACGGGGGATGGCCACAAGTGGAATGGAAAAAAACTGGAGGAGGCGCAAAGTCATCCGGTGCGCGTGGTCGGCTCGCTGCGAACGCACCCGTGGGAAATCTGGCCGTATGGCATGGCCACCGTGCCGCCGTTGCGTCCGCTCGTGGTGCATTTTTGGCAACGCGGCTGGTTTCAGCTCGGATTATTTACGACGTGCACGGCGGCGGTTTTATTTTGTCTGTGGCTGTGGACGCAACTCTCGGTGCAGTCGAAGGCGCAAACATTTTTGCAAGTCGAGCGCGCCCGCATCGCGCGGGACATCCACGATGATTTGGGCGCGCAGGTCACGCAACTGTTGTTGCTGGGCGAAGTCGCGCAACGCGAACAGCCGGAAAATTCACCCGCGCGCGGACAGTTCGTGAACTTGTGCGAGCACGCGCGGCAGTTGGCGACGGCGCTGGACGAAATTGTTTGGGCGGTGAATTCGCGGCGCGACACCGTGCGTGATTTCACGAGCTACGTCTGCAAATACGCGCAGATTTTTTTCAGCGGAACGGACATCCGTTGCCGGCTGGATGTGGAATCCGAAATACCATCCACTGCCTTTGACCTGCCCGTGCGGCGGAATCTATTTCTGGCCGTGAAAGAAGCATTAAACAACGTCGCGAAACATTCACAGGCCAATGAATTGTTCCTGCGAATTTACCGGCGCGAAAAATTTCTATCCGTGGCGGTCGAAGATAACGGACGCGGTTTTGAGCCGGCCCAAGCTGATGGCGAGCGCAACGGACTAACAAATATGGCGCAGCGGATGTCGGAGATTAACGGGAGCTGTG
>JANYCI010000042.1 GCA_025360325.1 Limisphaerales bacterium | reverse complement strand
TCCAAAAGCAAATGAGATTGAAACTCCCAATGTGTCTCGCTGGTTTCAAGATTGCGGTGTCATCCACGGAAAAGCGGAGGAGGGCCGCCGCTTTCGGCTTCGGCTTGCATGGTCACTTGATCACATGAATGCCACGTTTTCTAATTCACTGCGCCGACTAAAAAAACTTCTGCCCGGCGAAATTTTTATTGAGCCCGCTACGCTCGCGAAATACTCCGGCGACAAATGGTTTGCCACGCACCAGCCCGACGCCGTCGCGTTGCCGCGCTCGGCCAAATCGGTTTCAAAAATTTTGGCGTTCGCGCACAAAAATAAAATCCCCGTCACGCCGCGCGGCGCGGGCCACGGCTACGTCGGCGGCTGCGTGCCGATGCACGGCGGCATTGCGCTCTCCACCGAACGCATGGCAAAGATTCTGGAGATCAACGAGCGCGATTTTGTCGCCGTCGTGCAACCGGCGGTGAACACGGCGGAATTTCAAGCAGCAGTTGAGAAGCAAAAACTTTTTTACCCGCCCGATCCGGCGAGTCGCGCGAACAATTCTCTTGGCGGCAACATCGCCACCAACGCCGGTGGGCCGCGCTGTTTGAAATACGGCGTCACGCGCGATTACGTCCTAGGCCTCGAAGTCGTTTTGACCAACGGCGACATCGTGAAACTCGGCGGCCGCACGCATAAAAATAAAACCGGATTCGATTTGCATCGTTTGTTCGTCGGCTCCGAAGGCTTGCTCGGCGTCATCACCGAGGCGACGCTGAAGCTCATTCCACTCCCGCCGTTCCGCGCGAATCTCGCGGTCGGTTTCAACTCGATGAATTCAGCGGTGCGCGCGTTGCAAAGTATTTTCGCCGCCGGATTTCTTCCATGCGCGGCGGAACTCGCGGATGAATTCACGCTCGCCGCCGCCGCGAAACGCACCGGCAGCAAACGCTTGCTCGGCTGCAAGGCGCATTTGATTTGCGAGCTGGACGGACAGGAAAATTCCGTGCGCAGGGAAATTTCGGCGGTAGAAAAAATTGTGCGCGCGCAAAAACCGTTGTTCGTCGAACGCGGTTTGGGTGCGGGCGACTGTGAAAAGGTCTGGCAGTTGCGCCGCGAATTTTCCTACGCGCTGCGTGACACCGGCTTAACAAAATTGAACGAGGACATCGTCGTGCCGCGCGGACGACTGGAAGATTTATTTAAGTTCGCCGCGACGTTGCAGAAGAAACACGGACTGCAACTCGCCTGCTTCGGCCACGCGGGCGATGGCAACATTCACACAAATGTGATGGTGGATTACACTTTGCCCGGCGCAAAGGCGCGTTCGGAAAAATGTCTGGATGAATTATTCCGCTGGGTGATTGCGAGCGGCGGCGCGATCACTGGCGAGCACGGTATTGGTCTCGCTAAAAAACGCTGGTGGCCGCAGGCGGTCTCCAAGGAATCGCAAAACCTGCATCACCGAATCAAAGCCGCGCTCGATCCGCACGGCATTTTGAATCCGGGAAAATTTATTTGAATCCGTCCGACGGCACCGTTTTGGAAGCCGCAACAGTCGCGCACCTTTGCCCAGTGCAATCCATAAATCGAGTTGAAGCGCCGCCGTTTTTCTGTTCCATTTGGCCGCCTTGAAAATAGCCACGCCAAACATTTCCAGCGGACACCCAGATGCCCTCGGCCCCATCGCTGCGGGCGTGCCCAAAAAAATTCGCCCCGCGCGATTGTCCAAACCGGGCGTCGCAGAAAGCGCCGCGCCGTCCAAGGCAGAATTCAGTTTTAACCTCAAGCCCGCCGACATCGCCAAACACTTGAACCGTTTCGTCATCGGCCAGCGCGAGGCGAAAAAAGTTTTGAGTGTGGCGCTGTGCGATCATTTTCAACACGTCCGGCTCACCATCGAAGGCCAGGCCGCGCCGTTTTATCAAAAGCAAAACGTGCTGTTGCTCGGGCCGACCGGCGTGGGCAAGACGCATCTCATCCGCTCGGCTGCGGAACTCATCGGCGTGCCCTTTGTGAAGGCGGATGCGACGAAGTTCAGTGAGACCGGTTACGTCGGCGGCGACGTGGATGACTTGGTGCGCGATCTCTTACGACGCGCAAACGGCGACGTGAAGAAGGCCGAGCACGGCATCATTTATCTCGACGAGGTGGATAAACTCGCGACGCGCGGCGAGAGCAGCGGACGCGATGTCTCCGGTCGTGGCGTCCAAACCAATTTGCTCAAGCTCATGGAAGATGGCGACGTGCCGGTGGTTTCGCCGAACGACATGACGGGACAATTGCAAAGCGCGATGTCCGCCATGCGCGGCGGTGGTGGCGCGCAGCCGGAGACCATCAACACGCGGCATATTTTATTCATCGTCAGCGGCGCGTTTTCCGGCATTGACGAGATCGTTCGCCATCGCCTCGGTGCGAACAGCAAGCAAGCGACGGATCAACTAATTGCGCAAACTTCCACTGCCGACCTCATCACTTACGGACTGGAACCGGAATTCATCGGTCGTCTGCCCGTGCGCGTGGCGTGTCACGGTTTGGACGCGGACGATCTGTTCAACGTCCTCCGCAAGAGCGAGAGCAGCTTGATTCATCAATACGAACGTGCGTTTGCCGCTTACGGCATCCAATGCGAATTCAAGGACGACGGTCTGCGTCGTCTCGCCGAACTCGCCGCCGATGAAAAAACCGGCGCGCGTGGCTTGATGACGATTTGCGAACGCGTCTTCCGCGATTTCAAATTTCAACTGCCGTCGAGCCGCGTGAAAAAATTTGCCGTCACGGACAAACTCGTGGCATCGCCCGCGACAGAATTGCGACGGCTGCTGGGCGCGGTGAAATCGCATGGCAAATCACAATAACCTTGGCGCGTTTGTGGTGGGTAGGGCGCGGAGCGACGCGCCCTGCCTGCTGCCCACTCAAACAATTGTCCCGATGTCTTTGTGAACGGCTATAACTATGGAAGCAAAACCAAAAGTGTGCGGAATTTTCCACCGTTTCCTCCGGCTGGTGCTGGTGGCGGCAACAATTTTTTATGTCGGCGCGTGCGTGCTGGTTTTCACGTTTCAACGCAAGCTGCTCTACCTCCCGGTCGTCCGCTCGACGGCCACCGTGGATCAGATGGCGCGCGAAAAAAAGATGGAGCGCTGGACAAATTCTGCCGGCCAGTTCATCGGGGCGAGGCGGATTTACACCAATCAACCGGCGGCGGGCTGCGTGTTGATGATGTATGGCAATGCCAGTTCAGCGCTCGGCTGCTCGGTGTATGCGGACGCGATCCAATCCGCCGCGTCGCTGGATTTTTATGTGGTGGAATATCCCGGCTACGAAGACCGCCCCGGCGCGCCGAGCCGCGACAGTTTGTTAGCGGCGGCGAAAGATGCGCTGCAATCACTCGGCACGAACCGGCCCATTTATCTCGTCGGGGAATCGTTGGGCACGGGCGTGGCGTCGTTTCTCGCGGGTGAATTTCCGGAAAAAATTTCCGGCCTCATGCTGCTCTCGCCGTATCACCGGCTGGCGGATGTCGCGCAAAGCCATTATCCGCTTCTGCCCGCGCACTGGATTTTGCAGGATGATTTTTGGTCGGAACAGTATCTCCGCACTTATCACGGCCTCGTGGGAATCATGATTGACGGCAAAGATGAAGTCGTGCCCGCAACCTTTGGCCACCGGCTTTTCGATGGCTATGTCGGGCCGAAAAAAATGTGGGAGTATCCGAACTGCCACCATGTTCAACTTGGAGAAAGCCCGGAAACTTTTTGGAAAGCGGTAACTGCATTTTGGTTGGCCGGAAAAAATTCCACGCCGTGACGCAGGGTGCAGCTTGCCTCCGAGTGGTAGAAATTCTCGCGCTGCGAGAATTCCGCCCGCGCAGCAGCGGGCGGAACGGGCAAACGGAAAGCGTCCACCCCACCAAAGGCGTTGCGCCGCTGCACGCGGCGCTGGTTTTCGCAGCGCGAAAACCGCCACCGCCCGGATTTTTTGCTGGCGAAACCGGCCGCCAGTCCGCAACGTAAATGAAAATGGAAACCCCTGCCTCAACCGAGTTTGATTCCCGCCCCGATACGGTGATGTTCAACGAAGTGCAGTTGCTGCTCGCCGAGAAGCGCACGTCGCTGTCCACCATGCGCGCGGGCATTGCGGTGTTTGCGTTTCCGCTTTCGGTCTTGAGCGTGCTCATCGCCACTTCCAAATCTTACGAGGTTCACGAAGTGTTGCACTGGCTGGTGCCGTTGCTGCTTTTGAATTTGGGTTTAGTCGTGCTGGGCGTTTATCTCATCACGCGCGCCATCTTGCGAATCCAACGCTACGACCGGCTGCTCGACGAGTTGAAACGCAAAAATA
>JANYCI010000163.1 GCA_025360325.1 Limisphaerales bacterium | reverse complement strand
AAAAATTTATGGCATCGCCGCGTGGCGATGCTCGCGACGTTTCATTTCATCCGGCAAAAGGACTTCGCCGACGCGCTCCGGCTCGCGGAACTTCTGCGCGATGACGAACACGATCTGATGCACAAAGCGGTCGGCTGGATGCTGCGCGAGATCGGCAAGCGCGATGTGGCGGTTCTCAAAAAATTTCTCAACCAGCACGCCGCGCTCATGCCGCGCACGATGCTGCGTTACGCGATCGAAAAATTTCCTGAACGCGAGCGGCAGCAGTTTCTGCGCGCGGGCTAAGATGCCAGCAGGACGGCGACCAATTTTTCCAATCCTTTTTTATCTTCTACGTCGAATCGGTTCAGCTTTGGACTATCGAGATCGAGCACGCCGAGAAGCTCTCGGTCTTTGATGAGCGGGATGACAATCTCCGAACGCGAGGCGGCATCGCACGCGATGTGGCCGGGGAATTGATGCACGTTCGGCACGACGACGGTTTTGCCCATGATGGCCGCCGAGCCGCAAACGCCTTTGCCGACTTGGATGCGCCCGCACGCGGGCTTGCCTTGAAACGGACCGAGAATAAGTTCGCCGTTATCGAGCCGATAGAAGCCCGCCCAATTCAGATACGGGAGCGAATGCCAGAGCAGCGCGGAAGTATTGGCGCAGTTCGCGATGAAATCATTTTCGCCGTGCAGCAGCGCGCGGAGTTGAACTTCGAGGGCCGCATAAGCCGCCGACTTGCCGGTGAAGTCGTGCGACTGGAGTTCAAACATGGGACGATTGGCAGCAGCAAACGCTTGCTGATCACTTCTTCACATCTTTGATCTTCGCCAGCAATTCATCGCGCTCAGAAGTGTCGCCGGTGCCGCAATGGGAGCCGACGTGCGCTTCGTGCTGATTCGTCGCCGCTTCCTGGCGGAACGTCGCTTGCGCACCATTCATCGCGGCGCGGGGAGAATTGAGCACGGCCTTCGCTTCGGCCAAATGTCCTTTGCCAATGGTCACGCCGTTGAACGCGGTTTTGACGAGTTCAGGCGAGGCGGGAAACGGCTTGGGTTTCGCGCCGAAGTTGTAAGCAAAATTTTTCCAGTTGTCACCGCGCTGATAGTTCGTGCCGAGTGCGCCGCTTGGATCGTAGCCGCAATGCACCATGCAGTTTTCGCAGCGCGGATCGCGCGCGATACCGTTCACGACGCCGTATTTTTCCCACTCCACTTTCGTGAGCATTTCCTGATAGCCGGGGTAATGGCCGTCGGTCATCAGGTAGCACGGCGCTTTCCAGCCCTTGACGTTGTAAGTGGGAATCGCCCACGCAGTGCAGGTCAATTCGCGCTTGCCCGCAAGAAATTCCTGATACACCGGCGTGCCGAAAATGGTGAACATCTTGCCCCATTGCTCGATCTTGGCGAATTTCTGCCGCGTCATTTTGCGCGTGAGGAAAAAATCTTCTGGCTGTTTGCCGAGGCGCGACACCATGTCTTTTTTTGCAGCGTCGTATTCGTAGCCGGGCGAAATCGTATGTCCGTCCACTTCGAGCGAACTCAAATACTTGAACATATCTTCAAGTTCCTGCACGTCGGTTTCTTTATAGACCGTCGTGTTGGTTGCGACTTGATAGCCGCAAATCTTCGCCATCTTGATGGCCTCGACACATTCTTTGAACACGCCTTCGCGTTCCACGATCAAATCATGCGTGAATTCCAAACCGTCCACATGGACGTTCCAATACATCCATTTCGTCGGGCGGATGACAACTTTCTTGCGTGCCGCGTCGTTGGCGTTGCGGATGGCGTCGGCTTCCTTTTCGGAAATTAATTTTTCTTCAACGAGCTTTTTCAGCGTCGGCTCGGTTTCCGCCGTGTAAATCGCGGCGAGATAATCGCGCATTTTTTTGCGCATGAACACGCCGTTGGTGCAGATGTAAAGCACGCGGCCTTGATCGAGCAAGCCCGCGATGAGTTCTTCGATCTTCGGATAAATCAGCGGTTCGCCGCCGCAGATGGAAACCATCGGCGCTTCACATTCCATCGCGACCGCGAGACATTTTTCCAGCGGCACCATGTCCTTGAGATTGGTGGAATACTCGCGGATGCGCCCGCAGCCAGTGCAGGTGAGATTGCAGGTGTGGAGCGGTTCGAGCTGCAAGACCATGGCGAATTTCGGCGTCTTGCGGACTTTATGTTTGACGATGTGGCTGGCGATTTTCATCGTCAGCGCGAGAGGGAAGCGCATAAATTATTTTACAGAGGTCAGAAGGATTTGCTGGCTGGCAGCGGGGGCATTTGTGGCTGTTGGATCAGCCTTGATAAAACTTCCCGCCCCCGGCATCAAAAAATCCAGCGGCGAGACGCTCTTGCTGGCATTGATGCCGCTGCAACCTGCGCCGACAAATGTCAGCGTAAGAAGCATTGCCAGCAACGCGATTTTGCAATCTAATCTCACCCGGCCAGTATAAAACACCCCGACACGATGGCAACTTTTTATTCCCTCGCGAATCCACACACCGCATCCAAAATGAGGTTGCTCGGCTTGCTCGGTGCGCTGCTGTGGCCAACGCTGTCCGCCGTCGCCGAACCCGGAACTAATTTCATCCGCTGGGCGCAAAACGAATTTGCCCGCACTCAAAAAGTTTTTCTCGCCGACACCAACAACGTCACGAACGGCTGGCAGTTCGCGCGGGCGGCCTTTGACCTCGCAGAATCCGCCACGAACGAAACTGCCCGCGCCAGCATTGCTCGCAAAGGGATTGAAGCGTGCCAAGCTGCGCTCGCGCACGACGCCAAATCCGCTCCGGCGCACTATTTTCTCGCGATGAATTTTGGCGAGCTCGCGCAGGCCGAATCGCCGTCGCTCACGGCTTATCGTTTGGTGCATGAAGTCGAACGCGAATTCAAAACGGCGGCGGAGCTGGATGAAAAATTCGACCACGCCGGGCCGCCGCGAAATCTGGGCGCGCTTTATTTTCAAGCGCCCGGCTGGCCGTTGAGTGTGGGCAGCAAAAAAAAGGCGCGCGAATGGTTTTTGCGCGCGGCGGTGCTCGCGCCGGATTATCCCGAAAACCAGATCAACCTCGCCGAGGCGCACCTCCGTTGGCGCGAGCGCGCGGAAGCGGAACAATCATTTAAGGCCGTAGAGAAAATGTGGCCGTCAGTGCCGACGAATTTTCCAGGCGTCGCGTGGGAAAAATTGCGCGGCGAATGGAGCCAGCGTCACGAAGAGAATCGGGCGAATTTCAAAAAAGTTTTCAAGGCCGATCCGTGAGCCAAAATTATTTCAGTGGCGCGGGAAAATTCTTGAACTAGACTCGTCCACAAACCCGCCTATCTCATGGCTCGAAAATTCTTCAACGTGCTGTCCGACACCACGCTTTTTTTGCGCGAGTGGATCGCGCATCCGCAGCGCACCGGCTCCGTCGTCCCCAGTTCGCCCCGACTCGCGGCGGCGATGGCTCGCTGGATTCCGAGCGATCCCGAAAGCTACGTCCTCGAACTCGGCCCCGGCACCGGCCCCGTCACCGAAGCCCTGTTGCAGCGTGGCTTGCGCGAGGATCGGCTCATTGCCATTGAATTCAATGAGACGCTCGCGGCGACGTTGCAAAAAAAATACCCGCGCGCCCACATCATCGCTGGCGACGCGTGGCTGATGGATGAATTGCTGAAAAAAATTTCCGTGAAATCTGTCGGTGCGGTCATCTCCAGTCTGCCGCTGCTGAATTTCACGCCGGAACAAGCCGCCGCCCTCTCGGGAAAAATTCGCACCGTGCTGCAGCCGCAAGGACACTTTGTGCAATTCAGTTATCAGATCGCCAAGAAGCGGACACGCGGCGGCGATGATTTTAATTTAGTCGCCTCGCAACTCGTCTGGCTCAACCTCCCGCCCGCGCGCGTGAGTGTTTATCAGAAATAATTTCAGCCGAACATGATTTTGCATACCATCACCGCCACCACGACGCTCACCAAATCCGCCGTCAATCCTGCGAGCAACGCGTGGCGCGTCCGCTTGATGGCCACCGAGCCGAAATAAACTGCGAGCACATAGAATGTTGTTTCGGTGCTGCCGTAAATCGTTCCCGCCGTCCGCGCGATGAGGCTGTCCGCGCCGAACCGCTGCACCAGTTCCGTGAAAAATCCGAGCGAGCCGCTGCCGCTCAATGGACGCACCAAAACCATCGGCAGCAAGTCGGTTGGAAAGCCGACGAGGTTCAGCACCGGCGAGAGAGCGCGGCTCAACATATCAATGCCGCCCGCCGCGCGGAACGTTCCGACGGCGACGAGCATCGCTACGAGATACGGGATGATGCGGATGGCCACGTCAAAACCTTCCTTTGCGCCGTCCACGAATTCTTCATACACCTTCACGCGGCGCAACATCGCGAACAGCGGAATCGCCGAGAGCAAAAACGGAATCGAGAGCAGCGACACCGCGCTGACGATGCGGATGAATAAATTTTTCTTCGCATCCTCTTCGGAAAGCACGCGGTGGAACGATTCTGGAAAAACCATACGCAAAAAGAAAAACGTGAAACACAGCAGGAACGCGCCGAAAATTAAATTGCCCCACCACTGCATCGGCTGAAGCGTCGCGGCTTCCTTCACGGCAGGTTTTGTCTCTGCCGCAGCCGATGTGGTTTGGCTCTGCTTTACTTCTGAATTCTGGATTCTAACTTCTGACTTCTCTCGAAACATCGGCAGCTTGCTCAAAAATTTCGCCATCAGCACGCCGCT
>JANYCI010000160.1 GCA_025360325.1 Limisphaerales bacterium | reverse complement strand
TCGAAGACGTTTGCGAATCACACGGCGCGACGTTTCAAGGCAAGCGACTCGGCAGCCTCGGCTTCGCGTCGAATTTCTCGTTTTACTACGCGCATCACATGAGCACCATCGAAGGCGGCATGGTATGCACGAACGATTCTGAATTTTACGAAACGCTTCGCATGATGCGCTCGCACGGCATGGTGCGCGAGAGCAAGGACGACGCGTTGAAGGCCGACTACAAATCCAAACACCCGGATTTGAATCCTGACTTCATCTTTGCATTCCCGGCCTACAACGTCCGCAGCACGGAACTCAACGCCGTTCTCGGCCGCGCGCAGTTGAAGCGCCTCGATGCGAACAACGAAAAGCGCACACGCAATCAGAACCTTTTCCTCGACAGCCTCGACCCGAAAAAGTTCTACACCGATTTCGACCGCGAAGGCAGTTGCAACTACGCCTTCACGCTCGTCCTGCGCGAGGCGGATCAAGCTTTGTGGAATCGCATCGAAACGACGTTGCGCGAACGTAAGATTGAATTCCGTCGCGGACTCTCCGGCGGCGGCAATCAATTGCGCCAGCCGTTCCTGCGCCGCGAATTCGACTGCGCCGAAGACTATCCGCAGGTCAACCACGTCCATTTCTTCGGCGCTTACATCGGAAATTATCCTGATCTGGAAACCGACCGCATCAAGGCGCTGTGCGAATTGCTGAACTCGCTCTAAACATGAAGGTTTTGGTCACAGGCGGCACCGGCTTTGTTGGCCGACATCTTCAGCAGGAGTTGACCGCGCGTGGCATCTCTCATTTTGCATTTGGCAGCCGCCAGTTTGATTTGACGCGTTGGGAACATGCGGAAAAAGTTTTCTCCGCGCACCGCGACGCCACGCTCATCATCCACCTCGCGAGCTATCAGGCTGCCGGCGAATTTCCCGCGAAGCACACGGCGGAACAGTTTTTCAAAAACAATCTCATCCACAACCACACGCTCGAAGCGTGGCGGAAATTTATCCCGCAGGCGAAGCTCATCGCGCTCGGCGCGTCGTGCGCGTATCCGAGTTCCGCGCAGGCGATGACCGAGGACAAAATTTTCGATGGTGCGATCCACGGCAGCGTTTATTCCTACGGCGCGACCAAAAGGATGCTCTACACCGGCGTCCTCGCCTACAACGACCAATACAAGCTGAACGGCAACTACGTCATCCCGCCCGCGATGTATGGCGAGGACGACGATTTCAATGAAGCCACCGCGCACGTTCCGTCCGCGCTGATTGGCCGCTTCGTGAAGGCCGTAAAAAATAATTTACCCGAAGTGGAAATCTGGGGCGACGGCACGCAAGTCCGCGATTTGGCGGATGTGAAAGATTTCATCGCCAGCCTGCTGGAGATCGCGCCGAAGATGGAACGCGATATGGTGAACCTCGCGCCCGGTCGCGGCAAAACCATCCGCGAACTCGCGCTGACCGTCTGCGAAGCCGCCGGCTATCAGGGAAAAGTTTTTATTAACGAGAGCCGTTACACCGGCGCGAAGGAAAAATTTGTGGACGCCACCAAGCTCCGCGAAAAATACGGCCTCGTGATGAACCACGAACTCGCCCCCGGCATCCGCCGCACCGTCGCGTGGTATCAAAATAATTACGAAGCAATCAAAGACCGCCGGAAATTCAGCGGTGCCTGAATATGGTGCAGGACTGCGTCCTTGTTAATCCGCTTACAAAGGCAGATACTCGACCCGGTTCACCAAGTCTTCAGGCGTCCCCGCTTGCGCCAGAATTTCAAGATCGTTGATGGCCTGCCCGATGGTGATGGCCAGTTGATGCGCGTAGATCACGCCGCCAAAAGTTTTCCCGCTGTGCTGACGTTTAGTTACTTCCGCGAGCAGGTCTTCATCCTGGCTGAACAGCACGCGTCCCAGTTCCGTCGCGCGATCCAATAAATCAGGGTCTGTCAGTTCCGTCGTGCCGTCCACTTGGGCCGTCAGCACGTCCGTGCCGCGCAGCAAAAGTCCGCGCGTGATGGCGGACGGCACATGCACATCCATATAGAGGCCCATGCTCACGCCAGCTTGCCCATCTCACGCAGCCGTTTTCGAATGGGCGACTCGCCCGCCTGCGACCGCAGACGTTCCACGCGCTCCCGGCTGCGCGCGATCTCCTCGTCCATCTCGGATTTATGATCGTAGTAATGACCGAGCGCGGCATGAATCTGTGCAAGTGACAGGTGCGGGTGTTGAAAATGAATTTCCTCCGGACTCCATCCGTGGGCGATCATGTCCAGCGCCACCTCGATGACCTTGATGTTCGTGTCATCAATCCACGCCACGCCGCTTTCATCGAGCCGGACATGCGATGTCGTTAAAACTGGCATGGACGCACTCTAACGCATGGGCCAGCGCGCGGCAACGCGGTTTTCGGTGGACTGCCCTCTTTACGCGAACTGGCTTTCATGTGTGCGAAGCCGCCGGCTACCAAGGCAAAGTTTTTTTCAACGCCGCCCGCTACACCGGCGCGAAGGAAAAATTTGTGGACGCCACCAAGCTCCGCGAAAAATACGGCCTCGTGATGAACCACGAACTCGCCCCCGGCATCCGCCGCACCGTCGCGTGGTATCAAAAAAATTACGAAGCAGTTAAAGACCGCCGGAAATTTGGCGGCACCTGATTTTGTTTGCAGTGCTGGCGGCAGCCTGTTCCACTTTGTTTGATGCTGACGTTTGAATGGGACGTGAACAAGGCCAGAGCCAATCTGACCAAGCACGCCGTCAGTTTTCAGGAAGCCACCACGGTTTTTGGCGACCCGCTTTCCCTCACCATTCCCGATCCGGCACATTCGCAGACCGAGAGCAGGTTCATCATTTTAGGCCGGTCGCATCAGGGCAGAATTCTGGTTGTCGTCCATACCGAACGCGGCGATAATGTCCGCATCATCAGCGCGCGGCCGGCCAGCCGCCGTGAAAGAAAACCATATGAAGAAGCCAGCCATTAAAACTGCCGACAAGGAAATGCCGCCGGAATATGATTTTTCAAACGGCGTGCGCGGCAAACATTTTCGGCGATACCAGCGTGGCACGAACGTTGTCGTGCTGGAGCCGGACGTGGCCAGGATTTTCCCCAATGCCGAAACGGTGAACGACTCGCTGCGCGCACTGGCGGGCATCATCCGCCGCCAAAAAGTCGTGGTAAAATGATTGGATTTTTTTTCAACGCCAGCCGTTATACCGGCGCGAAGGAAAAATTTGTGGACGCCACCAAGCTCCGCGAAAAATACGGCATCGTAATGAATCACGAACTCGCCCCCGGCATCCGGCGCACCGTCGCGTGGTATCAAAAAAATTACGAAGCGATCAAAGACCGCAGGAAATTTAGCGATGCGTGGAT
Organism: Limisphaerales bacterium; assembly: GCA_025360325.1. GTDB lineage: Bacteria > Verrucomicrobiota > Verrucomicrobiia > Limisphaerales > UBA11358 > UBA11358. Next base: position 3,647 of record JANYCI010000160.1, on the reverse strand, counting down.
AACGCAGAACTGACCCCTTTCTGGGAAAAAATGTCAGCCCAAATTTGGTGAACGCGATTTAACTTGCGAAACAAGTCGGCGCGTCGGTCATCGGTATTGTCGGGCGCGACGACGGTTACACCGCGCAGTAGGCGACGGCGTGCGTCATCGTGCCGACGGTGAACGCCGTGCACCTCACGCCGCACAACGAAGAGTTTCAGGGCGTCATCTGGCATCTGTTCGTCTCGCATCCGAAATTGAAAGTGGCGCAAACAAAAAGGGAATCGACAAAGTAAGCACGCCGAGTATACAGTGATCAACATTGACCTTTGTGACGTGAAAAAAAACTTTTTTATTTTTAGCGTGGTCTTCTTGTCAGCCATTCTGACATTTTCCCAAACTCATCACCGGGGAAGAAGTCAGAATGCCAACTCATTTAGTTCAAACGAAAACCAAGGTAAAACAATCAATTTTTTTGGAGTTGCAAAATTTGATGGCCAAAGCTGGACATCCGTCGGTGATGCAGACACAGCCTTGAACGGGGAAATAACAGACATTCTCTGCGTAGCAAATAAGCTTTATGTGATAGGGGATTTTTTTATTGCAAATGATCAGCTTAAACGTCATTTGGCGGTTTGGGATGGAATCAAATGGAGCGGGCTAGATCTGCCAGACGGTGAAATTCCTCGCAGTATTCACTCATTTCAAAACGAACTATATCTTTTAAGCGAATGGCGAAACAAACATACTTCAAGACTAATAACTACCCATCTTTCTCGCTGGCACGACAACGCATGGCTACAGCTTGATCTTCCGTCAAATAGCGGGATCATCACTAGCGTAAAAGTGATTAACGATTTCCTGGTTTTGGATACCTCAAATTCGGGTTATTACAAATGGGATGGCAAAACCATATTGCAACTCGCGTCTTGGAATAAAATTAATGGAGAAATAAATTGGTGTGTGGAAAATGCGGGGTTTATCTATATCGGCGGTAGTTCCGGTGCTTTTCCACTCTCTGTTGGTTCAACAGAAAAACCAATTGCGCAAGGAGTCGCCTGCTTTGAAGGCGGAAATTGGGTGCCTCTGAAAGAGGGTTTAGATGGTGCTAGATTTTCTGCCGCAGCATTCAATAATTACCTTTATGTATTAAATGACGAACATGAACTTTGTCGCTGGTCATTTGATACTCGCAAGTGGGAAAAACCGATAGCACTTGATCGCTCTGATTGGCCGCGCGATTTAGTTTCGACAAAAACCAACCTCTTTGTTTTGTGCGATCACGAATTGAGGATTGGAGGAAGCGATGACAATTTTATAAATTTGAAATTTGAACCGTCTGAACAATTAAAAACAAGCGTTAATTCTCCTCACAAAAACCTAACGTTCGCTATAATTTGTTCGGACGAGCAAAATATTTACTTGGCTGGAATATCTTCAATTATACGACCATACACCCAAGCTGAAATTGAACAGCTTGCAGTTGCTAAGAATGCTAAAAACTTGGAGGAAGAAAAAATAAAGCAAGCGAAAGAAGCACAGCTTTTGGTGGAAGCCAAAGTAGAACAACAAGATAAAGAACGCATTGCTTTAGATAAACAACGGGATCAAGAGAGCAAGGCTAGGCAAATTCCACCAATACTTAACAATATCCCGGGGCCAAGTTTTACCGATACGGTTGCATACATTAATGTCACATTAAAAAAGACGGGGGGGTTCATGTATTACGATCCGAAGCGCGCAAAGATGATTATTTCTTTTGCGCAAAATTGTTTAACCATATTTGATTTAGCTGATTTTGACCCTACATCTACTGAGTTTACATCGGCAAAAGTAAAAATTATTTGCAAAGACCGCGAAGCAAAAGTCAGTTGGATTTGCGGTGAAAACACTATACAAACCACTTCATTTATTGAAATTGACTGTTCAGATTTTGGTTCCAATGTAAATTCAGAACCTCAAGCCAAAAGATTAGCAACAGCTTTAGCACATCTCATCGAAATGTGCGGTGGTAAAAAAAGCCTTTTCTGAATATGCAATTCTTTAGTCATAAAGGTGTAAAGGTGTCAGTCCTCTCCGACATTTAATTTCGTCTGCTGACATTACCCCAAAAGGGTAACGTCATGCAGCCCAGGGTTGCGCGGCACGTGCTACCCTGGGTGAACCCACCAAAATATTTTTTACCCCAACGGGGTTACGGCGCATTGGCGCGCGGGGAAGGACGCAACCCCGTTGGGGTAGAAAAAAATTAAAACACGCCCACCTAGGGTAGCCCGCTGGGCGCGGTCAACCCTGGGCTGAATGACGAAACGCCGTTGGCGTTTGATTATTCCGCGAGGTTTTGGACTGCGGCAGCCCTCTGCCGCTTTCCCCTCGCCGTGCTTGCGGTGCAAAAGCGGCAGAGGGCTGCCGCAGTCCAAGACGCTACCGCGCCACTCGATCCGGCACGGTAATCCGGTGCATCTAGCGCTCTGTCCCTGCTCCAAATTGTCCGGCAAATACAATTGACCGGACATGGTAGTGCGGTAAATTTTCCGCTCGTTTCAAGCGGATGCGCTGCATCCTCGCGACAACGACCAATACCAGTGAACGACAATTACGTCATCCCGCCCGCGATGAGCCTCCGCCGCACCGACGCATGAACTCGGCGAAAATCAATCGCGGCGAGATCTGCCTCATCATGGCGACGCGCGGGCGTCCGCAGATGCTCGCGCAAGTTTTCGCCGCGCTGAAACAGCACACGATTCAAAAGGAAAAAGTTTCGCTCTGGCTTTACGTTGACGAGGACGACGCCGTGACGCGCAAGGCGATTGCCGATGGCAGTTTGAGCGACGCGGGCGTGCAGCTTCACTGGCACATCGGCCAACAAACTTCCGGCCTCGGCCAGATGCAGCAGATTCTTTGGGAAGTTTCCGGTCGCACGGCGGAAGTTTTCATGGTGCTCGGCGACGACGTGCGTTTCGACACGCCCGGCTGGGACAACATCCTGCGCGAGACCGCCGCGAAATTTCCCGACGGTATTTTTCTCGCCAGCCCGCACGACCCGATGACGGCGGACACCTGCACCTATCCGGTCTTCGGTTGGAACTGGCTGGAGACGTTGCAATCGCTGTTCTGCGGACACTTTCCGTTTTGGTATGACGACCGCTGGGTTCACCAGATCGGCGAAATGGCCGGACGCTACGCGTGGTTGCCTATCGTGGTGCAACCCGTCGGCGGCAAAGGCAAGACGCGTCGGATGCGCGACGTGCCGTTCTGGGCGCGCTTCTTTCAACTCGCGCTAGACGAACGCAAAGACTCCGCAAAAAAATTGATTGATGCCATGAACCTCAACCCGGACGACAAAAAAGCCGCGCTGCAAAAGATGGAGCAACGCGCCGCCGAACTGGAAAAATCGCAGGATAAATTTTCCGACCTCTACGCCGTTTTTCAGGAGGAACGCTTCACGCTGCACACGCCGGAGGAACGGCGCGCGTGGAATCCGGCTTACTTCCAAAAAGAATCCGCCGCCGTCGCGCAGATGTTGGGCTACGCGCAGCAGCGCATCGCGGAGAAAAAATTCGCGGAGGCCTTGAAGTTCATTGATGCCACGCTGATGTCCAACCTGCGCGTGCGGCAGGCGCAGGACATGAAGGTGGAATGTCTCCGCGCGCTCGGCAAAAATTCTG
>JANYCI010000342.1 GCA_025360325.1 Limisphaerales bacterium | reverse complement strand
GTGGGTTTCGACGCAGAAGGTAAACTCCGCGCGGTGCAGGCGCATTTGTGGTCGAACGGCGGCTGGTCGCAGGATTTGTCGCAGGCCGTCACCGACCGAGCGCTGTTCCATCTCGACAACGCCTACTACATTCCCGCCGTGGAATTTCGCGGGCAGGTCGCCAAGACGCATCTCTCCTCGAACACCGCGTTCCGTGGTTTCGGCGGGCCGCAAGGGATGTTGGTTATCGAGGAAATTTTGGATCGCATCGCGCGGCGGCTCGGCAAATCGCCGGAAGAAATCCGCGAGAAAAATCTTTATCACGGCACGGGCGAGACGAACACCACGCACTACGGCCAGCTCATCGAAGACAATCGCATCCAGACGATCTGGCACGCGTTGAAGAAATCTGCCGAGCTGGAAAAACGGCGCGCGGAAATCGCCGCGTGGAACGCCGCGCATCCGCATCGAAAACGCGGCCTCGCGATGACGCCAGTGAAATTCGGCATCAGCTTCACCGTCACGCATCTCAACCAGGCCGGCGCGCTTGTTTTGATCTATCAGGACGGCACGGTGCAGTTGAATCACGGCGGCACGGAGATGGGCCAAGGGCTGCACACAAACGTCGCGATGATCGCGGCGCAAACGCTCGGCGTGAAGCTGGCGGACATCCGCGTGATGACCACCAGCACCGACAAAGTGCCGAACACTTCCGCCACCGCCGCGAGCGCGGGCACGGACTTGAACGGCGCGGCGGTGAAAAATGCGTGTGAGATTTTGCGGACGAGATTGATTCCAGTCGCGCAAGCGTTGCTCAAAGAAAAACTCGGCCGCGAAGTTTCACCGGGAAAAATTATCTTTGCGGACGGTCTCGTTTTTGAATCGGGGAGCGCGCCCGCCCCGGGCGCAGCCGACGACGCCCCGTCGTCGGCACAACGCGCGCCATCGCGCGTTGAATCCTCGCGCGGTGGCGCGCTCGGCGCGGTTGACGGGGCGTCAACCGCCACAGCCGAGGCGGCTGTGCTCCCCAAATCAATTTCCTTCGCCCAAGTCGCGCAGAAAGCTTACTTCAGCCGCGTCAGCCTTTCCGCGAACGGTTATTATGCCACGCCGGGGATTCATTGGGATCGCGTGGCGGGACGCGGCCAGCCGTTTCATTATTTTGCTTACGGTGCGGCGGTGACCGAGGTGGAGATTGACGGCTTCACCGGCATGCAACAAGTCACGCGCGTGGATATCTTGCACGACGTCGGCAGCTCGGTGAACGACGCCATCAATCGCGGCCAGATTGAAGGCGGCTTCGTGCAAGGCATGGGCTGGCTCACCGCCGAGGAACTCGTCTGGAACGACCAGGGCGTGAAACTCACCCACTCGCCGGACACCTACAAGATTCCCGCCATCGGCGATGCGCCGAAAATTTTCAACGTCACGCTCCTGCCCGACGCCGCGCAAAAAAACGTCGTGCACGGCAGCAAAGCCGTGGGCGAACCGCCGCTGATGCTCGCCATCTCCGTGCGCGAAGCCATCCGCGACGCCGTGGCAGCGTTCGGTTCGGGCAAAGGTGAAATTGAACTGGCAAGCCCGGCGACGTGCGAAAAAATCTGGATGGCGATTCAACGGGTGAAAAAATCTTGAACCGCAAAGGCGCAGGAAATTTTCAACCGCGAACCACACGAAAATATAATTCCCTCTCCGCCTCGAACGGGGAGAGGGTCAGGGTGAGGTGTCGAATCTAAAACTTCTGACACGAATTGCCGCGAATCAATGGCCGGCCGAGCTTCGGCTACGCTGAAGGCGTAACGGAAATTAGCCCAAGGTTGGCTTGTCGCGCCGTAGCCGTGCGAAGGCGGAAGCAAGCCTACCCTGGGTGAACGTTCCACAAAATTTTTCTCCCTCTCCTCGCCCAACGAGGAGAGGGCCGGGGTGAGGAGTTTTAATCTTTCGGAAGTATGACCTGCTTCAAATCCGGCGGAATGAATCTTTGCTCCTCTGCATTCTTCATCACGCGCACACAGCCGGAACGTTGCTGGACAGCATTCCAGATTTCCAATAGGCAGCCCTCTTGGTTTTCGCGCCACTGACGATTCCAAAACCGCAGTGTCGCGATGCCTTGCTCCACCAGAAATTTCTCCCGCTCGGCGTCGCGGTGCATTCCCTCAGGGTGGCCGTGTTGTGAACCGTCCAGTTCCACGGCCAGCTTTGCGTCCGCGCAGTAGAAATCCAAGATGTGATCGCCGACTGTGTGCTGCCGGCGGAATTTGAAACCGGCAAAACGTCTTCCGCGCAACGCGCGCCAGAGTGCCTTTTCGTCGTCCGTCTGATTGCGGCGCAGCTCGCGGGCGATGTGTTTGAGACTCACGCGGGAATGATGTTCTTTGTGTGGAAAATTTCAAGCCCGCCTGGATTTTCTCCCTCTCCTCCCCGAAGGAGGAGAGGGCTGGGGTGAGGAGGCAAATCGCAGCGAGGTATGAGGAGTTTTTGGTTTGAGAAATCAAATCCCCTCACCTCATTCCTCTCCCCGTTTGGGCGGGGAGAGGAGGTTAACGCCGGACGCGCTCGATTATTCCACGACCACCTGCCTACGGACGCACACTGGCTGACTCCCTCTCCTCGCCCAACGAGGAGAGGGCCGGGGTGAGGAGACAAAAAACCGCTCAAAATTCCACTTGACCCAAATAACAAAAAGTCTTATGAATTTAAGCGTTAGTCAAAAAACAAATAATATAATAAGATAATATGAGCGACGAAAAACCTTCAACTAAGAACGTGGTTGCGGCAGTTCCGAAACTTGTCCAACTGCTTGAACCTCTAACACCGGACGAACGCCAGCGGGCAATATCTGCTGCGATGATTCTCTTCGGCCAATCTGCGCCCGTCCATAGTGCAAATCAATCCGTGAATGAGCCGCACGAAGTTGGTGAGGGCATTTGCATAAAAGCCGCCAATTGGATGAAAAAGAATGCAATAACGCGCGAGCAATTAGATCACGTGTTCTCAATTGAAAACGATTCTATCGATATAATTGCCGCCAGAATGCCGGAGAGCGGCAAAAGAAAGCAAACGACTCAAGCATATGTATTGTGTGGCGTTCGTTCTTTCTTGAGAAATGGCGATTTTAGTTTTGCCGATGGAGATGCCCGGGAGCTTTGCAGCAGAGTAGGCTGTTACGATGCACCCAACCATGCTGCCTATACTACCAGTTTCGGGAACCTGATAACTGGTTCAAAAGAGTCCGGGTGGAGGCTTACAAATCCCGGCCTTAGCGTAGGAGCACAGATTATCAAACAACTTGCACCGGAGGCAGCAAGTCTCTGATGACCACGGAGGAGTCACTACCCTCTGATTAAATAGACATGCCAAGAAATCGACCATGCAAGACTGAAGGCATCCGCAATTCTGTGGTTATCATCAGCATTTTGCTGGCCGCATTGTTCGTTATTCTTTCCAAGCTCTACGATGATGCCGCGCAAAAATGGGCATTTGGAATTGTTGGAATGGTTCTTGGAATAATTTTGCGTCGCTAGTCTCAAGTTCGATTTAAACTCCTCACCCCGGCCCTCTCCTCGTTGGGCGAGGAGAGGGAGGAAAATTTTGTGGGGACGTTCACCTAGGGTAGCTCGCTTCTCGCAACCCTAGGCTGGACGACCTGAATCCCGTTGGGATTCCTTGAGCGCACTTGGCTTTCAACTTTTGCGCGTTAGACTTTTCCCATGTTAAACAAGGCGCAAAAACTTTTTCCGCAGCGCAAGCCGGTCATCGGCATGATTCATCTTGGCGCGTTGCCGGGGACGCCGGCGAGTGAGTTGCCGTTGTCAGCCATCGAGACGCTCGCGGTGCGCGAGGCGAAGTTGCTGCGCGACGCGGGCGTGCATGGCCTGATGATCGAGAACATGCACGATACGCCGTATCTGCGCGGTCAGGTCGGATCGGAAATCGTCGCGGCGATGGCGATCATCGGGCGCGCGGTGAAAGAAACGGCGAAGCTCCCGTGCGGCGTGCAGATTCTCGCCGGCGCGAATCTCGAAGCGATGGCGGTGGCGCACGCGGCGGGTTTGGATTTCATCCGCGCCGAGGGTTTTGCGTTCGCGCATGTGGCGGATGAAGGTTTTATCCAGTCGTCGGCGGCGGAGTTGCTGCGGTTCCGTCGCAACATCGGCGCGGATCACGTGCAGGTCTGGACGGATGTGAAAAAGAAACACAGCTCGCACGCGATCACGGCGGACGTGGACATCGGCGAGACGGCGCACGCGGTGGAATTCATGCGTGGCGACGCGGTGATCGTGACCGGTCTCGTGACCGGCGATGCGCCGCAAGCCGCCGATGTGCTGGCGGTGAAAAAGAAAACGCATCTGCCAGTAATCCTCGGCTCCGGCGTGACGGCGGCGAACTTGGAACAATTTTTCCCGGCGGCGGATGGCTTCATCGTCGGTTCAGAATTCAAGCGCGGCGGGCATTGGGCGAACGGCGTGGATGCGAAGCGTGTGGAGAAATTCATGGCCGCGCATCGGAAGTTGAAGGGGTGACAATAATCCGTGAGGTTTTGGACTGCGGCAGTCCTCTGCCGCTTTCCCATCGCTAACGCGCGGAATGATTACTTAAGTGTCCGCAAAATTTCCGCACGCTGGTCAATTAACTGCGCCGCGATGCTCACGGCAATTTCTGGCACGGACTTTGATTCAATCTTGATTCCGACCGGACAGGCCACGCGCGCGAGTTCTTCCACAGTGGCAATTTTTGCGTGCTGAAATTTTTCCGAGATCATCCGCCACTTACGTTTGC
>JANYCI010000067.1 GCA_025360325.1 Limisphaerales bacterium | reverse complement strand
CGACGGCGGCGAAGTCAGCACGGAAGATTTGCTCGCGGCGCAAATGTCCAACCGCGCCGAAGACGGCGGCATCACGTTCGTCGCCTTCACCGCCACGCCGAAAAACAAAACGATGGAGCTTTTCGGCACGCGCCCCGATCCCACGAAACCCGCCGGGCCGGGAAATTTGCCCGCGCCGTTTCATATTTATTCCATGCGCCAAGCCATCGAGGAAAAATTCATTCTCGATGTTTTGCAAAATTACACGTCCTACAAGCTGGCATTTAAGCTGGCGCACGGCGGCGAAGAATTGGACGACCGCTTGATGGAGCGCAGTGCAGCCATGAAGGGAATCATGGGCTGGGTGCGGCTGCATCCCTACAACATTTCGCAGAAGGTGGAAATTGTGGTGGAGCATTTCCGAGAATTCGTTGCGCCGCTGCTCAAAGGCCGCGCCAAAGCAATGGTAGTGGTGGGCAGTCGTTTGGAAGCCGTCCGCTGGAAACTCGCGATTGAAAAATATATCACCAGCCGAGGCTACAAAATCTGCACGCTCGTTGCCTTTTCCGGCGAAGTGAATGACCAGGAATCCGGCCCGGATGGATTTACGGAAAATAATAAAACACTGAATCCGAACCTAAAAAATCGCGACATCCGCGAAGCATTCAAAGGCGATGAATATCAAATTTTGCTCGTCGCAAATAAATTTCAAACCGGCTTTGACCAGCCGTTGCTTTGCGGAATGTATGTGGACAAGCGGCTGGCAGGCATTCAGGCCGTGCAAACATTATCGCGCCTGAATCGCGCCCACCCCGGCAAAGACACGACTTACGTTTTGGATTTCGTGAACGAGGCGGCGGATATTCTCGCTGCTTTCAAGACCTATCACACCACGGCGGAACTCTCGGCCATCACTGACCCGAACCTTGTCTTTAACCTGCGCTCCAAACTCGATGCCGCCGGACACTACGACGATTTTGAAGTGGATCGCGTCGTCGAAGCCGAGTTGAAAGGCGCGAAGCAAAGTGAGCTTGTCGCGGCAATCGCTCCGGTCGAAGACAGACTGATGAAACGCTACAAGGCCGCGCAGGAGGCATTGAAGCAAGCAAAGGAAAAATCCGACGACGCAGCAGCGAAAGCCGCGCAAGACACGTTGAACTCCCTGATTTTATTCAAGACAGACATGGGGGCTTTCCTGCGCCTCTACACGTTCCTTTCGCAAATCTTTGATTACGGCAACACGGCCATTGAAAAACGCGCCATCTTTTTCCGGCGTCTATTGCCCTTGCTGGAATTTGGCCGTGAGCGCGAAGGCATTGACCTTTCCAAAGTCGTGCTGACACATCACAACTTGAAAAACATCGGCAGACAGCCAATGCCATTGAACGCGGGTGAAACTCCAAAACTTGATCCCATCACCGAAGCTGGCAGCGGCAGCGTGCAGGAAAAGGAAAAGGCGCTTTTGAATGAAATCATTCAAAAGGTGAATGACCTTTTCGATGGCGAACTCACCGATCAGGACAAGCTGGTTTATGTCAACAACGTCATAAAAGGAAAGTTGCTTGAGTCTGATACCTTACGCCAGCAAGCCGCCAACAATACCAAGGAGCAGTTCGCCAATTCACCCGACCTAAAAACGGAATTGTTGAACGCCATCATGGGTGCTCTGGACGCGCACACCCTAATGAGCACCCAGGCGCTAAATTCCGCCACCGTCCAAAACGGCATCAAAGACATTTTGCTGAATCACGCTGGCCTGTATGAAACTTTGCGGAATCATCCCGGCAGTTGAGCTAGTTAACCGCTTTGCGCGAATGTCCGACGCCGGAGAACTTGCAGCCATGCGAGACGCCCGACAATGCCGCCGATTATTGGCGGATGCACATTGCCACCCACCCGCATTTTAACCCTGAATGCGAATGTTTGGCCGTCTTGCTCCTTAATACCCGCAAACGTGTCAAAGGCCACCAGATTGTTTCCATCGGCACGATGGACACGATTCTAGTCCACCCCCGCGAAGTGTTCCGGCTGGCGATCATCGCCGCCGCTAGTGCCGTCATCGTCATGCGCAACCACCCCAGCGGCGAAAGCAGCCCATCCGAAGCCGACATCAAAGTGACCCGCGATTTAATTCGCGCCGGTCAGCTTTTGAAAATGGAATTGATTGACCACGTTGTTATTGGCAACGGCAATTTTTCATCACTCCGCAGCCTTGGTTATTTCTACGCCTAAACCCACCATGAACAACGAAAATTCACCCTTCGGAAATGTCATTTACGCCTACACCCGCAAGCAAGCTATCGCCGACGGCGTGCAGGTTGACGTTTCTAGCACCGCCAAGGAAGCCGGAATCCGCTTTCCGGTATTTATCACCCGCACCGTCTTTGACGCTTATGTGACCGTGCCGCCGAACGCGAGCGGGCAGGATGAAGCCGGAAGGCTTTGGGATGTTGTCTGGATGCTCCGCTTTGCGATTCAAAAAGCAGCACAAGGCAAAGACCGTTTGCCCTTCGCGCTCTATGTCCGAAACGACAACCGCGCCGCCAAACTGGTTAAGCTGATTGCCACTTGTGGCGCACTCGATATAGACGACCCGCAACCCGCCATCACGGTGATGATGCCGGATGAAGATTGACCCGAAAAACTGTCAGTTAAACTGTCAGTGAAAGGAGAAAAAAGTAACCGAAAAAAGCGACGAGTTAGAGCGAATATCCTTTTGAAAGCAGCGGATTTTCGCTAGTTTTTTGAAATCTGGATCAGATATACAGACGTGTTCCATCTGTGAAAATTTGTGGCTCAAAAAAAAGAAACCGCCCGCAGCCCCGAAAATTTTCGGAACGGCGGGCGGTTGTCGGAAAAAAGCTAGGCTTTCTTTTTCTTCTTCGTGGCAAACGCCTCGGCGGCGGCGGCCGTCTTGGCGGCGCGTTGTTGGAACTTGTCCACGCGACCGGCGGTGTCCACAAACTTCTGCTGGCCGGTGTAAAACGGATGGCAGGCATTGCAGATGCCGATGATGATGGTGTGCTTGGTGGAACGCGTCTTGATGACGTTGCCGCAGGCGCAACGAATCTCGGCGTCCACGTATTTGGGGTGAATGTCCGTCTTCATAAAATTGGCCGCAAAGACTAACAGGGATGAGGCGGATGACAAGCGGGATTTTTTGGGCGAGCCAGATGGGTTCCCCGCCAAAACTTTAGGACAATTTTCAGCAATAATTCTGCGCTCAATCATTTTGGCTTTGCGCCGCCTGCGGGAAATGGCTACTTTCTACCACGTCAGTCCGATGGTGTAATGGTAACACAGCGCCCTTTGGAGGCGTTATTCATGGTTCGAATCCATGTCGGACTGCCATTCTTCCAATAGAAAACACCGCCACCGCTTCGCTCGACACCCTTTTGAAATGAGCTTCGGCGTTTTTTTAGCGGACTTTCTTTCAGACTCTATTTGATAACATTTTTAAGTGTTATTAAGACGGCTCCCAATTTTTTACCGGTGCGCGAGCTGTTTCGCCAGCCGGATCGCCGCGATCATGCTGCCCGGATTGGCGATGCCTTGGCCCGCGATATCGTAGGCTGTGCCGTGGTCGGGCGAGGTGCGGATGAAAGGCAGGCCGAGCGTCCAATTCACGCCGCTGTCGAACGCGACGGCTTTCAGCGGCGCGAGTCCTTGATCGTGATACATCGCCACGACGGCATCGAAATCCCCTTGTAGCGCATAGTGAAAAACCGTGTCGCCGCTCAACGGGCCAACCACATCGAAGCCGCGTTTCTGCAGCGCTTGAACTGTCGGCGCGATGGTTTTTATTTCTTCATCGCCAAATTCTCCGCCCTCGCCCGCGTGCGGATTCAATCCGGCGACGGCAATTTTTGCGCGCGACAAACCGAGATCGCGGCAAGACTGCGCGGCGAGTTCGATGGCGAGTGAAATTTTTTCCGCCGTCAATTTTTCAGGAACGGACTTGATGGAAATGTGAACGGTGGCAAGCGCGACGCGGAGCCAGCGGCCGCGCTCATCCGTGCCGAGCAACATCATCGCGGTGCGTTTGGTGTTGGCGAGTTCGGAGAGAAATTCCGTCTGGCCGACAAAATTATATCCAGCGCGGATGATGGAAGATTTATTGACGGGCGCGGTGACGAGGGCGGCAAGTTCCCCGCGCAGACAACGTTCGCCGCCGTCGAGCAGATAGGCGACGGAAACTCGCGCCGCCTCTGGTGCTCCGACAGAAAGATTTTCCGGCAGCGTGCCCGCAAACGGATTCACCACGAAAAATTTTCCGCTGTCGGTGTAGCTGGAGAATTTTTTCAGCGGCAGATTCAGCGCGAGTTTTTTATTCAGTTGCGAGAGAATTTCCTCGTCGCCGATGAGCAGGTATTTTGTGTCGTCCGCCGCCGCTTCCGCCGCGAGGGCTTTGAGCGCGACTTCGGGGCCGATGCCGGTGACGTCGCCGAGGGAAATGCCAAGCCAGTTTTTCATCATGACGAGTGATTCGTGAGGCGTGATGGGCGGATTCACGCATCACGCATCACTCGTCACTTTTTCAAAAATAGCGGATGAAGGTTTTCTTTTTCAGGCCGTCAATCCACGTTTTTTCGAGCTTGGCCTGCTCCTGCACGCGCAGGGTTTTTTCCACATCGTCACGCACTTCGGAGAGGGCGCGGTAGTGGGAGGGTTTCTTTTCCTCGACGAGCATGAAGTAAATCGCTTCGGGAGTTTCAATCGGATCGCTCGTCTGGCCGGGCGTTAGTTTGAAAGCAACATCGGCCAGTTCTTTGCGGAGAACGGAGCGCTCAACCCAGCCCCAGTCGCCGGCGGCGTGCTGCTGCGAGCCTTGTGAATACACGGCGGCCATCTCGGCGAAGGGCGTGCCTTCCTTGACCTTGGCTTGGATTTCGCGGGCCATCGCGACGATGTTCGTATCGTCCGGCGCGGTGCGCGTGAGGACAATCATGCGGAGCTTCACTTGATCGTCGAGTTTGTATTTGTCCTGATTAGCTTGGTAATACGTTTCCACTTTGAACGGCGAAATGGTGATTTCGCGCTGGACGTTCTGGTTGCGGAGGGCGGATTCAACGTATTGCTCGCGCAACTGTCTGCGGAATTGTTCAAACGTCATGCCTTGTGCTTGCAACGTTTTCATCAGCGTCACGCGGTCACCGAATTTGTCGCGGATGCGCTGCTGCACCATCTCGTCCACAAAGCTGTCGGGCAGCTTGTAACCTTCGGTCTCGAAGTAATGCAAGATGAGCGCGCGATCCACGAGTTGTTCCAAACCATCGTCGAGCGCCTCCTTCAATTTTTGCTGGAATACCTCCGGCTGGCCAGCGTATTGGCGGCGCAGCGCCTCGGCGGCGGGCCGCGTGTAGTCCTCCACTTCGGCAAACGTGATCGCGCGGTCGTTCACCACAGCCTTGACGCCGTCGGCCACGTCCGCACGCAGAATCGCGGGCGAGAACATCGCCAACATCAGGAGACACCGGAAAGTTTTCATCGAATTAGTCATCATGGTAACAATGAAGCGCGAACGGTCAAGACCGCTCACCGACGCACCTGCGCGAAATACCACATAAAAAAAGTCAGCGTCCCCGCCAGCAACAAGCCCACCAAAACCGACCACGCCAAAAGCTTCCTCTGTTTGCGGATGTAGTTGCGCCCGCCCTGGCCTGGCAAAAGATAATACCGTTCGCGCTCTTTGGTTTTTTTGGGGCCAGACACGCGCTATCTCTAGCACCATTCCGCCGGAGCCACAAGCGGTATGCTTGCCCGGAAAAAAATTTCCGCTAACGTCACGCTATGATTCTCGAAGACCATTTGGGCGACATCATCCGCAAGGCGCGAATGATGACCGGCACCGCGCCCGCCGCCGCCGCGCACGCCGCGCAAATTTCTGAAACCGAACTCGCCGCGCTCGAAGATTCCGGCCACCCGCCCGCGAAAATAAATCTCGCTGCGCTCGCTTCAGCCATCCGCCTCGACCCCGAAAAATTTTCCGGCCTCGCGCACGGCTGGCTGCCCGCTGAAACCGATCTGGCGCGCTGGCGCGAACTACGCTCGTTTGTCTCCAGCGGCGAGGGGTTGACGGTGAATTGCTATCTGCTCTGGGACGCCGCCACGCGTGACGCGGCACTGTTCGACACGGGCATTGACGTCCAGCCGGTTTTGGATTGCCTCGCAAAAAATCATTTGCAGTTGCGGCACATTTTCATCACGCACTCACACTGGGATCATGTCGAGGCGCTGCCGAAATTTCGCGCCGCGTGGCCCGACGCCCAACTGCACAGCGGTTCGCCCAGCGCGCCGGTCGCCCAACGCAATCAAACCGGCGAAACCATCCAGCTCGGCGCGCTCCGCATCACGCACCGCTCAACGCCCGGCCATGCGGACGATGGCGTGACTTATCTCATCAACGGCTGGTCGGGCAAGGCGCCGACGGTGGCCATCGTTGGCGATACGATTCTCGCCGGCTCAATGTGCAACGGCAATGGCCAGTGGGAAATCGCCCGAAAAAAAATTCGCGAAGAGATTTTGACTTTGCCGGACAACACACTGCTTTGCGCCGGTCATGGTCCGCCCACCACAGTCAGCGAAGAAAAAAAACACAACCCGTTCTTTTGAGGAACGCATTGTGTTTTTTAGGAGCGGAAAAATGTTCGCCGTTCAAAAACGGTAGCCGATGGAGAAGGTGACGGCGGGCGTAAAGATTTGGAAATTTCCCGGCGCACCGGAGCTGGCCGGAATGTTACGCGACAAGCCCCCGATGGCTTGCGCCGCCAACGCCCAGTGCCAGTGTTCAGCGTTGTGACCCACGCCGATGCTGCCGACGTGCAAATCGCTGTCCGGCACGGCGGGCGTGAAGTTTGCGGTCGAAGTCGTGTCGCCGCTGAAAAAATAGCCCGCGCTCACAAACCAGCCGTCGCCCAGATCGCGCGTGACGCCGAACTTGTATTGCCAGCTTGGATGCCAGTTCAGCGTGAGCGGCAGGTCAAAACCAAAAATACTTTTCGTCCCTCCCAGTTTTACCGTGCCGATTTTCCAGTCAATGTAGTCCACGTCAAATTCCAGATTCCATTTCTCATTCGGGCGGTAGGAAATACCGCCGGAAATCATCTCTGGAAACGGCACGCCCGCCGTGGTGTTAGCGGTCGCGGTGGGGCTGACGGACGTAGCCTTGTAAGTAGAGTCGCCGTTAAAATCCATCTGCGCGGCCAGGCGGTAGTTCGCACCGAACGACCAATGTTCACTGGGTTGCCAGAGCAGTCCGGCGGTGAAGCCGAAATCAAAATCATCGCCCTTGAAATTAAACACGTCGCTCCCCGAAAGCAGGCCGCGATCAAACTGAATTTTTCCGTAGTTGATCGTCGGCCCGGCGGCGATGGATAACGTTTTGGTGGCCTGCCACGCGACGACTGGATTGATCGTGAGGTAAGTCAGTTTGGAATCAATCGCGAGCGGGCGGAGCGGACTGGTGTTCGGCCATTTCACCGCGAGGCCGAACGGCGAATAAACTCCGAGACCGAAGCTCACCGGCAAATTCGTCGGCGATATCGTCAGGAAAATCTGCGGGACGGTGAGGACTTCAAATTTATTGTCCGCGTGATTGCCAGTCGGAGAATCATAGCTGACATCGAGGCCGAGATAATTCAGCGCGCCAATCTGGATGTCGGTGCCGTGAAGCTGGGAGATGCCGGCGGGATTGTAATAAATCGCGGATGGATTGTCGGCGGTGGCGACGAAGGCATTGCCCCGCCCGATAGCCGTGGCGTCTTGGTTGGGGATTAAAAAACCCAGTCCGAACACCGGCGCGGGCAGCGCGGCGGCGGCGGCGATGAAAATGATTTTCCGAAAGTGGCCACGGTAAACTTCCCGTGCGCCCATCCATTGACGCGTTTTTTCCATAAGTTTTAAGTTAATCCTCAACAGGCCGTCTTCGGCTGAATCCATCCGGGCTTTAGTTTTTTTTACCGCCCTACAAATCAAAAATCGTGTGTTCCTCGGTGAAAAACACCGAGCAGTTCGGCAGGTCGCAAAAACGGGCCTCGTCCTCGGCGAGAATTTTATTCGCCGTCTGGCCCTCTGGCGTGCTCAAGGCGGCGATCACGTCCTCCGCCTTGTCCCACCACACTTCCGTGATGCCATCGTAGGCCGGCTTGCTGCCACGCGGCATCTGCGCGTAAACATTCAGCTCCGTATCAAGCGTGTGGCTTTGGACATATTTTTTCGCGCGCAACGCCTGCGCGTAACTCCGCACCAACGGGCCGTGATTTTCCAGCCAGTATTTTTTGAAAGCCGCCGGGGTGACATCTGGGTGACGGCGGACGCAATAGACAAATTTAATCATAAAAATTTCAGCAGGCGCGCCGACTCTAGCGGCGAGCGGGAGAGGCGTCGAGCAAGTTTTTCTCTCCCGACGCACTCGCCGAAAAATTTTACCCGGTCGGCCACCGCCGCATTTTTTCCTCGACAATCCCAGCCCAATCCCTGTTTGATGGCTGGCATGAGAAACCGAGAAGTTTCTTCCATTGGCTACTTCCTTGCTCCGGCCAGCTTGGGATATGCTTTGATTTTTGCTGCTAACCCGCCTAACCCCTAACCATTATGACCCTCACTAAACGCGACCTCGTTATCCGCATCAGCGAAGAGACCGGCCTCATCCAGACCCAAGTGTTTGAAGTCGTGCAAAAAACTTTGGACTACATCGCCGAGTCGCTCGCCAAGGGCGACAAAGTAGAACTGCGCAACTTCGGCGTGTTCGATGTCAAAATCCGCAAGCCGCGCGTGGGGCGCAATCCGAACAAGCCCGAGACCGATGTGCCCATTCCCGCCCGCGCGATGGTAAAATTCAAAGCCGGCAAAGAAATGCGCGCCGAAGTTT
>JANYCI010000025.1 GCA_025360325.1 Limisphaerales bacterium | reverse complement strand
TTTCGAGCAACCGGATTTGCCGTTCCTGATTTTTCAAATCGCGCGCTACCGGAAGTGGCAGACCAACGCGAACGAGGCGAGCGGCATCGCAGAATTGCAGGCGGCGCAGGCGAAAGTCGCGTCGGCCACGCCGCACGCGGCACTGGTCGTCAGCACGGATATGGGCGGGCCGGATGTGCATTATCACGGCAAGGAGCCGGTGGCCGCCCGTGGCGTGAAAGCGGCCCTGGCCATTGCGTATGGCCGGCAAGTGCAATTTTCGGGACCGGTTTTTGAATCCGTGAAATTTGAAAAAGGCAAAGCGCTTTTGCATTTCACCAAATCCGACGGCGGTTTGAAAACCGACGGCGGCGAATTGACCGGCTTCGTCATCGCGGGTGCGGACAAAAAATTTTATTTTGCTGATGCGAAAATTGAGGGCGACACCGTCAGCGTTTCCAGTCCGCAAGTGGCGGAACCGGCGGCGGTTCGTTATGGCTGGGCGGATTTGCCGAAAGTGAATTTTTTCAACCAAGTGGACTTGCCCGCCTCGACTTTCCGCACGGACAACTGGCCGCTCGAATTTATGATGAATGCAAATGCTGCGGAACTGCCGAAGCTTCGGACTGGGTTTTTACCCGATCAGCCATGGCCGGACGATCACGGCGCGCACATCAACGCCCACGGCGGCGGCGTAATGTTTCACGAGGGCGTCTACTATTGGTTTGGCGAACACAAGCTGGCCGGTGACACTGCGGAAGTCGGGGTGCATTGTTATTCCTCGACGGATCTTTATAACTGGAAGGATTGCGGGATTGCATTGGCGGTGTCCGATGATCCGCACAGTGACATTGGTCGGGGCTGCATCTTGGAGCGGCCCAAGGTGATTTACAACGCCCACACCAAAAAGTTCGTGATGTGGTTTCATCTGGAACTGAATGGCCAAGCCCGCCGGGCTGCCCGCAGCGGCGTGGCGGTGGCTGATAAACCGGCCGGGCCTTATGCTTTTGTGCATTCCGTTCGGCCGGACACAAATACTTGGCCGCTGAACGTGACCGAGGAACAGAGGGCGGGGTTTCAGGAAGCGCAGAAATTGATTGGCACGCATTTCATCGGCGGCTCGAATCCCGAGGTGCCGAAGCACAATCTGATGGCCCGCGATTTCACCCTCGGACAAATGGCGAAGGACATGACGCTGTTCGTGGATGACGACGGTAAGGCGTATCACGTTTTCGCCTCGGAAGAAAATAGCACTCTGCACATCTCGCAATTGACAGATGATTATCTTTCACATTCCGGAAAATGGGTGCGGGTCTTCGAGCATCGCTGGAACGAAGCGCCGGCGCTGTTCAAATTTCAGGGCCGTTATTGGCTGCTGTCTTCCGATTGCAGCGGATGGGATCCGAACACGGCGCGGTTGGCCGTAGCGGATTTTGTTTGGGGGCCGTGGAAGGAACTTGGCAATCCGCTGGTGGAGGCGCCTGCGGCCGAAAAAGTCGTCAAGCTGACGCTGGCCCAATGGAAGGATCTCGGCTATCCCTCGGTCGGAGGCAATCCCAGAAAATACACCTTGGGACCCGCGCTGACCTTTGGCGGACAAAGCACCTGCATCTTACCGGTGAACGGTCGTCCCGGAGCCTTCATCGCGATGTTCGACGTTTGGCGTCCGCAGGAACATGTCAAGGGTGGTTACGTTTGGTTGCCCATGAAATTCGTCAATGACCGATTTACGATCACTTGGCGCGACGCATGGGATTTATCAGCTTTTGACAACTAAACTTCGACGATGCGAAATGAACACGATTAGAAATCCCATTCTCCCCGGCTTCAATCCCGACCCGTCTATCTGCCGCGTAGGTGAGGATTATTACATCGCGACCTCGACCTTCGAGTGGTTTCCCGGCGTGCAAATCCATCACTCGCGCGATCTGGCGAACTGGCGTTTGCTCGGCCGCGCGCTCGATCGCGTATCGCAACTTGACATGCGCGGCTGCCAGAATTCCGGCGGCATCTGGGCGCCGTGCCTCACGCACGCGGATGGAAAATTCTGGCTAGTTTACACCAATGTCCACCATCACATGGGCGCCGTAGTGATGGACACACCAAATTATCTCGTCACCGCCGACAAGATTGAAGGGCCGTGGAGCGAGCCGGTTTTTCTCAATGCGAGTGGTTTTGATCCGAGCCTGTTTCATGACGATGACGGCAAAAAATATATTGTCCAAATGCAAATGGGCGAGGCGGTCACCAGCGTGCGTTTCGATGGAATTATTCTTCAAGAATTTGACGCGCAGAAAATGCAGCTCGTCGGCGCGCCAAAAAAAATCTGGCCCGGCAGCGCCATCGGCATCACTGAAGGGCCACACATTCTCAAGCGCGACGGTTGGTATTATCTCATCACCGCCGAGGGCGGCACGGCGCTGCGCCATGCCATCAGTGTCTGCCGCAGCAAAAATCTCTGGGGGCCATACGAATTGCATCCGCAGAATCCGATGCTCACGGCGTTTCAAAAAGATCAGCTTAACTTGAAATCCACCGGTCACGGCTGTTTTGTGGAAACGCAAAACGGCGAATGGTTCACCGTGCATCTTTGCCATCGGCCGCTCCAACGCACCGGCCGGCTCGTGCTCGACCGCGAGGAAAACAAATCCGTGCCGCTGGGACGCGAAACCTGCCTCCAAAAATTCCGCTGGGACGCCGATGGCTGGCCGCGCCTCGCGCACGGTGACAATTCACCGCGCGACACCGTCGAAGTGAATTTGCCGGCGCACCAGTGGCCAGAAGAAAATCTGCGCGATGATTTTGACGGGTCGAAACTTAATATTCATTTTCAAACCTTGCGCGAGCCGGTGGCTGCAAGCTGGTGTTCGCTTAGGAGACGCAAAGGCTGGTTGAGTTTGCGCGGGCGCGATTCGCTGGCGTCGTGCTTTGATCAAAGCCTCCTCGCGCGTCGTCTGCAACATTTCAAAGCCAGTGCGGAAACGTGCGTCTCTTTCCAACCGGTAAATTTCAAGCAAGCTGCGGGACTCATCGCCTATTACGACCGGCTGCATTACCACTACTTCCGTATCACCTCGGCCGGCGCGGGCAAAATCAAACTCGGCGTCATCTCCTCCGAAAACACCAAGGCCAGCCGCCTTGAAATCGCGGAGTTGCCGCTGTCCGCCGGCGAAAGAATTTTCCTGCGGATGGAAAACAATTTTGCTGAACTGCATTTTGCTTGGTCGCTTGACGGGAAAGATTGGACGCAAGCAGATCGCGTTTTCGAGGCGACGATGCTGGGCGACTGGGTTTCGCCGCACAGCAATTTCACTGGCACGTTTTGGGGCGTTTGTTGCCAGGATATATCCGACCGCACGGCGTGGGCCGAGTTTGATTATTTTGAGTATCGTCCGGCGAACTGAAGTCCGACAAACTGAATACTGTCGCAAAAAATTAGTGAGTTGCCGCAACTAGCGGATGGCAGTGGGCTAAGCCATGGAAGATTATACTTCCACAGCCTATTATGAAAACGCACAAGTTACCATGCTCGATTCCAAAACCGATTCGCAACGGATTCACCCTGATCGAATTGCTGGTCGTCATCGCGATTATTGCCATCCTTGCGGCCATGTTGTTGCCGGCTCTTGCCAGCGCCAAACAACGCGCACAGCAAATCAAGTGTGTCAACGGACTGCGTCAGGTCGGCCTGGCAGCAATCATGTATAGTGGTGATTTCAACAACCGTCTGCCGTATGGCTTCATGATTGCCGGCGCGAGCGGCTACGGCATTGATACGAACGCATGGCAAAGCTATCTCGGCGTCAAGGCTGGTAGCGGCGGATTTAATAATCTTTACACCTGTCCGGGAGTGTCCGCATTGACAAAGGGGGTTGACCAACCATCTTACGCGGCGAACGGCAACTCTCCACGCTTCGCGGCGGATGACGATGTGACTTTCGCACTTTCGTATCCGTTGAAAAAATTCTCCGATTCGAGCGTGCCTACCCGCACCTGCATTGCCGTGGATGCTGGCGCATATCAGGTCAACGGCCAGACTAATTTCTGGCCTTATCTTGAATCGATTCATCCGTGGTATAGCCCTGCGTTTCCGCACTTTGGAAAAAATCTTTCGCAGTTCAGCCCTGGCAACGACAAGGGCATGAGCTATATCGATGGCTCGGCGGTGACGATTTATTTCGACGGCCACGCGGACGCGCGCAAGGCGGACAAAACCGGATTGTCCGACAACAACAAAATTCCCGTTGTTCGGCCGGCTGATGGCCAACGAGAAAATTGGCACGCTTACTGGCGTGGAACCACGAATCCGAACGGAACCTAGTCCAATCGGTTAATTGTTATGCTCGGTCTTATTCTGGCTTGTTTCGGTTCAGTTTTCAATGTGCTAACTGACGCCTCGCGCAAGAAAATCCTTGATCGCCAATACGACGCGGCGCTCATCGGTTTCTGGTGCAAGGTTGTGGCTTTGGGTTTTTATCTGCTCGCGCTTGGCGTAGTCATCGCGTGCGGCTTCGGTCTGCAACTACCGCCCATCGGCGCGGCGTTAAAAATTTCTCCGGCGCTTGCCTTCGTAATTTATCTCGTCATCAACGCACTGCTGGAAGGCACGGCTATTTTGCTCAATTACCGCGCGCTGCAAGTTTCGCCGCTCTCGTTTTGTGTCCCGTTCCTTGCGCTGACGCCGGTTTTTTTGCTGCCCATCGGAAAATTTTTCCTGCATGAAAAAATTGTTGCCGGGATGGTGGTGGGGGTTTTTGTCGTCGTCATTGGTTCGCTCGTCATCAACCGCCAGCTTTTCGCGAACGGCTGGCTCGAACCGGCCAAGGCCATCGTCCGCGAAAAGGGCAGCCGCTATATGATACTCGTCGCGTTTCTGCTCGCGCTGACTGCGGCGCTGGACAAATGGTTCGTCACCAGCGGCGGTGAAGCGGCGTTTGGCGAACGGCTTTCCCGCTCGTTCACGCTCTCCATCGGCAAATCTGTAATGCTGGCGCTGTTTTTCGTAGGGCTGGCATGGTGGCGGCTGCGCGGAAATAAAAATTCCGCAGCCCCCGCCCCCAAAAATGTCTGGACGCAGGCGTGGCGCGACGTGCCGCAATGGATTTTGTTCGCGGCATTTTTTGAAGCCATCGTCCTGGTGCTCCAACTGCTCGCGGTGCAGTTCACCGTCGCGGCCATCGTCATAAGCATCAAGCGTTCGGGCATCCTGCTCGCGTGCGCTGTGGGCTGGTTTGTATTCAAGGAACGCGGCATCACGGACCGCGTCATCGGCTCATGCGTGATGATTGCCGGTGTGGTGATTTTCTTTTTGACGAGGCCCAATGCGCAGGGTGCGTCGCTGATCAATTTCACTGGCGCACTCGGCGTGGCCCTGGCGGCGCTCATCGGCATGGGCATCGCCCTTTATCTCACACGGCACACGGCGAAAGCCGCCAGCGAGGCCGCGAATTTGCAACATTTATCTCAAAGCAAGACATGAAATTTATTTTGGACATGGTGCATCACAATCCGGGCGAACCGCCATTCCAGACGCGGTTTCTTGACCCGGCGCACCTCGCGGACTACGGGTTCAACGGGCAGGTCTTCAAGCACATCAACTGCGTGGCAACCTTCGCGGCCAGCGGCGTGGATTGTTTTCCCGCCGGTTCGCCGGAACGCGCATGGCTGGAAAAATTCACCCCGGGCATTGAGCGCGAGATTGCCGCCGCAAAAAAACAGGGGCTGAAAGTTTTCTACCACATTGATGTTTTTGTCCTGCCCAGGCGGCTGGTCGAGCATTTCAAAAATGAAATCTGCGACCCGCAGACCGGACGCATTTTGCTGGATCGTCCGCAGACCTTGGCCCTGCACAAAATACTTTTCGACGAACTGACCGCGCGGTTTCCGCAGGTGGACGGCTACATCATCCGCGTCGGCGAGACATATCTGTTCGACACGCCGCATCACATCGGCAACGGTCCGATTCCTAAAAATGGTCCGGACTGGGCGCCCAATTATCTTTACGCCGAAATGCTTTCCGGCCAGGCCCCCGCCGCACCGCGCTGGGATAAAACGCAGACCAACGCGTATGTGAAGCTGCTGAACTTTTTGCGCGAGGAGCTTTGTGTGCGGCACGGCAAACAGATTTTTTTCCGCACCTGGGACATTTTCCCCGACAAGCTCCACGCCTCGTTGCCGCATTACCTCGACGTCACCGATCAAGTTGAGCCGCATCCAAAACTTGCCTTCTCGATCAAGCACACCGCGCTGGATTTTTGGCGGCATGTCAAGGTCAACGAATGTCTTACGGAGGGCAATCATCCGCAGATCATCGAAGTCCAATGCCAGCGCGAATACGAGGGTAAAGGCGCATTTCCGAACTACGTCATGGACGGCGTCATCAACGGTTTCGAGGAGAACACCAAAAAAATCGGACTGAAAGATTTGGTTTCGCATCCGAAAATTCTCGGCGTGTATTCCTGGTCGCGCGGCGGCGGCTGGTATGGACCTTACATTGAAAACGAATTGTGGCCGGACTTGAACGCCTTCGTCCTTGCGCAGTTCGTCGAGAACCCGGCGCGCACCGAGAAGGAAATTTTTCTGGCCTACGCCTGCGAGCGCCTCGGCCTGCGCAACGGCGACGTGAACCGTTTCCGCGAACTTTGCCTAACGTCGGCGCGGGCAGTTTTGAAAGGCCGTCACTGCGCCGCCTTTGACCGCGCATTGAACGAAGCCGTGCTGCCGACTGCCTGCTGGATGCGCGACGACCGTTTGGGAGGATGTGACCAGCTTGCCGAAGTCTTCGACCACTTGGACAAAACAAATCTCTGCGACGAGGCGCTGACGGAAAAGTCCGAGGCCGTGCGGCTGTGGGAACGGGTGGCGTTTCTCGCGCGGCAGATCGAATGGCGCGACCACGAGACGGCGCAGTTCGCGAATTTGTCCGCGCAATACGGGCTGAAACTCTTCCGCGCCATTGCGGCGGGCTGGCGGGTGATGATGGCCGGCCGGGTCGCCGCCAAAAAATCCGCGCTTGATGAAACTGAACTGGAATCCGCGCTCGCGGCCTATGATGCGGCGTGGGCGGATTATCAATCGCTCGCCGCGCTGCCCGGCTGCCCGACGCTTTATAGCGGCAGGTATTTTAATTTGCCGGGCCAGCCGGAAGTTTCTGGCCTCGCGCAAAGTGTGGCATATTTCCGCCAGATGATTTCCCGGCCCGTTTTGAAATAACCCATCAAGCTAATTAATTCATGCCCAACCTTGGACGCATTCTGCCTCTGTTCTGCCTGCTCGGTTTGCTGACCGCGCAAAAGTTGTCAGCCCAATTGACGGTGGTGGACGTTGGCGCGACGAACGCTTTCACCGCCAACGCCGCCGCCACGAATTTTTCCTGGACGCTTGATGGCATCGCGGTTGGCGGCAACAGCAATTCCTTTTCCTACACGCCCCAGATTTACGATGTCGGCACGCATTACCTGTTGGTGAACCAGATTTTCCCCGGCGCGGTGAGTTCCAATTCCTATTGGGGCGTGCGGGCGCGGATCACATTGCCGGTGAGCGGTGGAAATTATTATATCGCCACGAACGGCTCGGACGCCAACGCCGGAACTTTCGCCGCGCCATTCAAGACTTTCGAGAAGGCCCGCGACACCGTGCGCGCACTGGCACGTCCGCTGGCGGCGGGCGGCGTGACGGTGTGGCTGCGCGGCGGAACTTTCTACCGCACGAACACGCTGATGCTGACGAACGCCAACGATTCCGGCACGGTGACCGCGCCGATTGTCTGGCGCAGCTACTCAAACGAAGTGGCCGTCGTGTCCGGCGGCAAGACGATCAGCGCCGCAAGTTGGTTGCCCCTGAATTCCACGCAGACCAATCGCGTTGCGCCCGGTGTGAATCCGACAAACATTTTTGAAATGGACATCGCCGCCGCCAGTCTCACGCACGCGACAAATTTTCCGGCCGATTTCAGCCAATGGACGACATTCAATGTTTACAGCCAGGGCAACGATGGCGGTTTGTGCGAACTGTTTTACAACGGCCAGCGGCAATTTCTCTCGCGCTATCCGAACCATAGTCTTGTGAACGATGATTTGTTCACCACAAACATGACCATGGACGGCGTGGCGAAAGGTTTGGTCAATCCGGGCACGACGCTGATTTATTCCGGCGACAGCACAAACTATCTGAATTATCCCGGCACTTACACGAACAGTTCCAGCGTCACCACGGCTGTCGGCGGCGCGTTCCTCTGCAAATCAAATGACATTGCGCGCTTCACCCGCTGGCAGTCGGCCATCACCAACGGCGGCTTCTGGCTGCAAGGCTACTGGCGCGTGCCGTGGCAGATTGATGGCATCAAGATCATCGGCTTCGATGTGACGAACCGCACGGTGATGCTCGACACCAACGCGCATCCCGGAAACGGCATCGCCAGCAAATACGCGCGACCAAACGGCTACAAGACCGAGCCGTTCTGGGCGCTGAACCTGCTCGAAGAACTGGATCAGCTGGCGAGTGGGCCGTGGATTTCAATCGAAAGAAAATTTATTTCTACGCACCTGGCACGTTGGCGGATGGCAGCGTGGTGATTTCTGATTTCGGCTCGCCGCTCGTGCAAATCACCGGCGGGAGCAACATCGTTTTCCAATCGGTGAATTTTGAGGCGGGACTTGGTCAAGGAATTCTTGTTTCCAACAGCGTTCGGAATCTCGTCATCGGCTGCAATTTCCGCAACATGGGCAATATGTCGGTGGACATCAACGGTGGCGGCACGAATGGCGTGGTCAGTTGCAACTTCCAAGACCTCGCCGGCGGCGGCATCCTCATGCGCGGCGGCACGGAATCTACGAACTTTGCACTGCGTGCGCCCACGCACAATTTTGTGGTAAACAATCTCATTACAAATTTTTCGCGCGCGGTGCGCGTGTATGCGGCGGCGGTGGACGTCGGGTTTTTCGGCCCGATTTCGGGCGGCGGCGGCGGACATTACGCCTGCGTCGGCACGCGGGTGGCGCACAACAGCATCGCCAATTCGCCGCATTGCGCCGTGTTGCACGCGAGCTGGGACAATGTTTTTGAATACAACGAAATCCATGATTTCCAGCAGGTATCCGACGATCTCGGCGCTTTTTACAGTTACGATTATTCGTATCAACACGGCAACCAGACGTTCCGCTACAACTTCATCCACGACTCGCCGGTAGGGAACGGAATTGATTTCGATCAGGACTCGCTCGCGATGCACATCTACGGAAACGTGATGAACTTGAACACGGTTCCCGC
>JANYCI010000021.1 GCA_025360325.1 Limisphaerales bacterium | reverse complement strand
CATCTTGCCTGTCGTGTTTCAACTGGACAGGCAAGATGCCTGTCCCACTACTGTGACGCGTCCACTCATGGCCGGTCCAAATCCAAGTG
The DNA here is from genome assembly GCA_025360325.1 of Limisphaerales bacterium. Classification (GTDB taxonomy): domain Bacteria; phylum Verrucomicrobiota; class Verrucomicrobiia; order Limisphaerales; family UBA11358; genus UBA11358. The sequence goes on along the minus strand of JANYCI010000021.1, from coordinate 9,719 downwards.
CTTGTGTCGCGCGCACTTTTCGCCATCAACCGCAACTGCACGGTGTCCTCGTGTAATTCAAAAACAAATTGTGGCGCGGCCTGATGCGCCACGCAGAGTTGATCCCAATCCACGCCGTGATTCGTCTGCGACTTCCGCAAATGTAACAGCAACCGATGGCTCAACTTCCGCACTGGCACCGACGGCGTATGCGCGAGATACTTCAGCACGCCGACCGGCGGCGCATTTCGCAAGAGATAAAAAGTATTTCCAATGAGCGCGACGGGCGACTGGCGGTTAAAAAATTTCGTCTCGCTGATGGAATGAAGTTTTCCATCCGGCAACGTGATGCGATGTGTGAACGCAAGTTCCTGCGTGCCATTCTCCAGTTGCGGCGTGAGGGAAATCACTTCGCCGTGAAAATGGATCGGTTTGGCATTGGCCACGAGTTCGAGGCGATTCGTGTTGCCCCAGCGCGCGAGCCATTGCAACAATTCCGCATCCGTGAGCAACAGCGACGTCTCGTGACCCGCACGTTCGCGATGCGTGTCATAAATCCATTGCACGAATTCCCAATCCCACGGCGTGAACAATTCCTGCTCGTGCGCGGCACGGACCATGAGGTCCACGAGATCGTGCAGCGAACGCGCCTTCTCGCCGGTGCGCGGACGCAGCAGCAGAAACTGGATCAGCAAGCGGTGACGCGACGGCTCCGCTTCATCCGCCTGCGGTTTGCAAACGACGCGCAACGTCGCGCGCGGCGTGTCGAGATGCAGCGGGGCCGGGGGCGAAAGCCAATTTTCCAATTCCTTGACGAGGCACAATTCCTGTTCGGCTTCCTCCGCGCACGCAAAGCGTTCCGGGCTGGCGTGCGGTTGCAGTTCCGGCGGCACGGAACGTTTGGCGCGCAAAAATAGAAACGCGAGTTCCTCCAGTCGCGCTTTGCCGGTGGCGGCCAGAACTTTCGGCCACCAATCCGTCGCGGGAAAATCTTTGCGCGAGAGCGAAAGCTTTTCAAAATAATCTTCCAGTGCCAGCCACGCGCGCTGCGAATCCGGGCACGTCGCAAAACTTTTCAGCATCTCCTCGCGCTCGCAGACGGTGTTCTTGGAATCGGAAAGTTCGCGGCGCAGATCGGCGAAGGCGCCGTAAGTCTGCGACAAAACCTTGTGATGGGCGTCGTATTTGTTCGCGCCTGTGCGGGTCGCGCCATGTCCGTTTTTGCTTGGGGTTTTCGGCATCTAAACTAGTAAATGATGTTCCGTCATTTCGACAGAACGCGCGTGGCCGGTCAATCGCAAAGCAAAAGTTTTTTGGTCGGGTCAAGGCGGTGCGATTGACGGAACCGTTTTTTTTGATAGATTGTCCGGCCTTTTGTATGAATAAAAATCCGCATATCGCAATTGTCGGTGCCACTGGCGCAGTGGGCATCGAAATGATCAAGACCCTGGAAAAAAGAAAATTTCCCGTGGGTCAACTCACCCTGCTCGCGTCCGCGCGCTCGGCGGGCAAGAAATTAAAATTTCGCGGCAAGCCGGTCACCATCAAGGAGCTCACCAAGGATTCGTTCGCGGGCGTGGACATCGCGTTGTTCAGCGCGGGTGGCGGTATCTCGCGGGACTTTGCGCCCATCGCGGTCAAGGCCGGTTGCGTGGTAGTGGATAATTCCAGCGCGTTCCGCCAAGACAAAAACGTGCCGCTTGTCGTGCCTGAAATCAACGCAGCCGACGTGAAGAAACACAAAGGCATCATCGCCAATCCGAATTGCACCACCGCGATCACGCTGATGGCGCTGTATCCGCTGCACAAAAAATTCGGCGTGAAACGGATTTTCGCTTCGAGCTATCAAGCCGTCAGCGGCACGGGCGCGCAGGCGATTGAAGAATTGAAGCGGCAGGTCGGACAAGTCGTCGCCGGAAAAAAAGTGACGAAGGAAGTTTATCCGCACCAAATCGCGTTCAACGTATTGCCGCACGTGGATTCATTTCTGCCGACGGGTTACACGAAGGAAGAAATGAAGATGGAGAACGAAGGCCGCAAGATCATGCACCACGATAAGTTTCGCGCGAGCGTGACCTGCGTGCGCGTGCCGGTGTATCGTTCCCACTCCATCGCTGTGAGCGCGGAATTTTCAAAACCCATTACCGTGGCGGCTGCCCGCGCGGTCTTGAAAAAAGCGCCCGGCCTCGACGTGGTGGATGAGCCGGAAAATAAAAAATACCCGATGCCGCTCAACACTTCGGAGCAATATAACTGTCAGGTTGGCCGCATCCGTTTGGATTGCGCGTTGGACAACGGCCTGTGTTTTTGGGTGAGCGGTGATCAACTGCTCAAAGGCGCGGCACTGAACGCGGTGCAGATCGCGGAAGAGCTGCTGAAGTAACTTTCCAGTTACGAATTCATTGAACGTCCGCCGAAGTGTGATAGCTTCGGCGGACTTTTCATGAGCAGACACAAACAACGGGAATCCGGGCAGGCGGCGAACAGTTTTCAATTCACCTTGGCGGGTCTTGTCATTTTCAGTCTGGCGCTGATGGGCGGCTCGTCGTTCATCACTTGGAAGTTGGCGTCGCGGGGAGCCGCCCGCACTGAACCCTACGCGGTGGATACCAAAGACAAGTCTGCCGCTGTGCGTAGCGGCGCATGGGGCGCACTGCTCACGCGCGACATCGAACTGCAACGCCCGGCGGAATACCTCACGGACGAAGTCACTTTGCTGAAGCCGGAAACCTGGACGTTCACCGGGATGCGGCCCGAGGCGGTGAAGCAGCTCTTCGCAACCAACGGAGTTTCCGCCGCGCAAATCGCCGAGGCGTTCGCGCCGGGAAATGTTTCCGAGCCAGGCTCCGGCACGGAGCTAAAACCTTCGGAAAAATTTCTCACCTCGTTCGCACCGGAGCAGCGCAAGAAACTCTACCTCGCGCTGGCGGGCGCGGGCGTGAACTTGTATCTGGATTTCCCCTACATTTTTCCGGGCAACGATTTTGCCGACATCTGCGGCAACGGCCAGTTGCTGCCGGAAGAAGTGGCGTTGCTCAAGCAACTCGTCTATCCGAACGGCACGGCGCAACAGTTGTCCGACTACCCGTTTTTGCTGGGAAAAATTTCTACGCTGGAGCGGCGCACGAAGGTGACGCAAGCATTGTCCCGCCAATCAGCGGTGCTCGCGCGCCTCGCGGTGCAGCCAGACACGGACATTGACAAGATCGCCAGCTACTGGGGCAACGTGCCGAACGTGCGTTTCACCGACATCCGCCCGCTGATGGAATCGCTCAAGCAACTGCCCGATGGCGGCAGCATCAGCCTGCTTTACCTGCTGCCCAAGTTTGCCCGCGAACGGCTTTACACCTTCCCGCTCCCGGCGCAGGCCGGCGAGCCGACGATGGACTGCCATTGGACAACTTTTAATTTTTTCAACGAGACGCCGGACAACCGCTTCAATGATGCGAGCTACGCGGTGGAATTCATCCGCAAAAATTATTATCAGATCGCCGCGCCCTCGCAGTATGGTGACATCCTGCTGCTGATGAATGAAAAACAAGAGGTGAAACATTCCGCCGTCTTCATCGCGGACGACATCGTCTTCACGAAAAACGGAAACAACTACCGCCAGCCGTGGATGTTGATGCGGATTCCGGATTTGCTGGCGACCTATCCTTCCACGCCACCGATGCGCGCGGTTTATATGCGGCGCAAAACCGAGTAGAAATTCGGCGGTTGAAAATTAAATCAGTCCCGCCTGCACGCCAATGGCTTCCGCCTTGGCCTTTTTGAAATTCAAGTCTGGCTGATGGTCGGGATGCTCGGCGGATTGTTTTTTGGTGAGCAAACCATCAATCGTCAGCAGTTGCAGGCGCGGAATTTTTTTACCCGCCGCGCTCGTGTAAAATCCGGCGGATGCGGCATCGGCTAACATTCCTTTCGTCGGGCTTTCAAGCGAAATAAACAGCGCAATCTCCGCTGCCTCACGTTCCCGAACGTGATTGAGTGCGCGCACATCGTCGGCTTTCAAGCCACCACCTTTCACGCTCACGATAATTTTTCGCGCGCCAGCCTTGTCCACGTCGTGAAAAAACTTGATGCCGTCCACGCCGCCATCCGCGCCTTTTTTCTTGCCCTGAAACGGCTGCGCGTTGACGAGCGACACGGCCCAATACTGAAATTGATACTTGTCACGCGCGGCCAGATTGCGCGCGGCTTCGAGGTCTTCCGGCGTGCCATGCACTTCAAATTCGCAGCGCGACTTGAACGCATCCTTGAGCCGCTTCTCAATCAATGAAATGGCGAGGTGCGTGATGTCCACGCCAATCCATTTACGTTTTAATTTTTGCGCCGCGTGCACCGCTGTGCCGCAGCCGCAAAATGGATCCAGAATCACGTCGCCCTTGTCGCTGCTGGCTTCGATGATACGTTCCAAAAGTGCGAGTGGCTTTTGCGTGGGGTAGCCAAGTGATTCGTTGCCCGAAGCCATTTCAATGTCATCCCAAAAATCGCTGACGGGAATTCCTTCTTGCTCATCAAGGTAGCGTTTGAAGCGCGGAATTCCCTGTCCGCCTTTCGGCACAACAATAAAACCTTGTGCGTCGGCGGCCAACATCCGCGCTTTCGTCCAACGCCAAACTTTGGTGACGCCTTTGAATTCGTATGTGAGATTTGGTCGGTCAGGATTGGGGTTAAGCAGCGAGGTGAGTTGATAACGCCGGCCATCAGCATCGGACAGACTGTATTGCGCGTCGGCCTTTTCGGAATCGTGCGCGATGTAAATGGGATTCCATTTTGTGTGCTGACGTTCTTTGCCGTAAGCAAAAATAACATCGTGATTGCTGGCGAAACGCGTGAACGCTAGTCCTTTCGGATGCGAACGCCGCCAGACAATTTCATTCCTCATGTTCGCTTTGCCGAACACCGCATCCAACACGATTTTCAAATAGTGCGACGCGGTCGGGTCGCAGTGCAAATAAAGCGAGCCAGTCGGCTTGAGGACACGGTGCATTTCGAGCAGTCGCGTGGACATCATCACGAGATACGCCGTCATGTCGTTGCGGCCTAGAAACGCCACGAGCGCGTGGATCATCTGCGCGACATCGGTGTTTTTGTGGTGAAGTAATTCTTCCAGTTCGAGCGCAGCCTGTTTGCCCCACGACCACGAATCTTTGAAAGCCTCAATCTGCGCCTCGCTTTCTTTTCCCTTGGGTGATTTGAAAAGCAGATTGTAATCGCGCTTGGAGTTGAACGGCGGATCGAGATAAATGAGGTCAACGCTGGCATCAGGAAAAACTTCCTGATTGCGGAGCCACTCCAGATTGTCGCCGAAATAAAGCCGGTTCACGCGGGCAGTCTAACGCCGGAAAAATTGCAGACAAGTTTGATTGCGGTGGGAAGGAGTTTTCGGAAAATCAAATCAGGAAAGCAGAAACTCAGGAAACCGATTCCTGCTTTCTTGCTTTCCTGATTAATAACTCCGGCGGCGGGGAAGTTTTTACCGCGTTCCCGAATCCTTTGTATAGGCGCTCAAGATTTTCAGGTTCGCTTCTTTCGCCACATCCATCACGGCCACGATGCGGCCCCACGGCGCGGTTTTGTCGGCGCGGATGGCAAGTTTCACTTCGCCGGTCGCGGCGGCGCGTTGTTTCTCCACCGCCAGCAAAAGTCGGTTGCGAAAAGTTTCGATGGGAATGGCCAAATTATCTGGACCAAAACGAATCGTGCCATTCGCCTCGATAGTCACGAGCAGCGGCGGATTTTCATTCGCTCCCGATTTAAGTCCCTGCGACGATTCCGGCAACGCCAGCTTGACGAGCGGCTGCTGCTTGAACGTCATCGTCGCCAGCAGAAAAATCACCAGCACGATCAGCACGTCAATCAGCGCGACGATGATGACGGCGGGCGCAGCGCGGCGTTTGCGGATGAGAAATCTCATGGTTAGTTGAAGGTTGAAAGTTGAAGGTTGAAAGTTGCCAAGCGGATCCGCCGCGTGGCAGATAAATTTTTGCAACCTTCAACTTGCAACCGGCAACGCATTTTCATTTGGAATATTGTTTGCGGATGAACTGGTCGCACAGCGCCTCCATCTCCACGGCGAGCACCTCGACTTTTTTGGAAAAATAACTCCACGCCACGAGCGACGGGATGGAAATCAAAAGTCCGATGAGCGTCGTCCACAAAATGTAGCTGATGCCGGACGCGAGCTTGCCCGCATCGCTCGGTGTATTCAAACCCGTCTGGCCGATGTCGCCAAACACGCCAATCATGCCGATGATGGTTCCGACCAATCCCAGCAACGGCGCAATGCCGACGATGATTTCCAAAACCACCAGACCGCGTTCAAGTTTCACGACTTCGTGGCGCGCGGCAGTTTCAAGCGAGAGCACGTTGTCTGCCTTTGGCCAGTCGCGGTGGTCGGCAGCGAGCCGCAGCAAACGTCCGAGCGGCGACGGATTTTTTTCGCACACCTCGCGCAATTTTTTTCCATCCTCGCCGGGACTCATTTGCGCCACGGCGTCCACGATGGCGGTCGGGACAACTTTTTCCCAGCGCAGCATCCACAGACGCCAGACGATGACGGCCACCCCCGCCACCGAGGTAAGGCCCAACAGAATTTTTACAATGGTTTCCATAGATTCAAAATTTGCGTTTCAATAGTAATAGAATGTGAAGGAGACTTCCCGAAAATTCGCACCGATCATGCGCCGCATATCGTCCGGCCATTTGGAAAATGGCGCGGCTTCGGCAATCGCTTGGCGGCAGACGTAAGTGAGTGAAATGCCCACAGTATTTTCCAGCGTGCTCATTTCCAAAATCGTCCCATCGTATTTCAATTTGAAACGCACCACGACTTTGCCCGTGCGATCCTGCGCGAAATGCCCGCTGTCCAGCATCGCATACCACTTGTCCTGCACCGCATCCACGATTTGCTTGTCGTAATTGCCGAACGGCGTTTGCTTCGCATCGAGCGAGGAGTGAATCTGCTTGCGCCGCACGCCACCGTCCTGCTTCATCGCTTCGCCTTGCGTGAGATTTTGCAACGCCTGATTGATCGTGCGTGGACGCGGCGGTGCCTGCGGCGGCTTCTGTTCGGAAGTTTTTTTGGCGACATCCAAATCGCCGCGTTCCTGTGGCGACTCGGTTTTCGTCGGCGTGATGCCGTGCAAACTCATCGGTGCCGGTGTCGCGAACGCCAGCTTGGAAGGCCGCGTGCCGCTCTCGGTTTTGGGAATCACGGACTGCTTGCCCTCGATTTTCGGATCGTTCAAATCCTTACTTGCGTCAGGATTTGCCGCTTGGGAATTTTTATTGGAATAATACTTCGCCTTCTTCGGCGCTTCTTTTTCCTCGTGGCTCACGTCAATAAAAACCACCTGTTCTTCCGGCGGCTTGGGTGGCAGCGGCCTTTGCCCCGGCGGAATTTTCGGCCGGGCGGAAAGCATTTTCACCGGCTGCCACCAATGTTTTTTCACACCCCACTGGTAAACGCCCAGCCCGGCCACGTGCAGCACTAGCGAAATGATCAATGCCACCAGCAGCCGCTTTTTTTCCAAGCGGCTCCAGCGCAGTGAAAATCGTTGCGGTTGGGCCTTAGCCATGAAAACACATTTTGCCGCACGCCAGCAACTCCGGCAACGCGAAACGTCGAACGTGATGAGTGATTCTTGATGCGTGAATTTTATTTTAACGCGCCAAACAAAATTCAAGCATCACGTTTCACGCATCACTTTCCTTTTTCCCGCCTTGCAGTTTCGCCGCGATTTGCTTTCATCGCGCCATGCCGAAAGTCCCGCTCCAAAAAATTGTCGCGCATTGCGATAAAATTCTCCGCACCGCCGAAATCGGCGACTACGACGGCGCGGTGAACGGATTGCAGGTGGAAAATTCCGGCGCTATCACCCGCATCGCCGCCACCGTGGACGCCAGCCTCGCCACCGTGAAGCTCGCCATCGCCGCGAAGGCGGATTTGCTCATCGTGCATCACGGCTTGTTCTGGTCAAAGTCACACCCGTGGACCGGCAAGCGGCGCGAGCTGCTGCAACTGCTGATTGAAAACAATCTTGCCGTTTACAGTTCGCACCTGCCGCTTGACGCACATCCCAGACTGGGCAACAACGCGTTGCTCGCCGCCGCGCTTGGCTTGAAAAATCTAAAACCGTTTTTCTTCAGCCACGGTCAAAACATCGGGCTGAAAACTTCCGCAAAAATCTCGCGCGCGGAACTGGCGAAACGAATTGAGCGTGCGACCGGCGTAAAACCAAAAATCATTCCCGGTGGAAAAGAAATTTGCACTCGCATCGGCATCGTCACCGGCGGCGCGGGCGGGGAATTAAAGCTGGCGGCAACAGAGGGCGTGGACACTTTCATCACCGGCGAAGGCCCGCATTGGACTTATGCGTTGGCCGAGGAACTGGGCATAAACGTTTTCTACGGCGGCCACTACGCCACCGAAACCTTCGGCGTGAAAGCCCTCGCGACCGAGCTTTCCAAAAAATTCAAACTACCGTGGGAATTTTTGGATCACCCGACTGGATTGTGATTGTGGAATTTGAAAATCATTTTGCGAATCCGGCGGATAGATTCCATGTGGACGCCGCTTCCGGCTGGATTGGTCTCGGTGATTTGGATTCGGCGCGCGCTGAATTGAAACAGGTCTCGCCGCAGATCCGGAATCATCCTGCCGTGCTGATCGTGCAGAGCGAATTGCTGTTCGCCGAAAAGAACTGGGAAGCACTCCTCCCGCTCACCGAGATGCTGCTAAGGAAGTTTCCTAAACTGGATTTTCTCTGGATTCATCGCAGCTTCGCACTTCATGAAATGAAACGCACGAAGGAAGCCCTCATCAACCTGCTGCCCGCCGCCAAAAAATTTCCGAAGCACTGGCTCATCCGCTATAACCTTGCGTGTTATTGTTCGCAACTCGGGACATTGGAAGACGCCATGAGCTGGCTGCAAAAAGCGATCCTGTTCGCTGACAAAAGGGAAATCAAAGCCATGGCCTTGGACGATCCCGATCTGAAGCCGTTGCGGAAGCAGATCCGGGAACTCTAACCCTCCGGCTAGCAAAGCTGCGGCAAGACGCGTCGGCAAATCGTCTGCCCGATGGCGAGCGAGGCGGTCGCGGCAGGCGATGGGGCGTTGACGACATGCAAAATCCCCTGCGCTTCCTCGAAGTGAAAATCCTCCACCAATTTGCCATCAGACGTCATTGCCTGCGCACGCACGCCAGCGCCGCCGGGCTCGATGTCTTCCGTGCGAATTTCCGGCACGAGCTTTTGCAACGAGCGCGTGAACTCGGCGCGGGAGAGTGAGCGGCGAATTTCGTAACCGCAAAGGCTTGGATACTTCGCCAGAAATTTCCACAGGCCGGGAAAAGTCACAGACTCGGCGAAATCTCGAAGATTAAAGTTTGTCCACTTGTAACCTTCACGCGCAAATGCGAGCACCGCGTTCGGCCCAGCCTCGATGCCGCCGTGGATGAGCCGCGTGAAATGCACGCCGAGAAACGGGAACTTCGGGTCGGGCACGGGATAAATCAGATGGCGGACAAGATGCTGCCGATCTTTCTTGATGACGTAATACTCGCCGCGAAACGGAATGATTTTGGCCGTCGGCTTCTGGCCAGACATTTTGACAACGCGGTCAGCGTGAAGCCCGCCGCACGCGACGATAAATTTTGCGCGAAAATTTCCAGCGGAAGTCTCTACGATTTTTTCACTGCCATCGGAAATAATTTTCGCAACGCGCGTGTTGAG
>JANYCI010000017.1 GCA_025360325.1 Limisphaerales bacterium | reverse complement strand
CTCGCCAATGTTTCATATCGCGATTGGCGGGAAGTGCCGAGACGTGATCGTGCGTGGCGTGACGATTCGCGCACCGGCTTCAGATGATCCCATTTTGCCCAGCCACAATACGGACGCGTGCGACGTGAAGGGGAAAAATATATTGATCGCGGACTGCGACGTGAGCGTGGGCGACGACAACTTCACCTGCGGCGGCAACACTTCCGACGTGCTCATCACGAATTGCATTTATGGTTTTGGGCACGGAGTTTCGATTGGCAGTTACACGCAAGGCGGTGTGTCGAACATCACCGTGGTGAATTGCACGTTCAACAACACCGAGGCGGGCATCCGCATTAAGACGGATCGTGATCGCGGCGGATTTGTCCACGACATGAAATATCTGAACTTGAGCATGACGAACGTGGGCATCCCGATTTTAATTTACGCGAGCTACATGGCGAAAGAGAAACAGTTCCGCGACCTGACGAAGCTCACACCGGAAATCGCCGCGAGTTATCCGGCGGCGGCGGTCGGCGAGCGCACGCCGATTTATCGCGATTTTGTTTTCAGCAATCTCACGGCGACGGTGCAGAAAGGTCGGCGTGCGGGATTGATCTGGGGCTTACCGGAATTGAACGTGACGAACGTGCTGTTCCAAAACGTGAACATCACGGCGGATAAACCGTTTGGAATTTTCAACGCCCAAAATGTGCGGCTGGAGAACTGCGCGATCACGACGCCCGATGGCGTGAATAACATTTCCAGCACGAATGTGACGGTGGAAATTTCCGGGCAGTAAAACGTCCGAGGACAACTTTTGATTGGTGCGACAACACGCCTCTCCCCCATTGCTCCGCCGACTCCGCAACGCGGATAGGGGAAAAACGCTCGCCGCGTCTGGTGAATTTTCAGCGCTGGCACTTTTTTCAAATTCATTTGCAGCAAACGACGGGTGACGAAATTTAATCTTCAGTTAAATTTTACCGAACCCAAACCTATCGCAATAAACACGACCCTACCCCCTGCCTCAATTCATTGTTGAAAAAATATGAAAAAAATACCCCTGATCCTACTGGCTGCCACCTTGGTTGCGCCGCAATTCCTCCGGGCGCAAACCGTCATCTTCACCGACACGTTCGGCAGCAGCACGACGAATGGAATCAGCACGCCGGGCGGAACGCCCACGGTGTCATCCACCAGTTATGATCTGGCCAGCACCAAAGATGGCCGGACTTGCACCATCGGTGCGGGCAAATTTAAGGTTCAACTCGGGGGCGGCACCACGGCTGGCTTCATCGAAGCCCAGGCAATCTTTGCCAGCACGCCCGTTCAATTGGTGAACGTAGGCGACAGCATCACGATGACGGTTGCCTTCACCAACACCGCCGGCACGTTGCTGGTTGGCGGCAACGGTTCGGTGATTTGTGCGGGTTTGTATTACTCAGGCAGTCCGAGCGTGCCGCCTTTGGGTGTCAGTCCGTGGCTGGTAAATGCTGGTCTCGGTTCAGGCACCACGTTTCCTACCGGGTTCTGCCAGAATTGGCAGGGCTACGCGACGCAACTTTCGTCCAATACGCTGGCCTCGAAAGTTTATACTCGAACCAACCAAACTTCAGCGAATAATGCGAACCAAGATTTGCTCTTCAGCGGCGCGGGAACCGGCTTGTATAATGCGCCGGGCGGAACGCAGCTTGGGGCCAACGCCAACTCCGGATTGACGCTGACGGCTGGCGCAAAATACACGTTGACCTTCACCATTTTGCTTTCTGCGGCCGGGACGGTTTCCGTTACGAACAGCCTGTTTGATGCGAGCGGAACCTTGCTGACCACCTACGGCGGCACGTCGTCGAGTGCAGCAAGCTTCATCAACAACGGAAATTATTTTGACGGACTTGCCATCGGCGTTGCCAACAAAGGAACGGCTTTTAATCCGTCCATGGACATCAGCCAAATCTTGATCACCAAGAACGTCTATGCTGCGCCAGTCATCACCGGGCTGACCAACCGGACAGTTGTTGCTGGCACCAGTCCCACGCTCGCCCCGGCCATCACTGCCAATCCCTCCGCTGCTTATCAGTGGCAGACCAATGGCGTGAACATCGGCGGCGCGACGAGCGCGTCGCTGGCTTTGAACAACGTGCAATACGCGCAAGACGGTTGGGTTTATTCGTTGATCGCAACGAACGTGGTCGGCGCCGTTACCAACAGCATGACGCTCTCGGTTATTGTCACGCCGAGCATCACCGGATTGAACAACCAGTCCGCGAATGTCGGAGACAATGTTTCCATCAGCCCGACGGTCGGCGGTGTGCCGACGCCCTCGTATCAATGGCGTTTCAACGGCGTGAATTTGGCGAACGGTTTGAACGGAAACGGCGCGACCATTTCCGGCAGCACGACGGCCAGCCTCGGCATCGCCAACGCGCAGGTTTTGGATGGCGGCACTTATTCGCTCGTGGCCAGCAACAGCGCGGGCAGCGTGACGAACAGCATGAGCCTGACGGTAGCCGCCGGAAATCAAGCGCCGGTCATCACCGGCCCCGCGAACATCACGGTGATTCAGGGCAATACCGGAACCTTCAGCGCGTCCGCGACCGGTGTGCCGGTGCCGACGTTGCAATGGCTGGATCAAACGGGAACGCCCATCACTGGAGCGACCAGCGGCACGTTGGTGCTACCCAATGTTCAGTATTCACAAAACGGATTTGTTTACTCCATCGTCGCCAGCAACATCGCGGGCGTTGTCACCAACAGCGCGACGCTCACGGTCTATGTGCCGCCCGCCATCAGCGTTCAACCCGTAAGCCTTGTCGTCACGAGCACGCAGTCGGCTACGTTCTCGGTGACGGCCAGCGGCGTGCCGGCTGTGGCGTATCAGTGGTATTTCGGCACCAATGCCATTGGCGGTGCAACGAGTTCCAGTTACAACATTGCGAGCGCAGCGGCGGCAAATATGGGAAATTATTTTGTCATCATCACGAACGTCGCCGGCTCGGTGACGAGTTCGGTCGCCTCGTTAGTGGTGAATTCCACCATGTCTGCCGTGACGCTTTCGCCGAATAATGGTGCAACCGGCATCTGTTACGACACACCGTTGGCAGTCACATTCGACACCGCTCCCAGCCTCGGCGCGGCGGGGACGATCAAAATTTATAACATCACCAATTCGGCGACCCCGGTGGACACCATCAACGTCGCGTTGGGAACATTGCAGCAGCGCGTATTCCCCGGTGACAATCAGTCCTTCTCCTACCAGACCATCCAGATCAGCGGCAACACTGCGAAGATTTATCCGCACTTCAGCGTGTTGACCTCAAACCAAACTTACTACGTCAAAATTGACAACGGAGCGTTCACCGATTCGACCGGCGCCTATTTTGTCGGCATCACGGCGACGAACGTCTGGTCGTTCGCGACGAAAGTTGGCGGCCCGTTGGATGCCACCAATCCGGTGGTGAACGGCGACGGCAGTGCCGACTTCCTCACCGTGCAGGGCGCGGTGAACTCGCTCGCAACCGGCACGAACGCCACGCAGCGTGTGATCAACATTCGTAACGGCCTCTACACCGAAATTGTGGACATCGCTGGCAAACACAACGTCACGCTTCGTGGACAGAGCCGCACCGGCGCAGTCGTCGCCTTCCCGAATAACGCGACGTTCCAAGCCGTCAATGGCGGCACCACGCACGCGCGCATGACGTTCAAGGTGAATGCGAATGACATCGTGCTCGACACGCTCACGGTTTCCAATAGCACGCCGCAAGGTGGTTCGCAGGCCGAGGCGCTGATGATTGAAAGCAGCGCCAAGCGTTGCATCGTCTATAACTCGGAACTCGACAGTCGTCAGGACACCATTCTGGCGAATGTGAATTCCTCACAGGCGTATTTCTACAAGACCATCGTGAAGGGCAACTTTGACTACATCTGGGGCGGCGGCAATCTCTACTTTGACCAATGCACGATCCAAACCATTGCTGGTGCCAGCGGGTTTAATCTTACCGCCGCGCGCACTGACACCGCTGCATCAACCAGCGCAAACTTCCCGTGGTCAAATCCGGGTGGCACATTTTCCGCCAATGGTATGTCCTTCGTGAACTGCTCCTTTACTGCGGATTCAGGCGTCGGCACCGTGACGCTCGCTGGCAGCAATGGCACGGCGGGCAACAACGTCTCGTGGTATGGCTGTGACTTTGCCACGAACTACATCGCGCCGTCGGCCTCATTGTTCAGCGGCAACTTTGTTTTCTGGCAGGACTTGAACACCACGAACAGCATCCCCGTAACGTATGCCGTCGTCACCAGCATCAGCGGCAACGATGCCCGCCTGCTCGCTGCGACGAATATCCCGACGTGGTTCTATGGCTGGACGCCCGCAATTACGCCGACCATCGTGACGAATCCCATCAGCCTCACAGTCACCGCCGGACAGCCCGCTTCGTTCGGCGTCTTGGCCACCGGTATTCCTGCTCCGACGTATCAGTGGCAGCACGCAGGCACCAACCTACCAAGCGCGAACAGTTCCACGCTCACCATCGCCAGCACGACGGCGGATGATGCCGGTAACTACGCCGTCATTGTCACGACGCCCGCTGGCAGCGTGACCAGCAGCACGGCCACGCTCACTGTAAATCCGCCGCCGAACACCGTGCCGACATTCGTGAATTCATTCACTAGCTTCACCATCAATGTCGGTGTGACCATTCCGCTGAATTGTTCGGCCACCGACACCGATTCACCGGCGCAAACGTTGACCTACACCCTGCTCACTGGCCCGACCAACGCGACGTTGAATGGCTCTGGTAACTTCTCGTGGCGTCCGAATGTGGCGCAACAAAATTCCTCCAATCCGGTCAAAGTCGTCGTCACCGATAACGGCACGCCGAACTTGAGTGCGACCAATTTCTTCACCATCAACGTGAATCCGCTCACGCAGCCAAATGTGGCCACCGCCGCGAACAACGGCAGCGCGTTCACCATGAGTGTCAACGGTCAGGTCGGCCCGAACTACACGGTGCAAGTGTCCACTGATCTTACCGGCGCGTGGAGCAACCTCTACACGACGAACCCGGTGGCGATGCCCTTCACCTTCACCGATGCGAACGGCAGTTTGCCGATGCAATTTTACCGCATCGTCGTCGGCCCATGATTTTGAAAAATCAAATCTGATTCAGCGCGCGGAGAAAGAAATTTCTCCGCGCGTTTTTTTGCGTAAAGAAATTCGCTTTGCATCGTGCGGCAAATCCGCCAACTTGCGCGGACTTAATTTTGAAGACGCTCCACAAATACCTCGCCGGCCAAGTGCTCGCCACGCTGCTGCTCACCGTGACCGTGTTCGCGTTCGTCGTGTTTCTGCTTAACGGCCTGAAAGATTTGCTGCAACTGATAGTCAGCGGTCACGCGCCGCTCGCGCTCGCCGCCAAAGCCGTCGCCCTGCTGCTCCCGTTCGCCTTTGTTTATGCGCTACCGATGGGTTTCATCACCGCCACGCTGTTGGTGTTCGGGCGTTTCAGCGCGGATCAAGAACTGACCGCCGCGCGCGCGGGCGGCGTGAGTCTGCTCTCGCTCATCACGCCAGTGCTGGCGTTGAGTTTGTTGTGCTGCGGCTTGAGCGCGTGGTTCAATCTGCAACTCGGCCCACAGTCCCGCGCCACCTTTGTCAATCTCAAGTCGGAACTCATTTCCAGCCTGACCGGCGCGATGATTCCCGAAAAACAATTCATCCAAAATTTTCCCGGCTACCTCGTTTATGTGGAAAAAAATCGCGATGGCAATCTGGAAAACATCACGGTTTATGACGCCAAGAACGCGACGAATTCCGCCACCAAAAATTTATTTTTCCACGCCCCGACCGGCCACGTCGTGGCGGATGCCGCGCGCAAGGACATCACGCTAGTTTTGGACAACGTGGTGGGCGTCCGCACCTTCGGCCAGTCTCGCTCCAGCTACGATTCCTATCCGCAATTCACGATCATCTACGACACGAAAAATTTGGCCGCGCGCTCCACCAAACCAAAAGTCAGCGACATGACCTTCCGGCAGTTGCAGGCCGAATTACGCGCTTTGCAGGAAATGAATGTCACCGGCAACTCCTCCGTGCCGACGGACGAAACCAACAGCGTCGGGAAAAATAATACACCCAGCGCCACGCCCGCTGAAATTGCTGCGACCGTTCGCGACGCGGAAAAATTACGGCTAGGCGAAATCGCGCGCGTCCGCGTGACGATGCACAGCCAACTAGCATTCTCCTTTGCCTGCTTTGGTTTTGCGCTCATCGGCATCCCACTCGGCATCCGCGTCCACCGGCGCGAGACGAACATCGGCGTCCTCATCGCGCTTGTATTAGTCGGGGTTTATTATGGCTTCATCCTGCTCGGCAACTCGCTCGCCACGCGACCGGAATTTTATCCGCACCTGATTTTGTGGATTCCGAATTTTATTTTTCAAGCCGTCGGCGCAGTGCTGCTGTGGCGCGCGAATAAGGGAATCTGAAAACGAAGTGTGAAGTATGAAGGTTGAATGAAGGTTGAAGTATGAAACGGAAAACGTTTGCGCGTGGTGCAATAGTTTCATCCTTCAACCTTCATACTTCTCCGAAAGACCTTCCCCATGTCCGCCTGATCCACCGGTTTGATGAGCATTTCGTCAATGTTAACGTGCGGTGGACGCGTAGCGACCCACACGAGAATTTCTGCGATGTCGGCGGCGATGAGCGGATTTGTTCCGGCATAAAGTTCCTTCGCACGCTGCACATCGCCTTTGAAACGCACGAGGGCAAATTCCGTTTCCGCCAAGCCCGGATCAATCGAACTGACGCGAATGCCGCTGCCAAACAGTTCGTGCCGCAGCACGCGCGAGATTTGCAATTCGCCCGCCTTCGCCGCGCAATACGCCGAACTGCCCGCGTAAGCCGCGCGCGCCGCGAGCGAGCCGAGGTTGAGGATGCTCGCGCCATCGTCGCGTGGGATAAGCGGCAACGCCGCGCGCGTCACGCGGAGCAGGCCGAGGACGTTCGTTTGCAACATTGCCTCCCAGTCCGCGTCTTTGCCTTCGGCCACCGTGTCCGTGCCATGCGCGCCGCCAGCGTTGTTGATGAGAACGTGCAGGTGATTTTGGATTGCCGATTTTGGATTGCCGATTTTTTTCTTCGCCCAGTCAAAAAAAGTTTTGACGCTCGCGGTTTGTGAAACGTCCAGCGCGTGAAAATGCGCTTCGCTCGCACCGGATTTTTTGGCGGCAGCGGCAACTTTTTTTAAGCGATCAACACGGCGCGCACCGAGCAATAGTTTTGCGCCTTCCGCCGCAAACGCCGTAGCCGCCGCCGCGCCAAAGCCGCTGGAAGCGCCGGTGATGATGACCCATTTGTTTTTTAGTGAAAATTTCATGTCGTAAAATTATTCCTGCGGGCCGGTTTTTTTATTTTTGTCCCCGGCGCGAAATGTGAAGCGGCTGGAAATTTTATCAAACAAAAATCCGACCACCAGTGCGCAGACGCAACCGACGACGACGGCGAGGACGCGATCAAGCGAGCTGTGCCATTTGTCCTGCTCGCCGATGAGGGTGACAATAATGACGGCCACAAACGCAGGCCGTAGCGCATCATCTTGTTTCAAGAGATAGCAGATCAATCCGGTGAGCAGCACGCCGATGGCCATCGCCACGATCGGTTGGCCCGTGATGGCCAGTAACGCCGCGCCGCCAAATGCGCCCGCGAGATTGGCAAGAACGCGCATGAACGACGCTTGAAATGAAGCATGAAGATCCGGTTGTGTCACCAGCACGGCGGAAACCGCCGCGACCCACGGTGCGCCCGGCAGCTTAATGAATTCATAACCCAACACTGCCACCACGGTTGCGACGGCAGCTTTGGTGGAAAAAATTATGGCTTCGAAGTGGCGTGCCTGCATCGAAAAAAATTATAGACGCTTCTTTGCAAACGCGCGACCGGAAGCGGTTTTCAGGTAGCGTTCAAATTCAATCGCGCGTTGCTCATCATTGAAGGCAGTGGCGGTTTTGATATGCCACGGTCGAAATTTTGCGGTGTGGGAAACTTCTCCGGCATTATGTTTTTTGAGCCGAGCATGGAGGTCTTCGGTGCGGCCAACGTAAAAATGTTCTGAACTTAACTGACTATGGAGAATGTAGACGTAGAAGAATTGCATTTTTCCTTGGTGGCTGCTTTTTTGGCCTGCCGAGCCGTAGCTCAAGGGGCACTGTGACCTTTCGCCCGCCTACGTTTCACTTCGGCGCGGCAGCCTTCGCTTTTCACTGCGTTCAAAGCGAAGGCTGGTGGAGCCTAGGAGGCTCGAACTCCTGACCTTCTCATTGCGAACGAGACGCTCTACCAACTGAGCTAAGACCCCAACCAGCTTATTTGTAAGCAATTACAACGTTTTTTGAGAGCGGCGAAAAATCTTATCACCCCCGTTTGTCGCCCCTGATACTCTTTGCACGGCTGCCAACCAGCCAAGCACAAGGCAACTTCTGGAGAAGATTCCGAATTTTCCGTGTCTCTATCGTTATACGCTTAACGAAAATTATTATGGAATAAAAAAAGTTTCTGGCAAGCGCAAAGAACACAGCGTGGGCACGGCTGACCGCAAACTGGCGGAGCGAAGACTGAAAGATTGGATTCACAATCTCGACAAAGTTGACAGCGAAGCCGTTAAGACCTCCCTTTCAATTTTGCTCGATAAATTTGTCGCAGCAAATTCTGGTAAATCGGAAAGCACCCGCGCCACGAATGCTTCCATCGTCAAAATTTTTAAGGCGACTTGGCCGACGGGTCTCAACCGGCCAGCACTGGCCAGCATCCCCGGCGCGAATTCCTAACCAGCCGTCCCTCGGCGTGGCGGGACTTGTCAACCAGGAACGGAACGCGGCGAGTCGGGGTGTTCGAGCCGACCCGTAGCATGGTTGACAAGTCCCGCCGCGCCGTAAAATCAGACGGCAATTCGCGCCAACGGCTGCGCTTCATTTCCCGTGCAAAACATTTTGCCAGATCGCCGCCGTGCCGTTTCATATTCAAAATTGAATTTCGCTTCTGTCCGGTCAAACGGTGGCGAGCGGAGCGGGTGGGCTAACACCCCGCGTCGCCGCTACCGTTTGACCGGACGGACGCAGACGCGTCTTGCGTCCCGATTGTCCGCCCGTTGGTCGCGGCGCAGACCTGGTCATTCTTGTGCGTGAGCTTGTTTCGATTTAATCCACTGCCTGAATTGATGTCAAAACGCCGAGTTTTCCCGCGCTGGTGGATTTTTGCATCCGAAACGAACCCGCTGCCGTTTATCTTACAGTCATGCAAACATTCCGAAATAAAAACACTTTGGCATCCCGAATCAACGGATTAAATCCCAGCGCCCTGAACTCGCGGGCTAAAAAGTGACGAGCAAACATTTTTTGAATGCACGTTCACGAATTTCAAACAGAACTCCAGTTGGCACTGTCGCCAGCAAAAACTTCCGTCAGCGCACAACCGGCTTCCGCATGAGCACCTCCACTCCCGGTTCAATGCGACCCGCGCGTCACTGGCTGGCGTTCGTTGGCTGGCTGCTGCTGTGTTTTGCGGCGGCGGCGTTGGGCGGATGGTTCATGCCCGGCGAATGGTATGCGTCGTTGCATAAACCGTCGTGGAATCCGCCCGGCTGGATTTTCGGGCCGGTGTGGACGGCGCTTTACACGATGATGGCGATAGCGGCGTGGCTCGTGTGGCGGCGCGGCGCACCCACGGCCTGATGCGATATGAAATTGGATTCATCATCGCATCTTCGCAATCTGGTTTTGATTCTCGGCGATCAGCTGGATGAACGTTCGGCGGCGTTCGACGAATTTGATCCTAAACAGGACGCGATTTGGATGGCGGAAGTCGCGGAGGAATCCACGCACGTCTGGACGCACCAAGCGCGCATCGCGATTTTTCTCACGGCGATGCGGCATTTTCGCGACGCGCTGCGGGCGCGCAAATGGCCGGTGCATTATCGTCAGTTGGATGACGCGGAAAATCTGGAAACACTCGCGAAGGAGCTCGCGGCGGCGATCAAGAAATTGAAACCGCAGCGGCTCATCATGGTCGAGGCCGGCGAATGGCGCGTGGCACAGTCAATCAATGACGTCGCCGAAAAATCCGGCGTGCCGCTAGAAGTGCGCGTGGACAAACACTTTTTTTGCACGCGGGAAGAATTTGCGGCGCACGCGAAAGGCCGCAAACAGTTGCGGATGGAATTTTTTTATCGCGAGCTGCGGCGCAAACACGGCGTGCTGATGGACGACGATCAGCCAACCGGCGGCGCGTGGAATTTCGACGCGGAAAACCGCGCGAGCTTCGGCAAAAATGGGCCGGGGAAAATTCCCGAACCGATTGCGTTCCCGCCCGACAAAATCACGCGCGAAGTTTTTGCGCTCGTCGAAGAAAAATTTCCGCAGCATCCCGGCAGCCTGAAACATTTCGACTGGCCGGTCACGCCCGCGCAGGCGCAGGCGGCGTTGCAAGATTTTATCGAGCATCGGTTGCCGTCGTTTGGACAATTTCAGGATGCGATGTGGACGGGCGCGGAAAATTTGTTCACCGATTCGGCGTCGCGTTCGCAGGCATATCTGTTTCACTCGCGGCTCTCGGCGGCGATGAATTTGAAATTGCTCGATCCGCGCGAAGTCATTGTGGCGGCGGAAAAAGAATTTCGCGCGGGCCGCGTCTCACTCGCGAGCGCGGAAGGTTTCATCCGGCAGATTCTGGGCTGGCGGGAATTTGTGCGCGGCATCTACTGGCATTTCATGCCGGATTACCTGGCGTTGAACGCGCTCCACGCCACCGCGCCGCTGCCGAAATTTTATTGGACTGGTCGCACCGAAATGAATTGCCTGCGCGAAGTCATCGGCCAGACGCTCGCATTTGGTTACGCGCATCACATCCAGCGGCTGATGGTCACGGGGCTGTTCACGCTGCTGCTGGGCGTGCGTCCGCAGGCGGTGCATGAATGGTATCTCGCGGTGTATGTGGACGCGGTCGAGTGGGTGGAACTGCCGAACACGCTGGGCATGTCGCAGTTCGGCGATGGCGGCATCATGGCGAGCAAACCTTACATCGCCAGCGGCAAATACATTCAGCGCATGAGCAACTATTGCGCGGGCTGCCGTTACGATCCCGCGCAACGCACCGGTCCGAAAGCGTGTCCGTTCACGACGCTCTACTGGGATTTTTTATTGCGCCACGAAACGATGCTCGCCAAAAATGCGCGCATGGTCATGCAAGTGCGTAACGCCGCCCGCCTCACCCCTGCCCTGCGCCGGGAAATCACCGACCACGCCACCCGCCTGCGCGCTGAAATCTCCACCGCCACCTGAACGTAATAATTCGTATTTTGCGGCGAGAATAAAATTGCAGCGGCTCAATATGGTTTTGACCGGGTGGAACCGGCTTCCAGCCGGTTGAATTTGGCTTCCAACCAAATTCCGTAGTGACGCACCCGCCAGACCTGCGGGCGCGCTCGTGTCTGGCCCGTGCGTCCCGTGGGTTTCCGGCAGGATGCCGGAAACGACCGGCTGGAAGCCGGTTCCACCCCAAAAATTGCAGTGTTCAAAACTGCAGTTTTATTGTTCTTCCGTCAGGCGGCGTTTGATGCGCTCGCGGGATTCTGGGGAAAGTTTTTCGGGCAACGTCTCGTTTGTTTTTTCATCACGCTGGCGCGCGGCGGTTCGCAAAAAAAGAATCTGCTGGCCATAGCGCCGGCACCAGCGGCACACCAAGCGGTGCATCGTCAGCCCCAGCCGCTGGGTCCAGTTCAACGGACGATCCATCGCGTCGGACTGCACGCGCACCGCCGTCCGGCAGTTCGGGAAAAGTTCGCGCAGCCGCGAAATGAGCCTGGCAAAAAAATTCATCCGCGTTCGTGTTGTGTTAATTGGTCGCGGCAACCGCGCTGGCCTTACAATATTTTTAAGTGCCTGTCTGAAAAAGCGAATTAGCGATTTGCGGGAAAATATTTCTGCAAAAAAACGCATAAAACACTTGATTTGACTGGCTATTTTCGGGACTTACCTTCGCGGCAGCGCCATTCAGGCGATGAAAATCGCTACC
>JANYCI010000372.1 GCA_025360325.1 Limisphaerales bacterium | reverse complement strand
TATTGCATTCCACGCGAAAGGTTCGCCCTCGTTCACGAACGGCCACGTCCGCACCGGCATGGCGGCGCAGTTGAACGCGATGGATTCCGGTTTCAGCATCGTGCAGTCGTATCCGGAACTAAAAAATATTCCCATCATCATCGGCGAGTCCGACCCGGACGGCTGCGCCGCGTGCCAAGGCGACCAGCTTGGCTACCGCAACACGACGATGTATTCGAGCTACACCGCCGCGAGTTTTCCGCGCGCATTGGAACTCGCCGCCAAACACGGCGTGAATTTGGAAGGCGCGCTGACGTGGGCGTTTGAATTTGAAGACCAGCCGCCCTTCGCGGGCTTCCGCCAGTTGGCGAGCGCGGGACTCGATTTGCCGGTGCTGAATGTGTTTCGGATGTTTTCAAAAATGAGCGGCCAGCAAATCGCGGTGGCCAGCAGTGCGGGTTTGAACGCGGAAATTATCCGCGCGAAAAATGTGCGCGAGCAGCCCGATGTCTCCGCGCAAGCAAGTCTCGACCAAAATAAAATCGCGGTGCTCGTCTGGCATTATCACGACGACGATCTGTCCGGCGCGGACGCGGCGGTGGAGCTGGCGGTGAAGGGGATTTCGTTTCCGGGCGGCGAGGCGAAATTGACGCGCTATACTATTGACGCGCAGCACAGCAATTCTTACGAGGCCTGGAAGCGGCTAGGTTCGCCACTGACGCCGACGGCGGAGCAATACGCTGAATTAGAAAAAGCCGGACAACTGGCGGCGGAAGGCGCGACCGAAAAAATTTCCGTCGCGGACGGCGCGCTGAAAAAAAAAATCATCGTGCCGCGCCAAGCGGTCACGCTGCTGGTGTTTGAGTGGAACTGATTGCGCCGGACGGCGCGGTTCCAGCCGCAGACAATTTCATTTCTTCGCCGCAATTTGGGCAGGGGATCAAGAAATTTTCCGACGTCAGTTCGGCGGCATCAAACTCCACGCCTTGCTCGCACTTCGGGCAATGGCAGGTGACATAGCGCGGCGATGGCGGCGACAGCACAACTGGTTTAGGCGCGGGCGTGCGCGGCGGTTCGGGGATTGGAGTTACTACCGTTGGCGCGGGAGCCGGTGCGGGAGCTTTCGGCCTTTCAAACATTGGCTCCGGCGGCTTTGGCGAAGGCACCGGCGCTTTGATTATTTCCGCAGCGAGCTTGGGAATTTCCGTCACTGGTCGCGTCGGACTGGTGGTCGGCCGGTTGATTATCGGCGCGGGCGCGTTCGGTCTGGCCGCCGGTTTACCGATTTTGAAAAGGCGTTTGAAAAACCCGACCTTTTCCGGCGCAGATTTTGGTGCCGGGGCGAAGGGCTTCGGTTTTTCCGGCGGACGTTCATTGAGCCGGTTCACCTCGCGCAACACTGGGGAAGGCGTCTCTGTTTTTGGCGGCGCAGGTTTTGCCGCTGCCACCACTGGCCGGGAAATTTCCTGGATTGGCTGAACAGGCTGAATTGGTTTTGCCGATTCAAAAACTGGTTTGGGAACCGCTGGTGATGGCGTGAAACTTTCTGTTGGGGGCGTTATCCCGGCACCCCATTTTTCGGTGGCCACTGGCGGCTTGGGAACGGGCACGACAATTCTCGCCGCCATCGGCTTGGGTAGAATCGCGACTGGCTCGACATCTACCACGGTAGAATCCACCGGCGAAATTTTTACTGGCGGCATCGGTGTCGCGATGATTTCTGCTGCGGGCAGCAGTTCGTGGGATTGCGCCAGTAACTGCGCGGCTTCTGCTTTCAGCACGTCCGCTTCGCCCTGCAAGCGTTCAGACTCCGCCAGCAGCCGGAGCGCCGGACGCGTCTTGCTGCCGACTTTTTTCGCCATGTCCGCAAACCGTCCGGCTTCCTTGGCAATCAGCGCGCTCCGCTTGAGGCGGGCGGCGGCTTCTTGGGCGAGACGGGTGGCGTCGGCGTCGGGTAAATTCATATCAATGCTCGGCTAAAACAATACATTCAAACGCCATCCGCCCCGCGCGTCCATCCCAAAATTGAGAAGTTTCATGCCGGAATTTTTTATGCAGCGCGCCGCGCTCAACGCCAGTGGCCGCGTTCGGAATGCCAGCCGCGATGATCGTTCCACGAACGGCCCACCACCCACACCACGCCCGTGCGCGGCGGGTAGGCCCAATGGCCCGCGCACCACACCCAGCGGCCGTCCCATTCCCATTCGCCGTCCGCCCACACATAGCCGTAACCGGGGGAGACAAACATCGTTTCGCGCGGCGGCGGTGGCGGGGCGTATTGAATCACCTGCGTGGTTGACGCAGCCGATTCCGGCGCGGTGCTGGGCGTGTTGATCATGTAGTTCACGACCTTGTCCGTCACGCCGGCGTCGCGCAGGTCAATGATATCTGCCGCGCTCAAACGAAAAATCGTATGCGAGTTTTTGATTTGGCTGACGATCACGTCATCGCTGATACCCGCGCGCGAAAGCGCTTTCACATCCGCGAGGCTGAGTGGCTGGCCTTGCTCAATCCGTTGATACGTTTGCGGTGCTTGCGCCCGGAGCCGCTCGCGTTGCTCTTGATCCGCCGCGTTGCCAATCAGCCCGCCCAGAAGCAAACCTGCCGCCGCCCCAATGGCGGCACCGCCGCCGGCATTGTGGTTGTTTTCACCAATGGCCGCGCCGGTGATCGCGCCAATCGCACCGCCGATCAACGCGCCAGAGCCGGTGTTGTTGGCCGAGCCATCAGGATTCTGGCAGCCCGCTAGAAAAATCGCCGCCGCCATCAGAGTCGAAACCGATAATTGTTTTTTCATATTAAAAAAATCGAACCGTCACTATATCCGACAAGTAGTTCAGCGCCGCAACTCAAAAAAAGTTTCAAAGCGCGTGAAAAGTTGTATTTTCAGCGCGAAATGATTGCCAAACGTGTCATCCCTTGCCTCGATGTCCACAACGGTCAAGTCACGCGTGGCGTCCAGTTCGGCGTCGCCGAGCACGGCGGGCTCCGCAATGTCGGCGACCCGGTAGAACTCGCGCTCCGCTACAACGAACAAGGCGCGGATGAAATGGTGTTCTTCGACATCACCGCCACCGCCCACGGACGTGGCACGATGGTGGACGTCATCGAACGCACCGCCGATCAATGCTTCATGCCGCTCACCGTCGGCGGCGGAATTAAATCCGTCGAAGATATGTATGCGATGCTCCGCGCCGGGGCGGATAAAATTTCCATCAACTCCTCGGCCATCGCCAATCCCGAACTCATCCGGCAAGGCGCGGAAAAATTCGGCAGCCAGTGCATCGTCGTCTCGATTGATGCAAAAAAAATTGCACCGGACAAATGGGGCGTGTTCGCCGCCGGTGGACGCAAAGCGACCGGACTCGATGCGGTGGACTGGGCCAAGCAAGCCGTCGCGCTGGGCGCGGGGGAAATTGTTTTGAACTCCATTGACGCCGACGGCACGAAGCAAGGCTTTGATCTCATCATCACGCGCCGCATCAGCGAAGCCGTGGGCGTGCCCGTCGTGGCCAGCGGCGGCGCGGGCAGTTTGGAACACCTGGCAGAAGTGTTACTAGCAGGCCGCGCCGACGCGGTGCTGGCGGCGAGTATTTTTCATTTTGGAACTTATACCGTTGGAGATGTGAAAAAGTTTTTGAAGCAGCAGAATATTCCGGTGAGATTATGATCGCGCCGAGCCCTGCTATCGTTCGCTCCTATTTAGAAAAATGGAATACTGATAGGAGCTTTGAGACTTATCGAACCCAAGCAGAGGCGCTTAAGCTTCTATTCCATCACTTTTGCCTTGAGAACAATTCTTTGGAACTCGTTTTGTTAAAAGTCACAGCTCTTAATCAATTTTATAGCACGAACATTTACGACACCTACTCAATGGCAAAACATATCATTGATTTACAAATTGATGAGCGGCTACAACGCGGTGATTTGGCTCTCGTAAATGCGCTGGCTTTAATAACCCTCAAAAAGAAGCAGAAGAATTTCTATTCGTTTGCTTCGAAGTATTGCTGTCACCACCACTCAAGAGCATTTCCAATTTATGATTCCTTCGTGGAAAAAATGCGCGTGCGGCACGCCAAAGCGGATTGCTTTCTTGCATTCAAGAAGGCTGAACTAAAAAATACGAACGCTTCGTGCAGGTCATAAAAGCATTTCAACAATTCTATGGCTTGGCAGATTTTTCATTGAGGGAGATTGATGTGTTTTTATGGCTTGCAGGAAAAGAACTCTTCCCGCGCTGGCCGAAGAGTGTATCAACCAGCTTGACTTCAAACCCGGCTGGCTCCAGCGCCGTCGGCGCGACATCTTTGTAGCGCTCGCACCAAAAAGTTTTTTCAAGCTCCGTCAGGAGCGGCATCTGATTTCATTTCAAAAGCAAGGCGGAGAAATTCATTGCCGGTTCTCGCAAGCTCTGGCGCTTGCGGCCAGCGCGCCAGCAGGCTTGCCACATTCAGAATTTGTGTAGCCGGTAAATTTTTTGCGCGGCGCCGATATTCAACGACACGGAAAAATTGGTGCCGGTATTCACCGGGGCATTGGTGATGACAGACCAGTTGGTCGTCGTCAACCCGGCTGCCGGCGAATCGTTGGGGCAGCAATTCGTTCTCGCCGTATCAACTCAAGATCATGCAGGAGGCCAGCACGTTGGTGGTATTCGTCGCTTTTGCTTTTTTTTATTTTCAGACGCGGCCAGCGTGGAATCATCTCGCGGCGTTCGCGTGCATCCTCGCGGCGGTGGCGTTCGCGTTCTGGCCGCAAAAATAAGTTGAGGGGGTTGAGAAGTTGAGGAGTTGAGACGAGGGAGTGTGTTCGCCTCAACCGCTCAACTCTTCAACTTCTCAACGCCAGCGCGAAATCCCGCTTGTCCGTTGCCGTGCCATGCGGTTTAATTGACCGCGCTTGATGAAACCATTTTCTCCCATCCGCCTCCTTGCACTGTGTCTGCCCGCTGTGATTTGCCTGTCCGCCCGCGCGCAGGAAGAATCCGGGGTGATTATTTCCGCGTTGAGCCAAGTGCTGCCGGGAACGCCCGAAGGCAAGGTGAATTTTGATTCCAAGACCGGCACGGTCACTTACTCCGACGGTATTTTTGTGAGCGACGGCAAATCCGTTCTCACCGCCAACAGCGCGGCGGTGAACACCAAAACTGGCGACGTCGTGGCGGATGGAAATGTCCACATCGAATCTGGCGACCAGCTCTGGGTCGGCGAACACATCAGCTATAATTTCAAAACCAAACTGATGCGGAGCGAACAATTTCGCACCGGCAAAAACCCCGTGTTCGCCAGCGGCACCGAACTCACGGGCGACAAGAGCAACAAAGTTTATTCGGCGCGCAGCGCGTTTGTGACGACCGATGACGTAAGCGAGCCGCTCTACCGCGTCAAGGCCAGCCACATCCGGCTCATTCCCGGCAAGTCGGTGCAGATGTGGAACGCGGTGCTTTACGTCGGCGATGTGCCGATGTTTTATTTTCCGTATTACCAGCGCAACCTTGGCCCGCACGCGAATAATTTTTCGACGACGCCCGGCTACCGCAGCCGCTACGGCCCGTATTTACTCAACACCTACACTTGGTTTCTCGACGGCGTGGCGGATGGAAAAGTCCACCTCGATTATCGCGAACGGCGCGGTGTTGGCGTGGGGCCGGATCTCAATTTGCATCTCGAACGCTGGGGCGATCTGTCGTTGAAATATTATTACCAGAATGATGCGCGCGCCAGTTCCAGCACGAACGCGTTTCCAAATTTCGGCACCATGCCGGAAAACCGCCAGCGTTTCTACGCCGGCTGGCAGGCCACGCCCGCTACGAATCTGAATTTGAAGGCCTTGGTGAATTACCAATCCGACCCGCTGTTCCTGCACGATTTTTTTGAAGGCGACTATGTGCTCAACCCGCAGCCGAACACCTTCATCGAGGTAAATAAATACTGGAACAACTGGAGCCTTGACGCACTCGCCACGCCGCGCATTAATAATTTTTTCAGCCAGACCGAGCGCCTGCCCGATGTGAAACTCACCGGTTTCCGCCAGCAGATTTTTGGCACGCCACTTTACTACGACAGCGAAAGCTCTCTCGGCTGGTATCACGCCTACGTCGCCAACACGACGAACGGTTTTTATCCGTTCACCAACGGCTTCTTCGCCGATTCCGCCGCGCGGGCCGACACCTATCATCAGATCAGTTTGCCGTGGGTATTTTTTCACAAGCTCAACGTCGCGCCGTATGTCGGTGGCCGGTTCACTTATTACAGCCGCCGCAGCGATGTGTCCGGCTCCAGCGACGAAACCTATCGCGGCGTGTTGACGACCGGCATGAGAACCTCCTTCAAGGCCTCGCGTCTGTGGGCGGCCACGACAAATTCTTTTTGGGATTTGGACGGCTTGCGCCATGTCATCGAGCCATCGGCGGATTATGTTTTTATTCCGCGCCCCAGCACGGTCGCCTCGCAATTGCCGCAATTCGATTCCGAAAATCCGTCGCTGCTGGAGTCGCCGGTTTTGCTCGCGGATTACAACAGCATTGATTCCATTGACTCGCAGAACGTCATCCGCTTTGGCCTGCGAAATTTGTTGCAAACGAAACGCGGCGGGGTGATGGACGATTTCGTGAACTGGAACGTGATGCTCGACTACCGGCTCGATCCAAAGCTGAACCAGAGTCCGCTGAATGATTTGTATTCGCGCTTCGCCATTCGCCCGCGCCGCTGGCTCACGGCGGAATCGCAATTACGCTACGATCTGGATCACGGCGATTTGAACCTCGCGTTTCACCAGCTCACCTTCGCGCCCAACGACCGCTGGAGCTGGGGCATCGGCCACTGGTATCTGCGCGGCGGAAGCTGGGGCAACGGGACGTGGAACGAAAATAATTTTATCAGCAGCACGGCGTATTATCGCGTGAATGACAACTGGGGTCTGCGCGCCACGCATAATTACAATTCCGCCAACGGCCGTTTGCAGGAACAGTTCTACACGGTCTATCGCGACCTCCGCAGCTTCACCGGCGCGCTGACATTCCGCGTGCTCGACGAGCCGAACCACGCGAACGATTTCACCATCGCCTTCACGCTCTCGCTCAAGGCCAGCCCGGCCACACGCGTTGGCGAAGACTCGGTGAATCCGTATCGCCTCGTCGGGGAATAAAAATTAAATCTCCGCCAACGCGCCCGCGTCTTGGACTGCGGTGGCTGGCGGGGAATGGGGCTGACACCGCTTTCGCTTGCAACAAACGTGCGCGGTTAACCGTTCGGGAATGTGCTGATGCAATGGGATTCGCTACTAGGCAAAAATTGCCGCCATCCGGCAAAAAGCAACCATCCGCATCCGAGACTGTCCCGATTCCAAAAGGCATTGTCCAACTTTATGGACTCCAAGACCTGATTTGGGGATGGCTGACCCGACCGCAGCACCTTCAAAAAAGATTTTTTTCGCAACTTTCCTCGTTTTTTGGTTATTATTGAATTGAACTCGACGTTGGCATCCGTGTTGCTTATGTTAGTTCACACGCGGTTGCCACCGGCAATCAATGGAACAAAAACGTAATAATAATAACCAGCCGGTGGCGCTGTTCCGCCGCAAAACAAACGAAAGAAAAAAATAGTATGAAACAAATCAAATCCTCCCGTAAAGCGGGCTTCACGTTGATAGAAATCATGATCGTCGTAGCCATCATCGGCCTGTTGGCAGCGATTGCGATTCCGAACTTTGTGCGTGCGCGAGCGACCGCGCAGCAGAATGCGTGCATCAACAACCTCCGCCAGATAGACGCGGCGGCGAATCAATGGGCGTTGGAATTCAAAAAGACCTCTGGCAATTCGCTGGTCTTGAACACGGACTTGCTGCCCTACATCAAGTTGAACTCCTCCGGCAGCATGCCCCCGTGCCCGGCCGGTGGTTCTTACACGCTCACACTCGTCGGCACCAATCCGGCTTGCTCGCTCTCCACCTTGGTTGGCTTCAGCCACTCCTTGCCGTAATCGTTTTTGGTTCAAGCCCGGAACGTCAAACGTTCCGGGCTTTTTTTTATCAAGCCCGCCGCTAACTGGCCGATAGGAAATTGAAACCGCCGGTTCCGTCCACACTACATGAAAAAATTTAAACCTTCCTTATGAAAATAGCATAGTAGAGTTAGCGGAGTTTACGGTCAATGAAGTACCCGAGAAGCTGCATCGCTTGCAGGAAAAACCTCAACCTCCAAAGCCACAACCTCTGCAGTATCAAACCCAAAACCAGCAACCAATTTCCTACGTC
>JANYCI010000343.1 GCA_025360325.1 Limisphaerales bacterium | reverse complement strand
CGGAGCGCGGACAGCCTTGTCCGCGAGTTCACCCAACACACGGACTCGCGGACAAGGCTGTCCGCGCTCCGGGCTTCTACCAGCGCATCATCCTGCAATCATTGGCGCAAATGACGCTCGGCTGCCTGCATCTGGAACTGCCCGACGGCACCAGAAAAATCATCGGCCAGCCGGGCGCAACCATTTGCGCCCACGTCCGCATCGTGCGCGACAGCTTTTTCAAGCGCTGCGTTTTGTTCGGCGACATTGGTTTTGGCGAAGCGTTCGTGGACGGTGATTGGGATACCGATGACATCACCAAAGTCATTTCGTGGTTCATTCTTAATGTGGAAAATTCACCGGCGATGTCCGGCTCGCGCAGCAAAAAATTTCTCATTAATTTGCTGGGGCAATACAATCGTCTGCTGCATTTGCTGCGGCCCAACAGTTTGGAAACTAGCCGCCGCAACATCTCCGAGCATTACGATTTGGGAAATAACTTTTACAAATTATTTCTCGACCCGACCATGACCTATTCCTCCGCGCTGTTTGAGAACGGTAGGGCAGAGCTGCCGCTCTGCCCGGCGACGCAGCAGCGTCGCCCCACCTTGGAAGAAGCACAGACCGCCAAATACGACCGTCTTTGCCAGCAACTGAAATTACAGTCCACCGATCACGTTCTCGAAATCGGCAGCGGCTGGGGCGGATTCAGTCTGCACGCAGCAAAAAATTACGGCTGTAAAATAACAACCGTCACGATTTCCGAAGAACAATTCAAATTCGCCCGCGAACTTTTTCAGCGAGCAAAGCTCATGGACAAAATTGAAATCAAGCTGATGGATTACCGCCTGCTCACCGGCCAGTTCGACAAAATCGTTTCCATCGAAATGCTCGAAGCCGTCGGTGACGCGTATCTCGAAACCTATTTCGCCAAGTGCCACGAGGCCTTGAAGCCGGGCGGTCTGCTCGCGTTGCAGATGATCACCTGTCCCGATTCCCGCCACGATTCGCTCCGTAAAAATGTGGATTGGATTCAGAAACATATTTTCCCCGGCTCGCTGCTGCTCTCGATTCATCGCGTCAACGAGGCCCTGCGGGCGACTGGCGATTTGTTTCTGCACGACTTGAAAGACCTCGGCCTTTCCTACGCGGAAACGTTGAAACGCTGGCGAATCGCTTTGAATCAAAATGAGGCCGCCGCGCGCACACAAAACTTCGACACGCGTTTTCTCCGCAAATGGAATTACTATTTCAGCTACTGCGAAGCCGCGTTTGCGCTGCGGAACATCACCGTGGTGCAAGCCATCTACACGCGACCAAATAATCCGACGCTCACGAATTTATGATTTTGATTGAGGATCAAAAAACTTGCGTAAGCGAGGCGCGGGGTTCACGCCGCCTTCCCCTCACCCTAACCCTCTCCCCAGCGGAGAGGGGACAGCCGTTGGACGTTTTGATTGAATTCGCAAGTCACCGAGCCGCATCCAGTCGTGCTTTTGCCACGCATAAAAAGCGTTGTCATTTCGCCAAGGCGCTGGGAGCGTTTCTCCCTCTCCGCCCACCTGCCGCGCTCGTGCGCGAGCACGGCGGGTCGGATGGAGGGGAGAGGGCCGGGGTGAGGTGAGGCCTTTTGTTTTGAGCGACAGCGAACCAACATCTGCCTCTTAACCAAACAAAAAATTATGATATGGCCCTTCCGCATTATTTTCATGTTCGTTCTCGTCACGATGCTCTGCGCGACTAGTTGGGCGAGCTATCAATGCGCGCTCTGGAAAACGCCGCAGGCACTCGTCACACATCCGTGGTTCATCGCCACGCTGTTCGATTGCTATTTCGGGTTCCTCACGTTTTATGCTTGGCTGGCTTACAAGGAAACTGGTTGGTTCGCGCGCGGCGCGTGGCTCATCGCCATCCTGTTGCTTGGCAACATCGCGATGTCCAGCTATATGCTCATCATACTTTTCCGCCTGCCGGTGAACGCATCGGTTGAACAAATTTTACTGCGACCGAAAAAATGAACTCGTCCGTCATGCCACAAATCGAAAATTCATCGCGCCTGAAAAAATTCTGGTCGGAACGCGTCGTGAATTTGCTGGCCGCACAATTCACGCAGGGTTTCACGCCACAGAAAATTTCCCTGACCATCACGCTCGGCGTGACGTTGGGAATCTTTCCAATTCTTGGTGCCACGACCGCGCTTTGCGCCCTCGCCGCACTGTGGCTCCGGCTCAATCAGCCGGTGATCCAGCTCGTGAACTATCTTTTCTCCGCCGTGCAACTGGCGCTGATTTTAGTTTTCGTCCGCCTCGGCGAATGGATGGTTCACGCGCCGCCGGTAAGTTTTTCCATTCCCGAACTATTCCGCAAATTTCACGAGTCGCCGTCAAAATTCATGCATGAATTTGGCCTGACTGGGCTGCACGGAATCATCGCGTGGCTGGTCGTCGCGCCATTTTTGAGCGGGTTGATTTATTTCCTGCTGCTGCCGCCGCTGAAGAAACTGGCGGCGATTAAAAAGTAAAATGCCAAACGAATTTCTCAACGCGTTGTGGCCGGTGTGTATCTTTGCGATCGCACTGATGGTGGTCATCTGGGGGCTGGCGCTCTACGTGAATAATCTCGGCATCGTGGACATCGCGTGGTCAGCGGCGTTCGCACCGGTGGCAATTTTTTACGCCGCGACCACGCATGGCGATCCGACGCGGCGCTGGCTCATCGCGGGCATGGCGACGTTGTGGAGTCTGCGGCTGGGAACGCATTTATTTTTTCGCGTCACGAGTCACCATCCGCAGGAAGACGTGCGTTACGCCAAGATGCGCGAGCAGTGGGGCAAGCGTCTGAAATCGCAGGCGCTCATTTTTTTTCAACTGCAAGCCGTGCTGATTGTGCTGCTTTCAATTCCATTTCTCATCGTCTGCCTAAATGACCGTCCCGGAATTTCCCTGCTGGAATGGCTCGGTGTGGCGCTTTGGTTTATCGCCGTGGCCGGTGAAGGCGTGGCTGATTGGCAACTGAAAAAATTCCGTTCGTGTCCAGAAAATAAAGGCAAGATCTGTCAGGCCGGTCTGTGGAACTATTCACGTCACCCAAATTATTTTTTCGAGTGGCTGGTGTGGGTGGGGTTTTATGTTTTTGCACTCGGCTCGCCGCTCGGCTGCGCGACGATTTATTGCCCGGCGCTGATGCTATTTTTTCTGCTGCGCGTCACGGGCATTCCGCTGACGGAGGAACTTTCGCTGAAAAGCAAAGGCGAGGCGTATCGCGCCTACCAGCGGACGACGAGCGCGTTCGTGCCGTGGTTTAAGAAGGGAGCAAAATGATATTTCAGGTAGGGCGAGCGTCCTCGCGAGCCGCGAAAACGTTTTGGCGCACGTCGGCTCGGGAGGACGCTCGCCCCACCAAATCAAAAAATTTATGAGTGCTGAACAAACATTGATGCTGAAATCTGTGGCGACTACGAATCACCTCGCGTTGCCCAAGCCGACGCTGCTCCTCGACCGGTTGCTGGAAAAAGACCTGTTGCCGGACTGGCTTATTCGCATTGGCATCCGGCGGTTGTTGCGCGAACGATTGCGCGAGGAAAATCAGGGCAGCGCGGAAGCGCAGCAGGCGCACTTGCTGAAACTGATTGCCGAGCTGAAGCAAAGTCCCATCGCCATCGAGACGCAGGCGGCGAACGAACAGCATTACGAAGTGCCCACGCAGTTTTATCAGCTCTGTCTCGGCGCGCGGTTGAAATACAGCGGCGCGCTGTGGCCGGACGGCGTGAACACACTGGATGCCGCCGAAGAAACGATGCTCAAGCTGACGTGCGAACGCGCCCAAATTGCCGACGGGCAAAATATTTTAGAACTCGGCTGCGGCTGGGGTTCGCTGTCGTTGTGGCTGGCGGAGAATTTTCCGAATTCAAAAATCACCGGCGTTTCTAATTCCGCCACGCAGAAAACGCACATTGATGCCGAGGCGCAGAAACGTGGTTTGAAAAATCTTCGCATCATTACTTGCGACATGAATCGTTTCGAGATTGCCGAAAAATTTGACCGCGTCGTGTCCGTAGAAATGTTCGAGCACATGAAAAATTACGAGCGGCTCATGGCGAACATTTCGCGCTGGCTCAAGCCGGAGGGAAAACTTTTTGTCCACATTTTCACGCACAAAGAATTTGCTTACCATTTTGTCGCACGCGATGAATCAGATTGGATGGCGCGATATTTTTTCGCCGGCGGCATCATGCCGAGTGACGATTTGCTCCTGTATTTTCAACGCGATTTGGCGATGGAAAACCATTGGCGTGTCAACGGCACGCACTACCAAAAAACCGCCGAGGCGTGGCTGGTAAATATGGACGCGCACGAAAACACCATCCGCCCGCTGTTTGCGCAAACCTACGGCGCGGACAATGAAACACGCTGGTGGGTTTATTGGCGGGTCTTTTACATGGCTTGCGCGGAACTGTGGGGCTTTCGTGACGGCGAGGAATGGCTGGTGTCACACTATTTATTCCGCAACCAATCGGTTTGAATTCGTCGCGTGATTTCTCCTAGTCACAACTTGTTTTTGCGCAGGCGCAGTTTTAGCAGCGCCCTCGTTTTGATTTTGGGTCTGTGGTTTTCAGCCTGCGGCGGGCTGGCCGAGCCAACCACGTTCACCAATTTTTTGGCTCAAGGCGAAGCGGCCCAGCAACGCGGGGATGTGCCGGGCGCGCTGAAATTTTTCTCCGCCGCCGACCATTTGATGCCCACGAACTGCGCTGATTTGTGCCGGTTGACGAAGCATTACTGCGATCTGATGCACGACGCGAGTTCGCCTGAAACGCAAAAGACGTTGGCCGAATATGCGCTCGCGGCAGCCCGGCGAGCGGTGCAGGCCGATCCCCAAAGCGCCACGGCACATCTCTGCGTCGCAGTGAGCTATGCTAAAAATTTCCCATTTGTGGACAATAGCACGAAGGTAAACTGGTCTAGGGCGCTCAAGGCCGAATGTGAAACCGCCATCGCGCTCGATCCCAAGCAGGACGTGAGCTACTACCTGCTCGGACGTTGGCATATTGGCGTGGCCAACATGAATTTTTTTATCAAAGGCTTGGTGCGGGTCGTGTATGGCGGCCTGCCCAAGGCGAGCAATGCGGAGGCGATAAAAAATTTCAAGCAGGCCATCACCCTGAATCCAAGCCGCATCATTCATCACTTTGAACTAGCGAGCGTTTATACCACTACCGGCGAAACCAAGCTCGCGCGGGCGGAACTAGAAAAATGTCAGGTCTTGAAACCATTGGACCGCGATGACGAGGCCGCGCAGCGTGATGCTAAAACAGCGCTGGCGAAAATGGGTCTTTGATTTTCACTGATACAATCTGCATGAACCTCCATCATAAAAAACAAGACTTCAATTTGTTCCAGCAATTTTCCCCGGCACCCTTCAAACGCTTGTGTTTGCTCATCTTGGTCGCCTTTAGCCTCACTGGTTGTGCGACCTCGCCCACGTCAGTGCATACCGTGCCCCATGTGGATTTGAAGCGTTATCTCGGCAACTGGTATGTCATCGCCAACATTCCGTATGTGCTCGAAAAAGGAAAGGTTGCCACCTACGACACCTATTCGATGCGACCGGATGGGCGCATGGATAATGTTTTCACCTTCCGCAAAGGTTCGTTGACCGC
Organism: Limisphaerales bacterium; assembly: GCA_025360325.1. Classification (GTDB taxonomy): domain Bacteria; phylum Verrucomicrobiota; class Verrucomicrobiia; order Limisphaerales; family UBA11358; genus UBA11358. The sequence continues at coordinate 17,600 of JANYCI010000343.1, read as the reverse complement.
GCCGGAAAAAAGCTGGCATGGCGTGGCGTGGGTAGCGAACCATGAATCCAATGCCGAATGGAAAGTGCGTTTCCTCTGGCCACTTTACTCGACGTATCTCGTGCTGGAACTCGATCCCGAATACCGCTGGGCCGTCGTCGCCACGCCGAGCCACAAGCTGCTCTGGGTGCTCGCGCGTCAACGTCATTTGGATGACACCACCTATGCGGAAATTCTCCAGCGCATCGCCGCGCAAGGCTACGATCCCAAACGCCTCGCCAAAGTTCCGCAACCGGCGGAACCTTGATTTACCAATCCATTTAACCATTTGAATACGGACAAGGATTTTTTCCCGATGAGTCAAAAAAGTATTTCTCGCACACAACCCGCGCTCGCGCCGGTGCTGACCGCCACCAACATCACAAAGTCTTACGCCAATCGTGTCGTGCTGCGCGGCGTGTCGCTGGAGCTGCGCGCGGGCGAAAGGCTCGCGTTGACCGGTGCATCGGGCAGCGGAAAATCTACATTGCTCAATTGTCTCGGCGGCGTGGACCGCGCGGATTCCGGCAGCATCCGCTTCAAAAACATTTTGCTCGAAACCCTCGACGCCGATGGTCTCACTGAAATTCGGCGACGCGACATCGGCACCATCTTTCAATTTTTCCATCTGCTGCCGACGTTGACCGCTGCGGAAAATATCGAGCTACCATTGCAATTAAATGGTGTCGCCGCCAAAGAGCGTGCCGAACGTGTGCGCTCACTGTTGGATCGCGTGGGCGTGACGAATCGCGCGGACGCTTTGCCCGGCCAGCTTTCCGGCGGCGAGATGCAACGCGTCGCCATCGCCCGCGCGCTCGCGCATCAGCCGTCCGTGCTGCTCGCGGATGAGCCGACCGGTAATCTGGATTCGCGCAATGGCGCGGTCATCCTCGAATTGCTTCGTGAACTTTCGGATGAAACCGGCACCGCGCTGCTGCTCGTCACACATAGCGGCGCGGCGGCGCAGATTTGCCACCGGGAAATTCATCTGCGCGACGGCGAAATCAGCGGCGTGCGGGAAAAAGATTGAGCATGGCTGCCTCGAATAACACAGTGCTGCGGATTCTCTGGTCGCGTTTCGCGTGGCGGCATTGGCGGCTGTCGCCCGTTTCATCCGCGCTGCTGTTGATGATTCTCGCGGTCGGCGTCGCGGCGTTTTTTTCCATCCGCCTCGCGAACCGCGCCGCCGTCGCGAGCTTTCAAAATTTTACCGATCTCATCACCTCGCAAAGTGACGGCCTCCTCACCGCGCCCGTCGGCGATTTATCGGAAAATATTTTGCCCGAGCTGCGCCAACTGCTCGGCGATGAACCCGTGAACCTCATTCCAGTTTTGGAAAGCACCGCCGTGTCGCCGCGCCGTGTAGAAAATGAAGCGCTGCTCTCGCGTCCGACGTTTCAATTGCTCGGCCTGGATTTGCCCGCGCTCGTGAATCTCGGCAGCCAGCAGGACAACGGCAAAGGCTGGTTCGGTTCCGCCAGTTCAACTAATGATTCCGAAAAAGGTTTTTCACCCGTGCTGCGAAATCAGCTTTCCGTTTTCATCAGCGAAGCGCTCGCGAAACGTGACCAACTGAAAATCGGTTCGCCGCTCGCGCTCATCATCAACGAACATCCGGTCGAGTTGCGCGTCGTCGGCATCATTCCCAACGACCCAAAACAACCGGCGGCGCCAGCCAACTTGCTCATCATGGATTTGCCCGCGTTGCAGCAATTGACCGACAAAACCGGGCGGCTGGATCGCATTGAATTGGTGCTCGAAGAAAGTCCGCATCGCGCCGAACGCTGGGCGGCGATGAAGAAAAAATTGGCAGCGGCGAATCCGCTCAATGCCCCGCGTTGGCTCGTGAGTTCGCCCGCCGACCGCCGCGAATCCGCCGCGACGATGACGCAAGCCTTTCGGTTGAATCTCACGTTACTCTCGATGCTCGCGTTGCTCGTCGGACTCTATCTTGTTTTTCAAGGACTGGATGGCGCAGTCGTTCGTCGCCGAAATGAAATCGCCGTGCTGCGTTCGCTCGGCGTCACGTCGCGACAGATTCAAACCGCGTGGCTGGTCGAAGCCGCCGCCATTGGGCTTGTCGGTGGACTGCTCGGCCTCGGCCTCGGTTGGCTCGGCGCGCAGGTCGCCGTGAAAATGGTTGGCAAAACCGTGAACGCACTTTATTACGCGAACTCGGTGGATTCCGCCGCGTTTAATTTTAGTGAAGCCGCCGTCGCCCTGATTCTCGCGGTCATCGCCAGCACGCTCGCTGGCTGGCGACCCGCGCAAGTCGCCGCCAACACGCCGCCCGCACAGGTCGCCTCGCGCGCGGGCGCAACGAATTATCCCGGCGGGAAATTATTGAGTAATGCCCGTCTCGGTCTCGCGCTCATCGTATTGGGAATTATTTTAACGTGGTTGCCGCCGTTGCGTCTCGCGGGCGGCGCGCGTTTGCCGGTGGCGGCTTACGGCACCGCGTTGTGCTGGATTTTCGGCGCGGGAATTTTTGCCGGAAATACTTTGGCCGGAATCGGAAAATTTTTTCACGCGTTGAAAATAAATTCGCTCACGCTCCACCTCGCAGGCAGTCATCTCCGCGCACCGAGCGGACGTCATCGCCTTGCGGTGGCTGGATTAGTTTGCGCCGTTGGCATGACGGCGGGCATGGCAATTCTCGTCGGCAGCTTCGACAAGACGATGTGCGGCTGGATTGACCGCACGTTCCAAGCCGATCTTTATATTTCGAGTGACGGCGCGCAAACTGCGTCGTCGTCCAGCCGCATTTCGCCTGCAACGTGGCAAGCGCTCGTGGCGAATCCGGCGGTGAAAGACGCGAACGTGATCCAGTTTTTGGAAATCAAACTCGGCGACGTTACGACGCTGCTCGTCGGCAACCATCTCGCCTTTTTCCGCGACTACGCCAAGCCCGCGTGGTTGAGCGCGCCACTGAACGACGACATTTTTGATCCTAACCAAAACGCAAAACTCGCGCTCGTGAGCGAGGCGTTTGCCGAACGCTTTCGCGTGCAACGCGGCGACGAAATTAAAATTCCCACGCCCGATGGTTTCCGCGCCGTGACCATCGCGGGAATTTTTTCCGACTACGGGAATGAGCGCGGCTCGCTGCTGATTGAGAGCCAGCAATTCAAAAACTGGTTCGGCCACGAACTCGCCGCGAGTTTGATTCTCGCGCTCAAGCCGGGCTACGATCCCGAAACCTTGCGCGCAGAAATCCGCACGGCGCATCCCGGCCTCGGCGTTTTCACGAGCGGTTATCTGCGCGGCGAAGCGTTGCGGATTTTTCGCCAGACGTTTGCCGTGACTTACGCGCTGGAATTAATTGGTATTTTTGTCGCGGTCATCGGACTGGCGTTCACGATGGCGAGTTTGTTGTGGGAGCGGCGCACGGACTTGAACACGCTACGCGCACTTGGTCTGCGGCGCAACGAGCTCGCCCGCGCCGCCGCGCTCGAAGGCGCACTGACGGCGGCGGCGGGATTGTTGCTCGGAGTCGCCGTGAGTTTTGCGCTGGGCTGGCTGCTGATTTGTCGCATCAACAAACAAACCTTCGGCTGGACGCTGCAAACCGACTGGCCGTGGCTACAACTGTCCGTGCTCGCATTGCTGGTGCTGGCGAGCGCAACGCTTGCGGGCTGGTTCGTCGGTCGCTGGGCGGCGCGGCTCCCGGCAGAACGTGAAGAATGAACCATGTCTATTCGGTTGATTACCAAAATGGAAACTGCTGGTTTTTTGAAAATAGCCCAGTGCTTAAGCACTGGGAACCGCTCCCAATTGAAAGCAAGTCCCGCAGGGACGAAAGAACTGCTCTGCCGTCCCTGCGGGACTTGGCTATTTCTTGTTCGCCAACCCAGCACTCAAGTGCTGGGCTATTTTCAAACCATCACGGCGGCAACTAAACGGATCGGCATAGAATGAATATTTCAGAAAAAGTTTTTGGCAAAAAATTGCGCGGCGTTTTTGCGCTGATGTTGCTATCACTTGCATTTTTCAGTCGTGCGTGTGCGGCGGAAATTTCCACCACCGCCGACGGCTATGCGATTCCGCAGTCGGCAAAACAATTTTCCTTCCCGCGCGATCACGGCAGCCATCCTGATTTTGCGATTGAATGGTGGTATATCACCGGCCATCTGTTCGCGACGAACCAGGCGCAGTTTGGTTTTCAGGCCACGTTTTTTCGTCGCGCGCTCATGCCGCCCGGCGCGACCAATAATTTTTATTCCGTCGCGTTCGGCAACGACCAGATTTATCTCGCGCACATGGCGCTCGTGGACAAAACGTCGGGCAAATTTATTTACCAGGAAAAACTAAATCGCGCGGGCTGGGATGCGGCGTCCGCCACGAACACGCTCGATGTTCATAACGGAAATTGGTCGCTACGGCTCCTCGCGCCGGAAAAAATTGCCGGGCGCGAAAGATTTGAACTGCACGGCACGGTTGGTTTAGATGCAGCATTCGTTTTGAATCTATCGCCGAAAAAACCGATGGTAATTTTTGGCACCAACGGCGTTTCGCGCAAGGCCGCAGACTTCAATGCCGCGAGTCATTATTTGACTTATCCGCGCCTTGCCACTGATGGCACGCTCATGTTCGATGGAAAAAATTTCGCTGTGACGGGCGAGGCGTGGATGGATCACGAATTCAGTAGCAGCCAGTTGGGCGCAGGCCAGGTCGGCTGGGATTGGTTGAGCTTACAACTATTCGACGGCCGCGAACTCATGGCCTACCGGATGCGCCGCAGCGACGGCACGACGGATCTATTTTCGACGGTTGCCTGGGTGGATCAGCAAAGTGTCGTGCGCCACATCGGGCCGGATAAATTTGATTGGAAAACATTGCAGCAATGGCACAGCGCGAAATCGAATTCGGATTATCCGTCGCTCGTTCAGTTGACGGCGGAAAATCCGGGGACGGGCAAAATGGAAACCTTCATCGTGCAACCGTTCGCGGCGGATCAGGAACTCATCGGCAAGGCTGGCGGCGTGGGTTATTGGGAAGGTGCGTGCCGCGTGCTGGACGAGAATAAAAAAGAAATTGGCCGAGCCTATCTGGAACTCACGGGCTATAGCGAAAGTCTGAAGGGAAAGTTTTAGCGCAGTTTCAACAAGCCGGTGGCTCTATTTTGTAAAGCCATCGGAAAAATTCCGCGAGGTTTTGGACTGCGGCGTGTGATTTGCTCAACCCATTTCAACTGATCGGCTAAAGTATTTTTGAAATCGCTCCAGCGATGTTCGATTTGGAAAACCAAAATTTCCTCCTAATTTTTCCAAGCGCAGAGTGCCTGACGCTATAATCCTCTCACCGCCCAGCCCGCACGGTATTCGCGCCGCACGAATTGATTGGCCGCCGCAAGGTTGAATTTCATTTTCCGCCGGTTCCATTCCAAAGTAGTGTGCGGAAAACGCGCGGCGATGTTGCCAAGCAGAATGGTTTCCGTGAGCGGCCCGGCGTAATCGAAGTTGGCCGTGGTCTGGCCATTGCCGCGACTGGCTTCGATAAATTGTTCCCAGTGCTTGAGGCCGGTGACGTGCGGCAATTTGTAGTCAGCAAAATTCGCCACGGGAAATAGCGTGGGCCGTTCAAAGTGCGGCAGCAGCAGCACGCCTTTCGTGCCGACAAAAATGGAGCCAGCGTTTGGAATTTTTTCGCCTTCAATCAAGGCCGTGATTTCCGGCGGCGGCGATGCGGCACCGTCATACCACGTCACCAGCAACGTGCGCGCGGCTGTCTGTTTAGTGCCGCTAAAGTTGTAAATGACCTGACCGTTGAGCGACCAATTCCACGCGTTCGGCGGCGGGCCTTCGGAACGAACAGAAATCGGCGCGGCCAGTCCGAGCGCGGTGAAAATCGGATCAAAAATATGGCAACCCATGTCGCCCAACGTCCCGGTGCCGAAGTCGAGCCGTTTGCGCCAGTTGCCGGGATGATAATATTCATCACCGATGAACGGACGTTCCGCGCCCACACCGAGCCAAAGGTTCCAGTCGAATCCGTCCGGCACGGCGTCCGTTTTGTCCGGGCGCACGGAAACGTCGCCCCAAGATTTGTTGCACCACGAATGGACTTCTTTGACTTTCCCAATCACGCCGTCTTGCAGGACGCGCACAGCAAGACGGTAATACACATTGGAGTGAATCTGGATGCCCATCTGCGTGACGACATTTTTTTGACGCGCCAGTTCGGTCATCTTTCGCACTTCGTAAATTTCGTGCGCGAGCGGCTTCTGGCCATAGACGTGTTTGCCGAGCTGCATCGCGCTGATACCAATCGGCGCGTGCATATGGTCGGGCGTGGAGACGTTGACGGAATCAATGTTCTTTTCTTCCTTGTCCAGCAGCTCGCGCCAGTCCTGATAAAAACGCGCGTTGGGAAATTTTTTCTTTGCGTCAATCATGCGGCTCACGTCCACATCGCAGACGGCGACAATATCCACATTGTCGCAGTTGGAAATTTGCGTGAGGTCAGACCACGCCATGCCGCCCGCGCCAAAACTCGCGTGGCGCAACCGGCGGCTCGGTGGAGCGGCGAATAAATTCGAGGTGATGAACGGCGCGGCGAGCGCAGCGGTGCCGAGTGTTTTCAGAAACGCGCGGCGGGAGGAGTTTTTTAGCGGGCTCATTTTTGTGAATTAGTTTAGCGGCTTAATGAAAATGTTTTTGAACATCACTGGGTCGTTGTGGCCAGCGAAACCTAAGTGGCCGCTCGCACGAGCTTTGCCGGGATGCTTTTTGCCGTCAAGAAATTCTGTGACTGTGCTCAAATCCGCGTCGAGAATTTTCGTTCCATTCAACACCACCTTGATGGTCGAACCCACCACCGTCACCTCCTCAAAATTCCATTCGCCGATGGGCCGTTGAAAGCCCCGCCGCGCCGCGACCATGCCGTAGGCGGAACCGTGCGCCTGACGCGGATCAATCTTGTTGCCGGTCGCCTGCTCGTAATGCTCGTCGAGCACCTGACATTCGCACATCCCAACGTAGGCCGTGTCGCCGCTGCCGGGATAACGGATGGCGAGACCGTTGTTGCCGCCGGGCGGGAGTTTGAATTCGAGTCGCACGACAAAGTTCGTGAATTCCGCCTGCGTGAAAATCGTGCCACCCTTGTTTGGTTGCCAGACCATCGCCGAGTTGGTCGCCCGGCAACAATCCAGTGGCCCCGCCCAGCCAGAAAAATCTTTACCATTGAAAAGGGAAATGAAACCGGGCGGCGGGTTTGATCCGTGGATTTTTGAACCGTCCGTCACGCAGCCCGCCACCAGCACGGTGACGCCCACCGCTGCGAGCGCAACGAAACTCCGGTAAAAAGCAGAAACACTCATCGGCGCCAAGATACAAAATGTGCGCCGGAAATCACTTTGTTTTTTATTTCGCGTTCAACTACCAACCCGTTGTCGCTGTTCCTCCAGCCGCTTGGGCGAAACCGGAATCGCCGTTCCCAATTCCTGCGCGAACACAGAGACTTTGTATTCCTCCACCAGCCAGCGGAATTCTTCCAGCCGCGCCTGTGCCTCGGTGGACTTCGGTGGACGGTCGCGGAATGATTTCAGGGCGGCGAGATAAGGTGCGACGAGTGCGGCGCGTTCTTTGTCTTTCACCGGATTTAATTTTGCCCGCTCCATCCGCGTGGCGAGGGCTTTCAAGTAACGCGGAATGTGCGGCAGTTGCGCGAACGGAATTTCTGCCAAAAAATGTCGCGGCAATAAATTTTCCAATTCCTCCGCCCAAACATTCACCGGTTTCGTCGCATCTTTCGTGGCGAGGCTCAACTGGCTCAAATCGGAAAGCGTTTTCGGCTTCGAGGCGGGCAACACGGGCGACGGCCCACAGCGCACTTGAATTTCTTTGCGCGCCCGCAAAACCACGCCGACTTGATCCACCAACTTCATCGCAAGACCGCGAATCTGCAGTCGTGTCTGCTGCACGGCGGCGATGAAATTTTCTTCGTTCAACGGCGAAAAAACTTCCGCTGGTAAAATGTGGCGACACACATTTTCAAACGCGTCCGCCTGCAATTCATCGAGTGGACACAGATTCGCCACGAGCGTGTCGAAACCGTTCAACGCGCGCAAATCCCGTTGCAGCCACGCGAAATCTTTGGAGAGCGCGAGTTCTACGAGTTTTTGAATTCCGCCGAGTGTCGCCTGCCGCGCTAGATCTTCCGTGCGAAAAAGTCGCAAGCTCACTGAATTTTTTTCGACAGCTAACCCCGGCCATGCGTAGGTCGGCACCGGGCCACTTTCGCTGACCGTGATGCGCGCGGGCAGCGGGCCAAAATTCCACGTCGTGATGCCGGTGCGTTCCCATTGCGCCGCCACGCGCGCCCACGCCGAGTCGTCCGGCGCGGGCTTGGTTTTCACCTGTTCCAATTTTTGCCGGAGCGCGGCGAGGTCGCGGCTCGTGCCGATAATTTTTTTATCGTTGCCTACCACCTCGATGCGCGGACGCAGATGGGCGGGAATGGCATCGCTCGGCCACGCACCCGGCGGAATGGCCACGCCATATTTTCGGCCAATAAACACGGCCAGATCGTGCTGCAACGATTCGCCGGCCGCTCGCAGTTCGCTGACAATCTCCGCGACCTTCGGCGGAAACGGCTGCAGTTCGCGGCGAATACTTTTTGGCAACGCGCGCAAAAGTTCGTTCACCAAACTTTCGCGCAAGCCCGGCACCGACCATTCGACGCACGATTGCGAAACGGTTTGCGCCAGACCGAAACCGAGCTTCACCGTCGCGCCGTCATTTTCCTCGCCGGGCGAATACGCGTAGGCCACGGCGACCGGTTGACCGCCCAGCGGCACGGCATCGGGAAAGGCTTCGCGGTCGAAATTTAATTCTGTGCCGCCGGTCAAATCTGCTTCCGTCGCGCATAAAAAATCGCAGCCGCCACAATCGCGGATGAGGCGGTTCAATTCATGCAAAGAGGAAACGCATTGTGCGCTTGGAGCGCCGGTCTCCGCCCCGGTTCGTTGGTGTTTGTTTTCTGTGAGGAGCGCAAGCGTCTCTGCGTCCGATGCCCCCTCACCCCGTCCCTCTCCCCCGCTGGGGGAGAGGGTGGCGAAAGGTGCCGCACTTATTTTTCGCGCATAAAACTCAAACAATTTTCCATCCAAGTTGCCGAGGCTGTGGCTGCGGACGCGCGTCTGCCAGTTCTCGATCTTCTCGCGAATCTTCCGATTGTGTTCAAGAAAGAAATACTGTGGCGGCAATGGTTGCGGTTTGTCCGCTGAACGGAAAATGCGCGTGTCATCGTCGTCGCTTTCATCATCGGTGACTTTGCGGCGCGACGGGAGCAAATCATCTTCCACGAGCGCGGCGCGGATGAAAATTTCCGTGGCCTCGGCGGGATTGATGTTGCCGTGTGAGACCTTCACCTTCCGCACTTCCATACCGTAAAGCGTCGTGCGTTCCTCGACCAAAACATTTCCTGCGGCCACGCTCCAGTGCGGATTTTGGTGCGTGGTTTTGCAAAGATGCGACGCGAGCTGCACGATCCACAGCGGATCAATGCCGGCATTTGTTCGCGCAAATAATTGCGAGGTCTCCACGATTTCGCCTGCGACAATCCACGGCGGTTGCTGCGTGGATGCAGGCTTCGGCACTGGCTGATTCGCGTTGCGGGCGGCGGGTTTCGGCTGCCGCTCATTCCGATCAAACAGCGCCGAGCCGGGAAACATCGCAAGCTGCCGGTTACCCGTGCCTTGATACTGATTGCGTTCTTTGCGCAACGCGACGTGACCGAGCAAGCCGGTGAGAATCGAGCGATGAATCGCGGCATAATCCGCGTTGCGCTCGTTCAGTTTGAAGCGACCCAAGTCTTCCAGTGCACCATGCAGTTGCGCGTGCAAATCCTGCCACTCGCGCATCCGCAGGTAGGAGAGAAAATTCGCTTTGCAAAATTTCCGCCGCTGGCCTTGCGTGCGAATTTTTTCCCATTGATCGTGAACCGCGTCCCAAATTTTAAGCAGCGAAAGAAAGTCCGATGACGGATCAATGAAGCGTTTGTGCGCCGCTGCCGCCGCGTCTTTGCGATCCAGCGGACGTTCGCGCGGATCTTGAATACTCAAGCCGGCGGCGATGATGAGCAGTTCGCGCCCGGCGTGTTCGTGTTGCGACTGCAACAGCATCCGGCCAAGCGTCGGGTCAATCGGCAGGCGCGAAAGATCGTGGCCGAGCTGCGTGAGTTCACGCGCGTCATCGAGCGCGCCGAGTTCCTGAAGCAACTTGTAACCACCATCAATCGCCGAGGGCGGGGGTGGATTCACGAACGGAAATGTCTCGATGTCGCCGAGGCGATACGCGCGCATCCGCAAAATAACTTCGGCCAAATTCGCTCGCTGGATTTCCGGCTGCGTGTATTGCGGCCGCTCGTTGAAATCCTCTTCGGAATACAGGCGGATGCACACGCCGTCTTGCACGCGACCGCTGCGGCCTTTGCGTTGGTTCGCGCTGCTCTGCGAAATCGGCTCGACGGGCAATCGCTTGGTGCGTGTGCGCGGATTGTAACGGCTGATGCGCGCAAGCCCGGAATCAATGACGTAACGGATGCCGGGAATCGTGAGCGACGTTTCCGCGATGTTGGTGGCGACAATAATTTTGCGTTGTGACGATTCAGCAAAAACGCGTTGCTGCTCCGCCGCGCTCAACAGACCGAACAGCGGAATAATTTCCGTCTCGCGACCAAAGCGGCCTTCGAGCAAATCGCACGTCTCGCGGATGTCGCGTTCGCCGGGCATGAAAATTAAAATGTCGCCGTTGCCCGGTTCGCACAGCGCCGTTTCGGCGGCGCGCACGGCGGCGTCCACATACGTCACGTCACCGCGCTCTTCTGAGTCGGCATCGAACGGCGCGTAAATCACTTCCACCGGATAGAGCCGTCCGGAAACTTCGATGATGGGCGCGTCGTTGAAGGCTTTGGAAAATGTCGCGGTATCAATCGTCGCCGACGTAATGATGAGCTTGAGATCGCTGCGTTTGGCGAGCAGCGTTTTCAAGTAACCCAACAAAAAGTCAATGTTCAGGCTGCGTTCGTGCGCTTCGTCAATGATGATGCAGTTGTATTCCGAGAGCAGCGGATCGCCTTGCGTCTCGGCCAGCAAAATTCCGTCGGTCATCAACTTGATGTAAGTCTGCGCGCTGCTGCGATCATCAAAACGAATCGTGCAGCCGACTTCGCGGCCCCAGTTCACGCCGAGTTCTTCCGCGATGCGGCGCGAAATCGAAAGCGCCGCCACGCGACGCGGCTGCGTGCAACCGATTTTCGCCGCGATGCCCAAACCGGCTTCGAGACACATCTTGGGGATTTGCGTCGTCTTACCCGAACCCGTTTCGCCCGCTATGACGACGACTTGATTGGCGCGGATGGCGGCCACGATGTCGTCCTTGCGCGCAGTGATAGGCAAGTCCGGCGGGTAAATTATTTTTGGAATATTCGCCTGCCGCTCCTCGCGCAGCCGCACGGAGGCGAGGACTTGTTCGTGAATTCGTTGCAGCAGTTTCTCGTGCGTCTGCGGATGATATTGGTCGCGCAACAAACGCACCATGCGTCCGCCGAGCCGCACCCAGTCGGGCAACATGGCTTGCGGCAGGAGCTGGCGAATTTCGTCAACACGCGGGTCGTTCATATCAGAGCGCGCAGTGTAACGCAGTCTTCGCGCCGGGGAAACTTTCCAAAAAATTCCAACCGGCTCGCGCCTTTCCATTTGTGAGTTTTTCCATCGGCGGCTACGATGCGGCCTCCGCAATGGAATCGCCGCGCACCAAAAATAATTCACTCACGCCCTCGCAGCAAAACGCCGTGGCGGTGCGCGGCAATGTGCTCGTGATGGCGGGCGCAGGCACGGGCAAAACTAAAACGCTCGTGGAGCGTTGTCTCGATTGTCTGGAACGCGATAGCGCAGCGATCAATGAATTGCTCATCGTCACTTTCACCGAAGCTGCCGCTGCCGAAATGCGTCAACGTCTCCGCCACGCGCTAGAAGCCAAAGCGCAAGACGCTGCCCTCAACTCTCAACCCTCAACCCTCAACTTCTGGCAGGAACAGCTCGCCCGCTTTGATCTCGCGCACATCGGCACGCTGCACAGTTTTTGCCGCAAGCTCGTGCGTGAACATTTTTACGAACTCGGCCTCGATCCGCAATTGGCGTTGCTCGACGAAGGCGAGGCGCGTCAACGCGCCCACGAAGTGTTGGCCGAACAATTTCATTCGCACTACGAAGGCGCGGGGGAAATTTCCCTCGCCGTGCAAAATCTAGTTCAGGTTCACGGTGGTGGCCGCGATGAAGACATCCGCGCGCTGATCCTCCAACTGCATCACTATTCGCAAACCCGTCCCGACGCCGCCGGTTGGCTCGCGGAACAAACCGAAAAATTTTCCCGCCCCGAACCGGGTGACTGGCAGAACTGGCTGCTCGCCGCGCTGGCAAGCTGGCGCGATGAATGGCTGCCAGTGTTGGAAACGTTCAAAACCGAAAACGTCAAAGCCGCTGAATTGGCGGGCATTTTATCGCGCCTGTCAAAATCATTTTCCCGCGCACAGGCGGCGGACGTTCTGGAGCAAATCGTTTCCGCCGATGGTAACTGGCCATTAAAAAAGAAAACCGTTCTGCGAAAGCCTTTGGAAGATTTTTTTGACGAGGCCGCTTTTCTCGTCGCGCTCGCGCCAATCAAAAATGGCACCGACCCGCTGGCGGAGGACTGGAGCTGGGTGCGTGGCCAGATGGAAACGTTGCTGCGGCTCGCGCAAGAATTTGCCACGCGCTTCGCCGAGGCCAAGCGGCGCGACAGCGTGATGGATTTTCACGATCTTGAACAGTTCGCGCTCCAGCTCCTCTGGAATTTTTCAACCGGAGAACCGACGGCGGTGGCCGCCGCGTGGCGCGCAAAATTAAAATTTATTTTCGTGGATGAGTATCAGGACATCAACGCGGCGCAGGACAAAATCATCGCGGCATTGGCGCACAATGCTTCTCCATCACCTTCAATCCCTCTCCCCTCCGAGGGACGAGGCAAGCCCGAAGCTACCGGCAACCGCTTCCTCGTCGGCGACGTGAAGCAGAGCATCTACCGCTTCCGCCTGGCGGATCCGAAAATTTTTCGCGGCTATGCGCGGGATTGGAAAACCAGCGGAAAAATAATCCCGCTCTCGGAAAATTTCCGCAGCCGCGAAGGGCTTCTTAATTTTGTGAATTCCGTCTGCGGCCTGATCATGCGCGAGGAAATCGGCGGCGTGGCATACGATGCGGAAGCCACGCTGAAATTTGGCTCGCCGCAAACACGCAGCGAATTGAGTGTCGCGAATGATTCTGCGCCGCGCGTGGAGTTGTTGCTGCGACTGAAGCCCGGTCGCAACGTGGCGCGGGACGAAGCCGAGGGCGAATTCGCCGACTTGGCTGAAGCGCAAAAAGAAGCGCGGTTGGTCGCGCAACATTTGAAAGATTGCGTCGCCGGAAAAACTCAAATCTGGGACGAACACGGGAAAAGTTTTCGCGCCGCCGAATGGCGCGATGTCGCAATTCTCCTGCGTTCGCCACGCGGCAAATCGGAGGTTTTTGCGAAAGAATTTGAGCGCGCCGGGATTCCGCTGGCCGTCGCGCCCGGGAATTTTTTTGAGGGCGCGGAAATTCTCGACCTCATAAGCCTGCTGCAATTGCTGGACAATCCGTTGCAAGACGTGCCGTGCATCGCCGTGTTGCGCTCGCCATTCGTCGGCCTCTCGTTGGATGAGTTGGCGGAAATTCGGCTCGCGGCGCGCGAGAAACATTTTTGGACGGCGTTGGTGAGAATTCAGAATTCAGAAGCCAGAATTCAGAAGCTGGTGGCGAAAGTTTCAAAATTTCTCGAAAAGTTTTCGCGCTGGCGGAAGTTGGTGAAACAAATTTCGCTCTCGCAATGCCTCGAAGAAATTCTGGCGGAAACATTCTATGCCGACTGGTTGCGGGCACAGCCGCGTGGCCCGCAGCGCGCGGCGAACGTCGCCGGTTTTTTGCTACTCACGCAGAAGTTTGACCAGTTTCAACGTCAGGGCTTGCGGCACTTTTTGAAGTTTATCGAGAACCAGCAGGCGATGGCAGTGGAGCCGGAAGTCCCGGCGACGGTGGCGGAAAACGCGGTTCGCCTTATGAGCATTCATCAAAGCAAGGGTTTGGAATTTCCCGTCGTCGTGCTGGCCGACCTCGCCAAAAAATTCAACGAGCAGGATTTGCGAGCCGAAATTATTTTCGACGAGGAGTTGGGACTGTGCCCGAAAGTGAAACCGCCAGCGAGCGGGCGACGCTATCCGAGCCTGCCGCACTGGCTCGCGCAACGGCGGCAGCAGCGCGAACTGCGCGGCGAGGAGTTGCGGCTGCTTTACGTCGCGCTCACCCGCGCGCGGGACAACCTGATTTTGACCGCCAGCATCACGGAGAAAAATTGGGAAGAAAAGTGGACGCAGCCGCAACCGGTGACGACGCAGAAAATCGCGGACGCGAATAGTTTCGCCGATTGGCTGAGAATGTGGTTCGCGCTCAACTCGAAAAAAGAAGAACTGTTGCGCTGGCGGTTGGCGGACGATGCGGAGCTGGCCAATGCAGACAAGGCGGAAATAGGAAACCTGAAACTTGAAACCGAACCGGCTGGGCTGGATATGGTGGCGATGGAAAAACTGAAAATCGTTTTGGACAGGCCTTATCCGCAACTAAACACCACGCGACACAAGGCGAAATCATCCGTCACCGAATTGCGGCGCGCGGCGGCGGAACTGGACGATGAAGCGGAACCAATGTTCCCGGACGCGGGTCCGCCGCCGCCAGCTCGCACCCAGAATTTCAAATCTAAAATTTCAAATCTAAAACCGGACGACTCCAAATTGTCCGCGACCGAAATCGGCTCGGCGCACCACACATTTTTGCAGCACGTCGCGCTGGGAAAGACCGGTGACTGGGCGGCGGAAATCAATCGGCTGGTGCAGGAGAATTATCTGTCAGCGGCGGAAGCTGCCGCGCTGGATCTGGATGCGTTGGCGGCATTCTGGAATTCGACGCTCGGGGAAAAACTCATCTCCCATCGCGCAGCGGTGCGGCGGGAACTGCCGTTCACCGCGCGCTTCAGCCCGGCAGAAATTTCCAAAATCATCGGCTGCAAAATTCCACCCGCAGAAATGAAAAATGAATTTGTCGTCGTGCAAGGCGTGGCGGATCTCGTGGTGCTGCTGCCGGCTGAAATCTGGCTGGTGGATTTCAAGACCGACGCCGTGAACGCGGACGGGCTGGCGGAAAAAATCCGAACCTACACGCCGCAGTTGAAACTCTACGCGGCGGCACTGAAAAAGATTTTTAAGCGTCCCGTCACGCTGCGGGCGCTGCACTTTCTCGCAGCGGGACGGACGGAAATAATTTAGAGCCGCTCCAAAAAATTTGCCGCTGTCAAGCGGGGAGGCCGAGCGGCAGCTCGGCCTCCCAAAATTATTCGCCGAGGAAGTGTAGCGCGATGTGGCGAGTGTGCGGATGCCTGCGGTGTTCCCACAAATAAATTCCCTGCCACGTTCCGAGCGTGAGTTCGCCGCCGTGCAGCGGGATGGAAAGATTCACGGCCGTCAGCGCGGTGCGGATGTGCGCGGGCATATCGTCAATGCCTTCAGCGGTGTGAATGAATAGCGGATCACCATCGCGCACGAGCCGCGCGAAAAACGCTTCGAGATCGCGGCGCACAGCGGGGTCGGCGTTTTCCTGGATGAGCAGCGAGGCAGACGTGTGCTTCAAGTGGAGCGTGAGCAGGCCGTCGCGGAATTTATTTTCGGCAACCCATTTTTCCACGGTGGCGGTGAACTCAATCAGCCCGCGTCCGCGCGTGGAAATGGTCAGTTCATGAAATTGCTGGCGCATGAAATTTATTCCACGCGTTTGATGCGGATAGCCATGTAAGGTTTGCCCGGCAGTGTGATACTGCGGCCATCTTTATCCGCGAACGAATAACCATCCTTCTTCTTGAGCGTGAAGACGCCGTCTTGTGGCGTCACCGTCATGTTCCAGGTGTCGAGCACTTCGACGGTGAATTTGAGGTCATCGGCGGACTGAAATTTTCCGAGCGGCGGTTTTGGAATTTGAAACGTCCAGTTCGTCAGCGTCTGTTTGCCAAAATAAATCAGATAATATTTTCCGGGCTGGCCGCCGATGGGTGAGTTTTGCCACTTGTCAATCGGTTCAATGCCTTCAGCGGGCGCGGCGTCCAAAACATGTTTCAGGAACGCGAGGCGCGCGGGGCTTTGACCTTTCAATAAGCCGCCTTTTGACCACCACAAAACTTGGTCGTCGCTCTTGTAAGTTTCGCCGTGGCCGCAATACGTTCCGGCGATTGTGGAATTCCAAAAACGGAAAACCAATTCCTCCGCGCTCAACTGGCCCCAGCGATTCGCGATGTCGCCCTCGTATTTCACCTCATCAAAAACAACCGGCTTGCGATACACGTCGCGATACATCTCCGCGCGTCCAACCTCCTCCACCGCTGCGCCGTTCTGGATGCTCGCGTGCGTGATCCACGGCAAGGTGTGATTGAAAAATTTCTGACCGTTGTGGATCGAGAGCAAATGATGATACGGATCGTCGTGCGCAACGATTTCGCCGAAACGCACGAAGTCCGATTCCTTTTTCTCCTTCATGAAATCGTATTCGTTGGCGAGCGACCACCAGACATTGCGATACGCCGCCAGCCGCGCGATAACGTATTTGAGATAACGATCATCCACCGCCGCCGTCATCCGGTCAAAGCCCCAATGCCCTTCGTCATACGGATGAAACAAAATAATGTCCGCCTCGATGCCGAGCTTTTGCAAATCAGCGACGCGCTGTTCGAGATGCTGAAAATATGTCACGTTGAACTGCGTGAAATCCCAGTTTGTTTCGGGGAGCGCACGCGCCTCGCGTGCGGCGGTTGACGCCTCGTCAACCGCCCCGAGCGCGCCACCGCGCGAGGTCACAACGCGCGATGGCGCGCGTTGTTCCGACGGCGGGGCGCCGTCGGACACACGCGGGGCGCGTGTGCTCCCCAGCACGTCAAACGGATACATCACCGGCTCGTTGGTGTTCCAAGTGTAATGCTTCGGAAAAACGCAAAAACGAATTTTGTTGAACGGCGACGACGCGAGCGTTTTCAGTGTCTGCTCTTGCAACGCCTCATCCTGCAACTGCCATACATAACACGTCGTGCCAAGCTGTTTGTAAGGCGTGCCGTCCGCGTAGGCGAAATGAAACGTGTTCGCCACGCGCACCGGCCCGTGATTTTCCGGCAATGGTTTTGTGGCGGTGAATTCACCGCGCTTGCCATTCAACTTGCGAACATTGCTGGTAGTTTTGTAAATCCACGGTCCAGTTTTTTCCGGCATGAAGCGCACGCGATAAATTCCATCGCCATCATAAAAACCATTGGCCGCAACGTCATTCGTTCCTAGCGTGAAACGCGCAGAAATTTTCACGTCGAGAAAAGGATTCCCATTCATCGGCCCGTTCAATGCGATTTCGAAAACGCCCCATTGCTCGACCGAATTGGCGGCGTGCAGGCCAGTGGCCAGCAACGCGAGCGCGAGGAAACATTTTAATTTCTTCATGGTTT
>JANYCI010000267.1 GCA_025360325.1 Limisphaerales bacterium | reverse complement strand
AGCGGCTTCTCGACGTAAATATCTTTGCCCGCCTGCGCCGCCATCACCGTCGGCAACGCGTGCCAGTGATCCGGCGTGGCGATCAAAACCACGTCCACGTCCTTGCGGTCGAGCACGCGGCGGAAATCTTTCACGGTGTCCGGTTTTTTGCGGTTGTGATTTTCACACACCTTCAAGGCGTTCGCGAGCCGCGCGTCGTCAATGTCGCAGACCACCGCGCAGTCCACTTCTGGGTTCAGAAAAAAACACGCGAGATCGCCGCCGGACGGCAGGCCGCAGCCCATGCCGCCGCAGCCGATGAGGCCGATGCGAATTTTTGAATTGGCACCAGGTTCATTGGCGCGGGCGATGCGGATGAAGGGCGATTGATATGCGCCGACGGCGAGCGCGGCGAGCGCGGAGCGTTGAATAAATTTTCGGCGGTTCAGGTCAGGCATAAAAAAATTGCTCCCGCGCCAGAGTTGGGCCGACGGCGGGATGCGTCACGCGAACTCTTTCGGTTGCTGACGCGATAAAAAAAATCATGGGACAACGGGCACGAGCGTCTGAAGGTATTTATAGTCTTCGTCGGCCGCCCCGCCCGAGGTTGAATTAAACGAAATGCCGACTGATCCTTGTCCATCATCTGGTTTGTTGTTGGCGTCCACAATCCAGTGGTTTTTCCAGTGATGGATTTCCGCGTGCCCGTCAGCGAACCCAATGGTTCCACTTTTACTGTATCGAGAACTGGGTGGGTTCCAGAAGACGGTTCCGGTTGCGAAAGTGTTTGGTGCTGATCGGGCGATGATTCCAATCACGTTGTTATCAATACTGTTTGCCGCCTCCTCCACAAAAACCGCTGCATTCACCGGGGTTGGATCAATCATGGAACCGACTTTTTTGATTGAAGCTTTTGCGTAAGCATTGTTGTAATCAGGCGGGTTGCCATCGGCCCAATTGATTCCGGTGGGCATCGAATAGCTGCGGGTCCGGGTTTTCCCGGCCGCGCCATAGATAGGGGTCAAGTCCGAGGGGCAAATGTAAATTTTTGCGCTTTTGTTAAAGTCATACAGAGTGCCGTTGCGGATTGCGCCGTCCGTTGAATCAGTGCGGGCATTGCCGGTGTAGGAGGAAGGCCCGACCCCGCCCTGACGAACCCACGCCTTTGGACCACAGGCGGCGTTTCCCACCGACTCGTTGTTGGGCAAGGCGTCGTTGAAATCGCCGGCATACATCACGATGCAAAGATCAAGCTGCTTGAGATCGTTCAAGCAGGCAGTCGCCTTGGCTTTTTCCTTGGCGGCGGACAGCGCGGGGAGCAGCATGGCTGCGAGGATGGCGATGATGGCGATGACGACGAGAAGTTCAATGAGGGTGAACGCAGCGGGAGGTTTCCGGTTGATGACGGGGCGCATATTCAAACAAGTCAGTTTTGGAATTTGTGGCAGCAACCGTTTTTGCATGATCCTAACTTTGCATCATTTTCCAACGATAAAAGCCAAAAGTTATGGCTTCTCTTGTGGTTTTGTAACAGGCGGCGAATTTTAGTCCGGAAAAGTTGCGCCGCCTGTTTTCGCCGGTAAGCTGGCGGGGTGCAAGGAAAATTAACTTTCAAAACCATCGCGCTCGCCACCGGCTTCGGCCTGGTCCTGGCGGGTTGCGCAGCGACGCCAAAATCCAAGCAAGCCCACGCACCGCCAGCAAAGATTTCCGGCGCGTGGCGTGGCGTGCATCTGTGGGTGGACCGTGAATCGCGTGCGCAGGAACTCATCCGCACCCTGCCAGCACTTGCCAAGTCGGGCGTGAACACCGTGGTTCTGGAGGTGAATTACAGCTACGAATTTCAGGCGCACCCGGAACTGCGGGGGGAAAATTTCATCACGCAAAAAACCGCGCACCGGCTCGCGGCGATGGCGCGGCAGAATGGCATCCGGCTGGTTCCCCAATTCAACTGCCTCGGCCACCAATCGTTTGGTGGACGCACGGAGCCGTTGCTGCGCGTGCATCCTGAATTCAACGAGACGCCGTCACAGTCGCTCACGAACAAAAACATTTACTGCCTCGAATGGTGCCCGTCTGCGCCGGAGCTGGATGAAATTGTTTTTTCACTCGTTGATGAAATGGCGGCGGGCTTTGAGGCGGACGCGGTTCACGTCGGCATGGATGAAGTTTATCTGCTCGGTGCGGAGGAATGTCCGCGTTGCCGGGGAAAAAATCCGCCGGCACTGTTCGCCGCGCAGGTCAACGCGCTGCACGCGCACCTCGTCAGGGATAAAAAATTGGAAATGCTGATGTGGGCTGACCGCGTCATCGG
>JANYCI010000264.1 GCA_025360325.1 Limisphaerales bacterium | reverse complement strand
GGCGAACATCCCCGACCAAACCGACCAGCCATGCTTTTGATTTTTAGTTTCGCGGCCGAGGTGATACGTCATCGCGCTGGCGATGCAGAGGAGCGCGAGCATTTGCAGAAAGTTGGAGAGCGGCGTGGGATTTTCAAACGGATGCGCGGCGTTGGCGTTCGCGTAACCGCCGCCGTTCGTGCCGAGCATTTTGATCGCGACCTGCGACGCCATCGGGCCTTGCACAATCGTCTGTGTGTCGAGCGTTTGATTTTCCATCACGGGATTTCCCTTGGTATCTACGACGGGCTTACCGCTCACATCGTTTTTCTGAACGGAAATGGTTTGCGACTCGATCAATTTCGCCGCCGTGTAAGGTTTGAAATTTTGGATCATGCCTTGCGACACGAGAAAAATTGCGAACACGAGGCACAGCGGCAGCAGCAGATAATAAGTGATGCGCGTGACATCTACCCAGAAGTTGCCGATGGTCTGCGCCGTGGGCCGCGCGATGCCACGCACCAGCGCCGCCGCGACCGCCATGCCAACGGCTGCGGAGAAAAAATTGTGGATGGTGAGCGCGACCATCTGCGAGAGATACGACATCGTGGATTCGCCGGCATAGCTCTGCCAGTTGGTGTTCGTGGTGAAGCTGACGGCGGTATTGAACGCGAGATGTTCCGACAGCGCGGGGAAATTTTGCGGATTGAGCGGCAGAAAATTTTGCAGCCGCAAAATCGTGTAAGTGAACAGCAGGCTCACCAGGCTGAACGTCAGCATCGCGAACGTGTATTGTTTCCAACCCTGTTCCTTCGCCGGGTCAACCCGGAAAATCCAGTAAGTGAGTTTTTCCAGCGGGCGCACAAGCGGGTCGAGCCAAGTGCGACCATTGGCATCGAACACGCGACCGAGATAAAGTCCGAGCGGCTTGGTGACGAGAATGAGTGCGCCGAGATACACCGCGAGTTCCAACCATTGATGAATGTTCATGGCAGTTTTGTTAAAATTTTTCGGGACGAACCATCGCGACGATGAGATAAACGCAAAGTGCGAGAGCGATGATTCCGAGAATGAGGTTTTCCATAAAATTTTTATTCAGAGTTTTTCGCAGCCCCGCGCATAGAGCGCAAAGGCCGCAAAAATCAGGAGGACAGTTCCCATGTAAATGGTATCAAGCATACATTTGGTTAGGTGCGAAGGGTGGCGGATTGGTTCGGTTGGAGCATTTCATTCAGGCGGGCGGCCAACACCTGCGGCTCGTCGGTGCCGAGCGCAATTCGTTTTCCGCTGCGCAAGGTGATGGCGACGGCGTTAAACCCGGAGACGTTGTAGAGCCAGCCATAGCGGCCCCAGTGGATGCCCCAGCCATTAAAAAAGTTTGTCCGCACGACTTTCGCCGAGGCGATTTCCGAAAACGCGACGCGCTTGGAAATCAGGCCGGGACCGAATTGCCAGCGAAGTTCGCCGCCGTCAATTTCGATTGTGAGCGAGTGAAACAACCAGCCCACGAACAGCAGCAGCGGCGCGGTGATGAGAAACGGCTTCAGCACAAACACGCCCAGCAAAAATAGGACGACGAAAAATCCCACCATCACGCCGACAATGAGCGGGCTATTTTGGGTGTGACGATAGGTGTTCACAAGTGCCTCCAGTTGCTGGTCGTGGCCAGCCGGTTGCGTGCCTCGGTTGACGCGAAGAACCGCGTCAGCCCACAATCGGCGCACACCACCACTTCAAATTTTGCGGTGGTAAAAAAGCCGCTTAATTTTGGCAACAGCATCGGGCCATAACCGCCGCCAGAATTTGTCGTAGTGACGAACAGATTTTTTTGCCCGCACTCCGGACATGGTTTCGCATTTGTCATAGGTTGGCTCCGATGTGGTTGGGCACGCAGGCACGGGTTATCGCCGTGTGCGCGCACAACGCGTTTTTCAGTGGGGTGACCGTGACGACGGCGCATTCGCGCCATCCAGAGGATCGCCCTTCCAATTGCCTACGAGATTAGCTGTCGGGCTTGGCCTTGAAAGTGGCCTTGAAATCAGTTGCCTGACTTCGTTCGCCCCGTCCTCGACTCCGAGGAATTTGGGTCTCCCGTGTCTGACTTCAGGAAGGAAGTCAGGCTTAGGCTGCAACGAAATCACTAGACCATAACGAATAGGCTTTGTCAAATGATCCGCGAAAAAACCAGTGTTTAATTGGGTTTTTCGTGGTTTTCTAAATCACTGAAGTTGCCTTGGGGTTGGATAACCGGCGCGGACAAATTCGCGGATCACCGAAATTTCTTCGTCGCCGTGGACGGTGTGGGCTTTGGGAAATTCGCGCCACGTCACGTTGAGTCCCGCCGACTGAAGTTGCGCGACTTGCGGTTTCACTTCGGCGAAAGGCAAAATCGGATCGAAGTGTCCGTGCGTGACGAGCAGCCGCTGTGACCGCGCGACGGGCGTGAGATCGCGAATTAAATTTTCAATTTCAAAAACCCAGCCGCTGATGCCCACGATGCCCGCGAGCCGGTGCGGATAGCGCAAGCCGGTTTCAATCGCCATGAGGCAGCCTTGCGAAAATCCGCCGAGCGTGATTTGATCGGCGAGAAAATTTTTCAGGCGCAAGTCGTCGAGCAAATCAAAAAGTAATTTCCGGCTGCGGTGAATGCCGGGAGCGATGTCGCCGGGATAATCAAACCACGAATAGCCGCCGTAGTAATCATCGGGCGCGTTGACGAGGAGATAGTTGAGCGACGGCAGCGCGAGCGCATCCGGCAGCCAGCTCCAGCCGTCCGCCGAATCGCCGAGGCCGTGCAGGACGACGAATAGTTGCCGGGAATTTTTATCGGCCGCGGGAATAAATTTTGCGTGGAGTTTGGTCACGCGGAAATTTTGCCAGCTTGCAGAGATTTCACAAGGCAAGGTAGGACGCTCGCCCCACCAAACTGCCCCGCGAACCTGACAACTTTATTTCGAATCACACGGGCAAGCTGCCCGTGCCATTAAGCGGGCGTGGTCAATTTTTTCCGCAGCACATGGATGAGCGATTTCACCGTGAGTTCGATGAAGAGAAATGGTTTGCCGATGAAGTCGTTGCCGCCGGCCATGGTGGAATTAGTGCGGCTGTCGAAATCCGTGAGGCTAGTGACAAAAACGATGGGCGTTTTTTTATGCTGCGGCAGCGCGCGGACTTTGGTGCATAGCTCAAAGCCGTTCATGCCCGGCATATCCACATCGAGAAAAATTAGGTCGAAATCGGTGGTGGTGATGAGTTCCAGTGCCGCGAGCGGATTGTCGAGCGCGGTGGATTTCAGTTTGGCTTTGTCGAGCGCGTAGGTGATGGCGCGGCGCGAAATCACCTCGTCATCCACCACCAAAATGTTTGAGGAGGGAATGTCCTGATGACCGGTGATGGTGCCGCGTTCAAACAGGAAGCCGAGAAAATCTACCGCGTTCGCAGCGGTGCGAATGGTGGAGGCGTTGATGTTTTTGGATTTCTCGTAGATTTCCTTGAGCATTGCTTCGAGCGCGGAAGCCATGTGGGAAATGAGGCCAAAGCCCGCGACGCTGGCGTTGCCATTGAGCGCGTGGACCTGCCGGTAAAGTTCATGCACCTGCTTGAGCTTGGCGATTTCGTCGCCAGCCTTCACGAGTGCTTGCACCGCCGCGCGCAACGAGTAAAGCGTGGCGGCCATATTTTCCGTGAACGTTTTCCGCAATTCAGACTGATGCTCCGCGTCCCGCGCGGCGGCTTGCGTCGTGGCATTTTCTGCGGCCTGCGTCGCCGTGGCGTGCGGCATCGCGCCGCTGTCGCCGATCAACTGCCGCACGGCGGCGATGACATCTTTCGGTGCGCAATCCGTCTTGGACAAACATTTGCTCGCGCCCGCGCGCCACGCCTCCTGCACGAGATTCGTCAGGTAGGTATTGGATAAAACGATTATCGGCGTCTTGGCAAACGCCGCCATGCTCCGCGTTTCGCGGATGACATCCACGCCGGAAAGCGTCGGCAACATCAGGTCCACGATGATGAGTTGCGGCTGGAACGTCTCGATGGCTTGCAAGCCAGTTTCGCCATCCGCTGCCACCTCGGTCTGGTAGCCATCCACGGCGAGCTTATTGCGGTAGACGTTCGCGACGATCGGGTCGTCTTCGATGATAAGAATTTTTTTCATGCGGGTTTGAGTCCGGCCATCACCCCGGCGAGTTCGGGATTGGCCGCGAGAAATTCCTTGATGCGCGCGTATTCAGTTTCAATTTTTTTCAAAATGTCGGCTGCGCCCGGCAGGGCACCGGACGCGCCGAGTTTTTCCAGCTCGCGCAATTTCGGCACGAGTGGTGCCATGCCCAGCGTCGCGCTCGCGCCCGCGCAACTGTGCGCCACGCGGCGGACCTCGTCGGCCCGGCCAGTGTGGATGGCTGTGTGCATCTGCACCATCTGCTGGTTCGTCTGCTTGAAATACATTTCGACCAACTCGCGCAAACTGTCGTGGTTGCCATCGGTCAAGTCGTTCATGCGATCCATGTCCACCGGCGGTTCGTCTCGTAAAATTTCCACTGGCTTCGGCGCGGCGGTGTTTTTATTTTCCGACAGAAAAGTTCCCGCCCATTTTTCCACCATGTCGCGGACATCTTTTGGCCGCACCGGTTTTGACAGGTAGTCATCCATCCCAGCGGCGAGACATTTTTCGCGGTCGCCCGCCATCGCGTGCGCCGTCATCGCCACGACGACGATGCGTTGATCATAATTTGCCTGACCGCCGACCATCTGCCGCTTGCGCAACAACCGCGTAGCCTCATGCCCGTCCAGCACCGGCATCATCACGTCCATGAAGATAAAATCATACGGCTTGCGGTCCAGTGCCTCCAGTGCCTCGCGCCCGTTGTTCGCCGTATCCGGCGTATAACCGATCTGCTGCAAAATCCGCATGGCCACCTTCTGATTGATCGCATTGTCATCCACCAGCAAAATTCGCAACGGCAATTTCGTCGCGAGCGTCGCGTCGGATTTGGGCGCTTCGGTCGCGCGCGGCTGCGCCTTCGGATTCAGCAGCGCGCGTTCCAGCGCCGCACACAGTTGCGCGGGCTTCACCGGCTTGTGCACCGAGTGCGCGAAAATGACGTGGGAAATTTCTGGATCCGATTTTCGTCCCAACGGCGTGAGCATGATCACCGGCATCATCGCGCCTGCCGGAAATGTTTGCAGTTCGGCGGCCAGTGCCACTCCGTCGGCGTCGCCCAGCACGAGGTCAATCAAGGCCAAATCAAAATGATTGCCGTTGCGAAATAATTCCAGCGCCGCTGCGGGCGTGGCCACCGGCGTGGGCGCCATGCCCCACCGGCGACATTCTCCGGCGAGCATTTCCCGCATCGCCGGGCTGTCATCCACGATCAAAATTTTCAGGTCGGCCAGCCGATTTTGTTTCGCGCTGACGGCGGGCGGCGTTGAATCCGGCACGATGCTCGTCTTGATCGTGAAATGAAACGTCGAACCTTTTTCCGGCACGGTCTCGGCCCACATTTTTCCGCCCATCAATTCCACGAGCCGACGGCTGATTGCCAAGCCGAGACCCGTGCCGCCGTATTTGCGCGCGGTGGAAACATCGGCCTGCGAGAACGGACGAAATAATTTCGACAGCCGATCCGGTGCGATGCCGATGCCCGTGTCGCGCACGGAAAAATGAAGTTCCACCACGCCGCTTTGGCCATGATCATCGAGCGGCGGCGGCACTTTTTCCACGCGCACAAACACATCGCCGTGCTCGGTAAATTTCACTGCGTTACTCAACAGATTGACCAGCACCTGCCGCAGCCGTTGCTCGTCGCCGGCCACGAGCGTGGGCAGCGTCGCCTCCGCCGTGTAGCCAAGATCCAGATGTTTTTCTAACACGCGCGGCGCGAGCAGCCCGACCGAATCCTCAATGCTCGCCCGCAAATCAAACGGACGTTTCTCCAGCTCCATCTTGCCCGCTTCGATTTTTGAAAAGTCGAGAATGTCGTTGATGATTTTCAACAGCGACTCGCTGCTGCTGTGAATCGTCTCCAGATAGCCGCGTTGATCCGGCGTGAGCGGCGTCTCAAACATCAGGCCCGTCATCGCGATGACGCCGTTCATCGGCGTGCGGATCTCGTGGCTCATCGCCGCGAGAAATTCTGACTTCGCCAGCGAGTTCGCCTCGGCGGTGCGACAGGCCTCGGTGAGTTCGTGCTGGCGCTGCCATAAATCCGCCATCCGCTGTTGCATGAGCACCGCGTGCCGCAACCGCGCCCGGAACAATCCCGGATCGAACGGCATCAGCATGAAATCATCTATCCCCAGATCAAACGCCCTAAAAATTTGGTTCGCGTCCGTGCCCGGCGTCAGCGCCACCACAAAAATTGGCCGTCCCGCCGGCAACTGTTTCATCTGCCGCAACAGCGTCAACGCGTCTGCCTCGGCAGTTTTCAGATCGAGCAACAAGATTTCCGGCGGATGATTTTGCACCGGCCGCCACGCCTCCTCCGCGTTGCTCGTGGCGACAAACCGCCCGTCCTCCAGCCGCACCGCCGCCGCCACCGCCTCGGCCAGTCGGGTGTCCCCGCCCAGCAGCATCGCTTGAAATTTTTCCTGGTTCATGTCGTCGTATCCCACCCACCCAACCTAGTCCCGTCGCGGTTTAACAAAAATAAAACCGGCCAGCCAGACGATTCTTCCGGGTGCTGAAAGAATCATTGCTGGCTTCGCAGCGCGGGCATAAACTTTCCCCATGCTGTCAACTGTCTCCGAGCCGAGCCTCGCCACCGCGACGCAACTCGCGGCGTTCCGCTTTATGCTGCGCGCCCGGCTGCTGGATGACAAGTTCGCCGCGCTCTACCGCGCTGGCAAAATACACGGTGGTGTATTTATCGGCAGAGGACAGGAAGCCTTGAGCGCTTCTATCGGCGTTTCGCTCAAAAAAACCGACGTCTTCGCCCCGCTCATCCGCGATGCTGCCGGTCGCCTCGCGTTCGGCGAAACCATTTTGGATGCCGTCCGCACCTACCTCGGCTCCACGCTCGGCCCCATGCGCGGACGCGATGGCAATGTCCACCGTGGCCGTCCGCAGCAAGGTTATCTCCCGATGATTTCGCATCTCGGCGCGATGATTTCCGTGGTCAACGGCGTTTTGTTCGCCCGCCGCATGAAAGGAATTTCTGGAACTGTCGGCGTCGCGTGCCTTGGCGAAGGCGCGACCTCCACCGGCGCGTTTCACGAATCGCTCAATCAAGCCGCCGTCGAAAAACTCCCGCTAGTCCTCGTCGTCGCCAATAATCAATACGCCTACTCCACACCCACGTCGCGCCAGTTTGCGTGCGAGAATTTAGCCGACCGCGCCATCGGTTACGGCATCGGCGCGCACACGGTGGACGCCACGGATTTGTCTGCGTGTCTGGAAACGGTAGGCGGTGCCATGGCCAAGGCGCGCAATGGCGAAGGCCCGCAACTTGTCGTCGCCACCTTGCTCCGGCTCTGCGGCCACGGCGAACACGACGACGCCAACTACATTGATCCCGCGTTGAAAAAATCCCCGCTCGGCCGCGACTGCCTGAAATTCGCCGAGGAATTTCTGCTGCAAAATAAAATGACTGATGCCGCGCAACTCGCCGTATGGCGCAGCGAAGCCCTCCGCGAAATCGAGGACGCCGTCTCCCAAGCCCAACGCGAACCGCTGCCCGATCCGTTCACCGAAAACTGGTCGGCCATTTCGTCAGAACATTTGAACGAGACGCACATCGAATGATTACTTACTTGGATGCCATCTGCGAAGCCCAGGCCCACGCCCTGCGCGATGATCCGCGCGTGTTCATCTACGGCCAGGATGTCGGCGCGTTCGGCGGCGCGTTCAAGGCCACGAAAAATCTCGCGAAAGAATTTCCCGGTCGCGTGCTCGACTCGCCTATTTCCGAAGACGCGATGGTTGGTCTCGCCGTCGGCGCGGCCATCGAAGGCATGAGGCCGATTGTCGAAATGCAGTTCGCGGATTTTTCCACCGTTGGTTTCAACCAGATCGTCAATCAGGCCGCGACGCTGTTTTGGCGCACCGGCGTGCCGTGTCCCATCACCGTGCGCCTGCCGTTCGGCGGCACGTCTGGCGGTGGCCCGTTTCACAGCCAAAGTTTGGAAACCATTTACGCGCATTACCCGGGCCTCATCGTGCTCACGCCTGCGACCGTGGAAGATGCCTACTCGATGCTGCTCGAAGCCGTGGCCATTGATGACCCGGTGATTTTCTGCGAACACAAATTTCTCTATCGCCATCTCAAGGCCGAAAAACTTCCGAGCGAGGCACTGCCCATCGGCAAGGCGCGCATCGCCCGCGAAGGTCGTGACCTCACCATCGTGGCCTACAGTGCGATGGTTCACGACGCGCTCGAAGCCGCGACCGAACTCGCCGCTGAAGGCTGGGAAATCGAAGTCGTGGACTTGCGTTCCGTGAAACCGCTCGATACCGACACCGTGATGGCGAGCGTTTCACGCACGGGAAAATTATTGGCCGTTGGCGAATCCTGGCCGTGGGGCGGCGTCACGGCGGAAGTCATCGCGCGCGTGGCCAGCGAAGGCTACGGCCTGCTCGACGCGCCGCCGCAACGCCTCAACGCCAAAGACACGCCCGTGCCGTATCATCCCAACCTGTGGGCCGCACATCGCCCGACCGTGCGTGCGGTTGCGGCTGCGGCGCGTAAAATTTTACGAAGCTGAACGCGATGAATAATTCAAAAATACAATTTACGGAAACGGCTCCGCACCGAATGATGCTGCTTCTGAATTCTTCATTCATAATTCTTCATTCATAATTCCCCATGCACATCCCCATCATCATGCCGCAGCTTGGCGAATCCATCGCCGAGGCCCGCATCATTAATTTTCTCGTAAAGCCTGGCGACAACGTCGAGGCCGACCAGGACTTGATCGAAGTCGAGACCGACAAAGCCACGATGACCGTCGCCTCGCCGTGCAAGGGAAAGATTGAAAATTTCAGCGCGCAATTGGAGGAGAGCTATGCCGTGGGCGCGCCGCTCGGAAAAATTGAGGCCACCGCCGAGGAGGCCGCGCGGCTGGGCATGGATGTTTCCGCGTCGCAAAAATTTACCGACACGGAACAGATTTCCAAATCCGGCATCAACAGCGGTAAGAACCGCGTGCAGCCAAGTATCCGTGGCTTGCCCGTGCCCGCCAACGCCGCCGGCGCGAGCTATCTTTCACCACGCCTCAAAGCGCGCATGGATGAACTCGGCCTGCACGCCGCCGACCTCGCGGGCGTGGCCGGCAGCGGCGCGGCGGGTCGTGTGACGGTCGAAGATTTCGAGAAATACATCGCCAGTCTGGAGAAACATAAAATGAGTGGCGCGTCCTCCATGCGCGTCGCCGTGGCGGATGCGATGCGCCGCAGTTGGACGCGTCCACTCGCCACCGTCGGCCTGCCCGTGATTTTGGATGCCGTGCTCGCGCACCGCAAAGCCTCGCATCCCAAGCCCGGCCCCGCGCTGTATGCCTTGCGCGCATTGGCGATTGCGCTCGCGGAAAACTCCGCCGTCGCCGGACGTCTCGTGGGAAATAAAATCATCCATCCGAGTTCCATTGACGTGGGTTTTGCCGTCGAAGCCGACGACGGCGTGCTCGTTCCCGTCATCCGCAACGCCGACAAAAAATCGTTGAAAGAGATGACGCAGCGCTACAACGAACTCGTGGAACTCGCGCGCGCGCGCAAGCTTCCCGCCGATGCCACCGGCGGTTCCATCGCCACCGTCACGAATTTCGGCACGTTCGGTCTCATCTGGGCCACGCCGATTCCGCTACCCGAACAGACGCTCGTGCTCGGCATGGGCGCCGGTCGCAAAGTGCCAAGCTGGGACGAATCAAAACAACAATTTCTCCCCGTTACCGAAGCGAATCTGACGTTGAGCTTTGATCATCGCGTGCTCGACGGCGGCGCAGCGGGACGTTTGCTCCAGCGCATCGCGCAGTTGATCAGCGAGCCGGCGAAGTTGTGACGCATGAAAAAAATTCCTGCCAAGAAAGCCATTGCCAAACCAGCCGCATCCACGCGATTGAAATCATCTGCGTTGCTCGACACGCGCATCGTGTATTGCGGCGACAATCTGGAACAGCTCACCAAGCTGCCGGATGCGTGCATTGACCTCATCTACATTGACCCGCCGTTCAACTCGAACCGCAACTACGAAGTGTTCTGGGGCGAGACGAAGGAGAAGCGCGCGTTTGAAGACCGCCACGAATCCACCCGTGCCTACATCGAATACATGAGGCCGCGCTGCGTGGAACTGGCGCGCGTCCTGAAAAAAACCGGCAGCTTTTATTATCACTGCGACTGGCACGCGAGCCATTATGTGAAGGTGATGCTGGATCAGATTTTCGGGGAAAACAATTTCCGCAACGAAATCATCTGGAAGCGCAGCAGCGCTCACAGCGATACCAAGCAAGGGATGTCCCAATTTGGACGCGTTAAAGATTCCATTTTTTTCTACACCGGCGGCGAGACGTGGACATGGAATGCGCAGTTCACCGCCTACGACGAAAATTATTTGGAGAGTGAATATCGCCACGTTACCAAGGACAAACGTCACTATAAGGAAACCGATGTCACGGCGGCCAAGCCCGGCGGCGACACGGAATATGAATGGCGGGTCAAACGAAAACTCGCTCCGAATTCCGATTGGGAACCGGATTTGGACGCCGAATACAAACGCCCGCAAAAAGATTGGGAATATAAATTCGTTAAACCATACGAAAAACGTTTTTGGGCTTATTCGAAAGACAACTTGATTCAGTTTTGGAAAGAAGGCCGGCTCACGCATCGCGAAACTGGAATGCCGCGCATGATGCACTTTGCGGAAGAAATGCCGGGTGTTTCCCTGCAAGATTTGTGGACGGACATTCCGCCCATCAGCGCGAAAGCCGCCGAGCGCCTAGGGTATCCAACCCAAAAACCGCTCGCCTTGATGGAACGCATCATTACTGCGAGCAGTAAAGAGAACGACATCGTGCTGGATGCGTTCTGTGGTTGTGGCACCACGCTGGTCGCCGCGCAGAAACTGAAACGGCAGTGGATGGGCATTGATATTTCGCCCACGGCCTGCCGCGTCATGGCGAAACGTTTGCGCGATGTCTGCGGCATCCCTGAAAACGAATCGCTGTGGAAAGCGCAGCGCGGCTTCGTGGTGCGCGATTTGCCCAAGTCAGAAGCCGAGTTGCGCAAGTATCCGCACTTTGAATTTGAAAACTGGGCGGTGGTTGCGCTGGGCGGCATTCCCAACAAAGTCCAGGTCGGCGACATGGGCATTGATGGCCGTATTTATCCCGTGAGCGCCGCCCCGGAGCGACGTGGCAAGGCGAAGGGCGAATTTGAATTCACCGATGTCTGGTATCCGATCCAAGTCAAACAAACGGACAAAGCCGGGCGGCCAGACATTGACTCGTTTGAGGCCATGATGCTGCGGGAAGACCGCAAGCTTGGCTACTTCGTCGCTTTCGATTTTACGAGTGATGCCCTGTTTGAAATTGATCGTTTTCAACGCAAGCAGGGACGCACGATAAAAGCATTGACGGTGCGCGAAATTTTGGATGCGGAGATAAACAAAAGCCCGGCGTGATTTATGGCGGAACATTCCAGCCGAAAATCAAATATATCTGCCCGGCGGATCGCTCAAATGCGAAAGCTGCCGCGATTGAAATTTGTCCAACGGATGTTGAAAGAACTTGGTGGAAGACGGCTGGCAAGCCGCAAGCATATGCGCGGTTTTCAGGGTCATATTGTTGTTTCGCCAGCCATGCACCGCGAATCAGAAAACCCACCAATGGAAGAATGTCGCTGGTATGCAATCAAGGTTTGCCAAAAAGACAAAGTTGGCCGTCCCAACATTGATTCGTTTGAGGCCATGATGATGCGGGAAGATTGTGACAAGGGATTTTTTGTCGGCTTTGATTTTTCCAGCGACGCGTTGACCGAGATTGATAAATTTTTCAAGCGCACGAAAAAAATTATTGTCGCCCTGACCGTGTGGGAGATTTTGGACGAGGAAATTGCGAAGAAGCTGGCTTGAAAATTCTGGCTAGTTGCCCTGAATCCAGTTCGTATAAGCCCGCTCGCCAAAATATTTGTAGTCTTTGCCCGCGTCCGCCGAGCCGGAAAGCAGCGCGTGGATGAAGCCGTTCCGCTCCACCTGCACCGTGTGGAAAATTTTGTGTTCCGGATTTTCCTTCAGGAGAAATTCAACCTGTCCGCTCGCAGTTGAAAAATGTTCCAGTCCGCCGTTCGTTTCAGACGTGAACTGAAACTGCTTTTTGAAATCGGCCAACATCATCTGACTGCGGCCCCACGTTCCGCCGCTCTCGCTCACAAAAGTTTTCCCGTTTAGCAGTCCGAGATAATCCTGATACGCCAGCACGACGAGATGATTCGCGGGACGCAGCGCGGACGGCTCGTCCGCATGTTGCGGTTGCTCTGGCTGGATTGTGCGCACGGGCCGTCCACGCTCCGCCGTGTCCGCCAGCCAGCGGCTGATTTTCTCCGCATGGTTCGTGGAGTTGTAAGCGTAGTTGCTGTCGAGAAACGCGATGCGTTTCACG